>JAQBNS010000080.1 GCA_028288405.1 Chitinophagaceae bacterium
TTGTAATTTACTTTTCCTGTAAAACTAGATCCCGGAACATCCAGGTCAACACTGGATACAGAACGGCTAGTCGATTTGGAGCTCAGGTCTTTTTTCAGTTCGCCCAGTAAACTAGCACTGGTGCCCAGAGAAGTCTGTGCTACCGAATAATAGCTTAAGCCCATGGTTAACATCAGGCTAAAACATAATTTGTAGACTTTTTTCATACTGCTTGGTTAAGATAATTAGTTAGGTGGTTGTTGTAAAAAAAATAAGACTGGCTCCTCGAAAGCCAGTCTTACTTTGTATTAATGTTTGATAAATCTTCTCGTTGTTTTATTTCCTTCTTTAGACACAGCTGATAATGTATAGACCCCGGATTCTAATTTTGAAACATTCAAGACTCCAAAAGTGTTAGACTCTTTCAATACTTCTCTTCCCATCACATCTACTACACTGATATATCCCCCCGTAAGATCTTCAGATGAATTGATGTAAAGTTCATTTTCTACCGGATTCGGAAACAATCCCAAGCCATCGGAAGAAATATTGTTAGAAGATGTTACCATTTCTGCTTCTTCACTGCTTGTTCTCGCATTGCCAATTCTAGTGATGCGAATCCAGTTTAAGTTGAAACCTCCAATCGCGGCAAAGATACCCAGGTTATATGTACCCGCATTTACATTGACTGTTCTGCTCACAGTAGTCCAGTTCTGCCATCCGCCGGTAGAAGGAATATCTGTTGTTCCTAACTGAATAGAACCTGCGTTCAAATCCAGTGATATTCTATTTCCACCATACATGCTGGCTACTCTATACTCAATTTTGTAGTTACCGGATGTAGGGAAGTTGATGCTGTTGTAAGCCATCCAGTCATTATTGTCGATATAGCCAACGTTCAATCCTCCACCTGCATCACTTGTTCCTTCTTTTTGTACACCCAGCATAGCACTGTAATCTTCTGCTTGTATCGTTCTTGTAAAAGCCGGTACACCTGATGCCGCACGTACGATCAAAGAGGTTGTTCTATCGTTCCATCCTTGAGCCACTAAGCAAGAATTTTCTCCTGCTGGTATTGTAAGTGTGGCACCTGTTAGGTTATCGTTTTCGCATAACACTACTTCATAACCACTGTTTACTTTTATAGAAGAGATGTCTTCGTTAGCAATACCTCTAGCATATAAGTCACCGTAAGCATAGTTTCCTACAGGAAGACCAACAGCATAACCACCGAAGTTACAATCTTTGTATACTGTAGTTACTCCGCCTGTTGCCGGAGGAGGTGTAGAGCCTGCTTGATACACTCTTACATAATCAACTTTCATTTGATTAGGGAATGCATTATTATCAATATTATATCCTGGCCATTGGCCACCAATTGCAAAATTCAAAAGGATGAAAAAGTTCTTTTGAAATTCTTCTGTTCCATTAACACCATTGGCAATATTCGCTTCTGCATATTGAGTACCATCGACAAGCCATTTGATAGATTGATCTGTCCATATAATAGTGTAGGTGTGAAATCCTGTTATACCGCTATTAACATTCGTACTGTTGGAGTAAGATTGATGTCCATTATTATCCCAGTGAATCGTACCAAAGTCTGCATTACCGGTATTTACATGCTCCATGATGTCGATCTCACCACATTTTGGCCATCCTACAGAACTGATGTTATCGCCTAACATCCAAAACGCAGGCCAAGCTCCGTTAAAAGATGGCGTAGCAATTCTCGCTTCGATTTTTCCATACTTCCATGACTTTCTGCCTTGTGTTTTCATTCTAACAGAAGTATAGCTGGCTCCACCATAGTTTTCTTTCTTTGCGGTAAGAAGCAGATTACCTCCTGAAACAGAAGCATTCTCTGCGCGGTAGTATTCTAACTCATTGTTTCCCCAACCACCTGCACCGGTTTCAAAAACCCAGTCAGGTCCTACAGCATTACCATTAAATTCATCTGACCATACCAGATTCCAGTTTTGAGCAAAAAGCTCTGTTTGCAAGCTCAAAAGAGCGGATAATGTAAAAATCACGTACAATGCCTTCATAGATGTAAGTTTAGTTTAGAGTTTATGGATTTAAGCTGTAACTATTTGTACTTGTTTACGTAACTCTACAACCAAATTGTAGAATTCTTACAAATAGTTGAACTTAACTATTACAATGAAGCTATACTAAGGAAGGGAAAATGTTACGACTTCCGGACGGACAAAACCCGTACACGGTCAAAAAAACGAATATTTAAGTGTATAACGCAAAAAAGATGTTCGAACAAGGTCTTAAAAATCAACCACTTAACATGTCAGGTAAGTGTAATCTATTTTATTTGTAATAAAAAGTCAAAAAGTGAAATTTCAGGGCTAACATTCATTTTTTCTTTAAGTCTCAGGCGCTTTTTCTCTACCCCACTGATCGTAATATTCAAAAGTGTACCGATCTCCTTGTTCGATTTCCCCAATTTAGTGTAAGCACAAAGCATCAAATCTCCTGGTTTTAAGCTGGGGTAACTTTCTTTCAAACGAGCTAAAAAATTGTTATGTGCTTTATCAAAATTTAACTGAAACTGCTCCCAATGATTATCAAAGTCAGATTCTTTGTCTATGTTTTTAATCAACTTTTTCAATGCCGCATTATCAGGAACTTCAGTGGAAATATCTTCTAATTCTTTTTTCAAACGATTGAGAAATTCCATTTTCTGAACTGAATTGGTAGCGAATGCAGCCAGTTGACTATTTTGATGTGTAACTTCAGATTCCAGTTTCAGATTTTTCAATTGAATCAATTCATTTTCTGTTTTCAATCGTTCTTCTTCCAGCTTTGCTTGTTCCGCCTGTTCTTTTTTTGTTCTCAAATAAATAAGCTTATCACGCATAGCCAGCGACATCGCAATGGCATCAATCACTATCGCATAATTGTATACATATTCAATAAACCAATTCCATTCAATCAGATTAAGAAACATCAACTTCAAAACGATCAAGGCCATGACCATAGCGGAAAGACCCACCACGAGGTAACGAACCGGTTTATAGTTTTTGTTTAAGTAATAAACCGTTACACCGAGGAAGTAAATAAAACTGCAAATACTCACCATCGGTAAAGGGCTAGAATATGCAGGATAAATCAGTGTAAAAACAAAATGTAAAAAGTTAATTAATAGAATAATATTATTGACCAGGTAAATTCTAGGATGAGTATTCTTTATATCAATAAAGCTATTAGTGTATAATAGAAACGTAGTCAACAACAAAAACAAACTGACCGAATGGTGGTATTCATTCATCTGTGGAGCGTGTGGCCATAGAAACTGAAAGGCCAGACCATCTTTTCTGGAAATGAAAAAAGCGGCGCTTAAGATGTACAATACATAATAAATGTAAGTTCTCTCTTTGATCGAAAAGTATAAGATCAAATTGTAGACTGCCATTAAAAAGAGTATCCCATAAATCAATCCTAAAAACAAATAACCTTTGGTATGCGTTTCCAGGTAACTCTTCTCGTTGATGGCAATGAAGGTTAACTCTGAATGCTCTTTATGATACAGATGAACGTATACATCAATGGGTGCGGAGTGATCCGGTGGCAGTTCAAAAGCCAGTGTACGCATATCAATGGACCGGGTTTGAAAATCGAGTTGTTGTCCCGTTTGATAAGCATTGTAACTCCCGTCCGGGCGTACAATGTAGACGAGTAAATTTTCAGAATGCAAAGGCAGTTGAAGTATCCAATTGGTTTCTTTATCTGTTTCATTCAGAATAGAAAATTTTAACCAATAGTAAGTATCCGCTTTGAGTTTGGCTCCGTACGGTAGTGTATTTATTTTTTTCTGAAACTCCAGTGTGTTGATAGCTGCAAAACTCAATTTCCCGTCAGGATCTTCGATTCCCTGAATGGCATCGGATGGAACAAGAATGTCCTCGAAATTTTTCTTAAGCTGCACAGGCCCCGCTGCATAAGCGCTTTGAAGAGCTGCTAAAAATACCCAACACCCTATAAACAGTATACGAACAGACCTCACCGAAAGAATTGAACTCCTCATTTTTTACTCCAGTATTAGCTTATTTCAGACAACCGGAAAACAGTTGAACTCTTAAGATATTAAATAATGGCTATAAAATGAAAAATATTCTATCAGATCTTGATTTTTGACAATAAAAAAGGGTTCTGAAAACTCAGAACCCTTCTCTTTTATCTTTCTATAACAGATCTTAAGGCCTTATATAAACTTAATCCACCAACAAAAATCCTTTAGTCAAGCCACCGACCATTACCGTAAAGTCTCCCGGCTCTGTGATCCATTGGTTATCGAAGTTTACAAAACCTAAATCTTTACGGTGCAGCTTGAAGGTAACGACTTTACTCTCTCCTGCTTTCAAACTGATTTTTTGAAATCCTTTCAGACGTTTCACCGATGGTGTGATGCTGGCGAATTCATCTCTGGTATAAAGCTGTACGACTTCTTTACCTTCTTTAGTCCCACTATTCGTTACTTTAATGGTTACAGTCAATGAATCATTTCCTTTCCATTTGTCCGTACTTAACTTCAAGTCAGCATATGCGAATGTCGTATAACTAAGACCTGCTCCAAACGGATACAGAAAGTCTACTCCTAAATATTGTCCCGGCGCGGTGTCTTCAGTAGTCTTATAATCGTAAGTGTTCAGCGCATTCGGATATTTAGGATAAGAAAACGGAAGTTTTCCTGAAGGATTCACATCACCGTATAACACATCGGCAATCGCTCTTCCTCCTTCGTTACCCGGTAAGTAGGCCATGACGATACCGGAAGCGAATGGCTCTATCTCTGTAATGAGACGAGGCCTGTCAAAAGCCATGACAAATATAATCGGCTTTCCTGTTTTCGATAAGGCTTTCACGAATTCTTGTTGTGCTTTGTCCAGGTTCAAGTCATGGATGTCTCCGTCTTTTTCTGTACCCGGTTTTTCAGCCAGACAGACTACGATGTAATCCACGTTCGCTGCTTGCTTTAACGCTTCTGCTGTGTTGATGTCTTTATCGTAAGAAGTTCCTTCCACATACACTACATTGCCTGCGCCCAACTTAGTTTGCAAAGCCTGATACACCGTTTGTTTATCTTTCGGATTGTATTTCTCCGCCAATCCCTGCCAGGTATGAGTCCAGGCGCCGTTCAATGGTGTCAATGAATGAGCGGCGGCACCTGTCAATAATATTTTTTTATTCTTTGCCAATGGCAAGATGTTATTCGTATTCTTCAGCAACGTCATGGCTTCCGATGCCGCTTGAAAATTGATTTGTGTAAACTCTGCTGAACCGAATTTCTTATAAGAATTTTTCTCGTAGTAAGGATGTTGAAATAAACCCAATCGATACTTCACACGCAGGATGCGTCTTACGGCATCGTCCATACGGCTCATCGGTATCTTGCCTTCTTTTACTAATTCTACCAACAACTTGGTAAAATCAACTTCCAAGGGTACCATGCTCATGTCGACACCGGCATTGATGGCCATGGCAATGGCGTCTTTGTAAGTTGCGGCTACACGATGTCTCTTCGTTAGGAAAATAATATCTTCCCAATCTGTTACGGCAAAACCTTCAAACTTCAATTCGGTTTTCAAAATATCTGTTAAGATGTGATGATCGATGTGCACAGGCTTGCCATTGATCTCTCCTGAATTGACCATGACAGTCAAAGCTCCGTTCTCTATCGCTTTAGCAAAAGGAACTAAGTAATATTCTCTCAGCATGCGTTCTGAAATCGCAATTGGTGTTCTGTCTTTACCAGAATAAGAAGCACTATAAGCCATGTAATGCTTAAGGCAGGCCGCTACTTTTTCAGGATGAGAAATGTCTTTGCCTTGATAACCTTTAATACAAGCCTCTCCCATTAAAGAGGCAAGGTAAGGATCCTCTCCATAGGTTTCAAAGAAGCGAGACCATAAAGGTTGTCTTCCTAAATCCAACACCGGAGAAAAATTCCAGGGAATAGCGGATGCTCTGACTTCGTAAGCCGTGACGGCACCGGCTTGTTCAACCAAGGCGGTATTCCAGGTCGCTGCTTGTGCTAATTCTTGCGGAAACAAAGTGGCTCCTACGGTATAGTTAGCGCCGTGTATAGCATCGATACCGTACAATACAGGAATCTTTAAACGTGTTTTCGTTGTCGCAACATTTTGAATATTCTGAATAACTTCATACCAGTTATCTCTCGTTAAGGTATAACTACCTGTATTCAAAATGGAACCCACATGATACTTCAGCAACGCAGAATCCAAACGCGCCGGATCAATTTTCATTTCTTTGTTACCGTCAAAGAATTTCCCCTGGCACACATAATCCAAAGTCAGCTGAGTCATCTGACCGGCTTTTTCTTCAGTAGTCATGGATGCCAGTAAAGCATCTATCTTTTTTTCAATCTCTTCTTTACTTTGCTGAGCTTTCAAAGAAGAAACAGAAAGGAATAACAATACAAACAGGATCTGGAGATGTCTGCTAAGTTTATGCATTATGCTTTTATTATAAGATGAGGAGCCTTGAACTCGTATTATGGTTGATAAGGTGCGTTGTGTGTAAAGGTGATGTGATCAAATGCAGTCTTTACTTGTGTCGTAGTCAAGGCTGGATTGCTAGTTGGTATATTAGATAATAGTACCAATTGAATAGCCGTTACTTTTGTAGGTTGGATGTTCGAAGCAAATGCAGTAGAATTAGCTACTAAATCAGAATACTTCACAGATACCTGTTTCCACCCAGTCCAGTTTGGTTTGATGTCAATATGTCTAGCTGCAGTGCCCTCTTCAAATAAAGTGACTTGCAACCATGTCGGTGTACCTGTGTTATACACCATTATATTGAAATATACTTTCGAGGGATCAGCATACAATGGATAATAAGTACCATAGTTGATCATTGAATTTCTTGGTGAAATGATCAGGATATCGACATAAGGACTTCCACCTCCCTGCCATGGGGCCTGAGGTCCCATTACTAAATAAGAATTACCATCCGGCAAGCCATTAGTTGTCTCTGTATTGATCGTTGCAGGGAAATCACTCGGCCATTCTGATGGAGGTATAGTTCCTGCGCAATAACAATGTTGTTTATTCACTACAAAATCAGAAACCAATACATCCGTTGGATAATCCGATATACGCTTGGCTGTAATAGTAATAGGAACATTATCCGTCTGGGGATCATTATTAAAAGTCAGTACTGCATTTACTGATCCTGCGATAAAGGAAGGAAGTACATCGGCTGTACCTGTCCATGTACTATTCTCTGCATTGATTTCTTTACTGATACCTGTAATAATCTTTTGAGCACCGTTTGAACCTGTAATGGTAATTGTCCATACCGCAGAGTTTTCAAACTTAGCGGTAAAGAAAATCTTTTCACCGGTACTGAAGTTCACACTTGGCATGTTGACGGCCAAAGGTTGTGTGATGGTTACGGGTCCATATATACCTACCAGATCAGGACCCAGTTGTTCTTTGTTTCTACACGATGCAATCAGCAACGCAGCCAGAAAAATACTAATGATTTTTTTCATACGATTTCTGTTTAGAAATTCATGTTGAACATGATCAGGAACTGATTAAACGAATAGTTTCTTAAGCTATTGTTTCCATCAGTATAAGTAAAGATATGATCCTGAACGGTAATGTATGTATTCGCACTAAATCTGTATTTCAAACCTGCAGCCATCAATGTTTGATTCACACTGATATTAGGCGCGGCCGTGAAATTGATGATGTCATTGTATTTATTGCGAATAGCTAAGAATTCATTTCCTCCTGCATTCAGGAATTTAGTTCCTACTACTAGATCAAGTCTGTTTACGACTTCCAGTTCCAAGCCTAAGTCAACCAAAGTACTATTCAGATTTACTGTTTCCAATGGATCTCCACCACGTTTTGTATTTTCATAACGCACGCCTGTTGTTACAATGATTTTCTTTTTCCAGCCAATAAATTTGTGGATATGGAAATCAGCACCGGCTTTCAATACTAAGAATGTTTTCTTTTGTGCAGAACCTTCTCCTACCGCTTCTGTAAGATAAGCAGCGTTTATATTCGCCATAATCTTTTGTGCAGAGTCTTTGTACTGTACATCAAAATTAACGCCTTGTCTGTTTGGCGTAGCTTTACCGTAAGGTGTAGAGTTATTCAATGTAGGATCATAAGCCATAAGCTGACTCACGATACGCTGATTGTAAACTGCTGTATCTTTTACCAGATCAAAGATCGTTGGTGTTCTGAAATTAGGATTCAATGGATCGTTTCCGTAGATCGGGAAAGTAGAAGGAGTGTTGGCAAAGTTAACACGCTTACTTTGAGCTGCAGAACTGTAGAACTGAGGATCTACATACATATAGCCGGCAGTGAATAATAAGTTAGCGGGTTTCAAATGCAATTTTACTGCGCCTTCTGCAAATGATCCGTCTTTAGATGCACGGTTTTCATATCCTTTAAAAATCATTTGGGAATAACCACCCTCACCTACAAAACGGAATGCTGTCTGTTCATTGTTCCATAAGGTATAATCCAGTTGCAAAGACGTTACGGGATTGCTGATGGCACTGTCAATCTTTGCTGTCTTACCAATTTCAAATAAGTTCACATAGTTACCTATCAATTTCATTTTCTCTGTGCTTGTCAATGTGACACGTCCACCCGCATGGAAAAGAGCTGCCGGAGAAGTTGATAGATAGCCATCAGGTCTGTTTCTGACAAAGAAGGCATCTACACGCATAGAATCAATCTTACTATCTTTGAATGCCAAAGAGAAATTGGTAGCAGCTCCTTGTTGCCACCAAGAGTTACCTCTATTGCTTAGATTTTCATAGTTGGTATAGTCGCGTCTAAAATCACTGAAGATTCTACCTTCGTTGATGCTACCTTCTGCGTTGTTGTTGTAGAAGGTATAAGGAGACATTTGCAAGTATAAATCACCGACCTGATAACTGAAATACTTGCCGATCAAACCTTTTATGTACAATTGTCTCAATTGTAGTGCTGAACCGGCCACATAAAAACCGCCAATGTCACTGCGCATACGAATGATGGCTTGCACCTCGGTTCTCTTATCCGGGTTTATATTAACACCCAAATCTACCAGCACGTGACCTTTGCTCACATTGTCTGCATTCAATGTGTCGTCATTTCCTAATGTCGTGTTTTGTTGTAAGGCTCTTCCGTAAGCGCCGAACTTCACTTTATCGTTGTCCTGAGCAAAAGCAGAAACACTGATAAGTGCCAAAAAGAGAAGTATTAATTTCTTACTCATTGTGTCTATATTTTTCTTTGTAATAATCATTAGAAGAACATTTTTAATTCAACTGTGGCTTCATTACCACTAAACTTTTCTGCAGGAAAACCTTTGTCTTCGAACGTGAACCAACGGTGTCTGAAGTATAATGTTGTAGAACGAGAAAATGAATAATCAAATCCATAACCTATAGCTGTACCAACCTGATTTCTGGGTTTACCTGTTACTGTACTGATATCAGTATATTGATTGCCCTTTACATATTCCAAGCCACCATATAAAGCCAATACAATATCAGAGGTTATATTATAATAAACATCCAATTCATGAAACTGAGTTCTGATGTATGCATCATCATCAAATTTAGGTGTAGCAGATAAGCTGCTTTGAGCGGAGCTGAATGTTCCTAAATAGAACATGTAAAAATCTCTGTTAAATATTTTATTCTTGAATTTCGCTTGAATGTCCCATGAATTAAAATATCTTTTACTTGTAGGCGTACCGTCAGCATTACGATCTAAAATTCTCACTTTTTCAGATACGCCACGATAATAAACAGATATTCTTCCGTCAGGTCCGATCCCTTGTCCAGGAGGAACATTCACAGGAAAATAGTTCGGTAATCTGGACCATACAAGGCTATTTACACGATGCGAATAATACAACAACGTATCAACATCCAGTTTTTGCAATTCTTCAGAAATTTGTGTTCCTGTTGCAAATGTAAATTTCCATACTTTAATAGAAGTTAAGTTGATAGCAGCTCCTCTCCTATTGTTATTCATATCCCCCACATTTTCAAGAGATCCTCCAAATGGATTAATACCGAGAACTGAGGTATTTCCTTGAGTAACCTGAGCTATTGTAGTATTGTTAAAGTTAGCGACGTTACTCGTAAAATATTGACCAATTTGATAGTAACGTAAAGCTATTGGAATACCAACTACTTTTTTAGGGATTGTTAAATCTGCCGTAAAAGCTTCGCTCCAGTTTTCTTTAACGGTAGGACTCATATATCTTCCTGCGCCAAATTCTCCACTTAAAGTAAACCCTTTGAAGTTGAGAAAATATTCAGACGTGTAAATGTTCCATTGCACATCTGCTTTATTATGATTTACACTATCTGAATGTTGATAGGAGTTGAAAGTATTTAAACTTATATAATTTCCATTTTTGAAATTCTTTTTGACACGCGCGCCCATATTTGATGAAGGTCTGGTCTGGTTGATTCGGAAATAACCGCCATTTTGCTGTGTCTTTCCATAGAAGAAATCGACATTTGTATTGATTGCAGGAATGAATCCATTCAAGATATAACCTTTAAATGCTTGCGTTCCGAAACGTGCATCTTGATTGATTGTACCACTATAGTAATAGCTTGCATATCTCGTTTTAACATTCCCCTCAGCACCTGGATCCCATGGTCTTCTTTCAAAAACAGAATACCTATTGAAATTTACATTCGCGCCAAAAGTAAAGGGAGTGATAGTAAGAAACTCTATACCTCCGGCCTTCATGTTGAATGTACCCAACTTAGTTTTAAAGCTACCTCTTAAAACAGCAGTGATGTAAGGTTGTGAATTTCCATCTCTACCATAACCTGGTCCTTGATAAACAAAGAATGGACTAGCAGCACTAATGTCTGCACCAAAACTTGTGTTAGGTGTCATATTACCACTGAAGTATAGCATCAGAACAGGATCTATTTGTCCATCACCTACACGTATTACATCATCAGGTGTACCGGGATAACCATGTGACATGTTACGGTTTAAAAAAAAGCCTCTGTAAAAACCACCTACTGTCAAACCATTTAAATAATTTTTAAACAGGGGTTGGACTACCGGATTACTAATTCCTTCGTCTGATTTGTCGACCGAAAATAAAGTTCCTATACGAGGAAGTTTAATCGGAACTTTTTTGAATGTCATCGCTGGACTCGCTTCTGATCCTTCGCCTTGTTGTGCATAAACAGCACCGTTAAGCGAAGTCATTAGACCGAGAGCTAACATAAAAAACCATTTCCTATGGACTCTTTTATACATTTAATATAAGCCTTACTTGTTAATGACTAATTAAAATTTTAGTGAACAGCGAACAATTTTCTTGCAACTGTACACTTTACATCTGTTCTACTGTGCGTTATTTCTTTGATAAACACGCACGTAATCTACGAACATGTATTTGGGAAAAGTAGTGGTTTCATCCGGAGGTCCTGGCCACTGTCCGCCGATGGCTAAATTCAGGATCATGTGAAACCTCTGATCAAAAGGCCATTTGTGTGGCTCCAAATCTTTGGTAGTTTTCGTAGCGTACAACGAATCGTCAACATACCAACGGATTTCATTGGGCTCCCACTCTACAGAGTACAAACGAAACTGTGTAGAAAGATCACCTTGTTTCATATCGACATCCGTACCGGTATGCTTGTTATTAGGCCAGGCTTCTCCGTAATGCAATGTACCGACTAAAGTTTTCGGTTTAGAACCGATGCTCTCCATGATATCAATCTCTCCACTTTGCGGCCATGCACCATAAGTCCAGTCAGAAGGAAGCATCCAGATCGCCGGCCATACACCTTGCTGCACAGGAGTTTTGGCTCTGATATCAAAACGACCATAAGTCCAGTCTGCTTTAAATTTGGTATTCAAACGTGCAGACGTATAAAACTTTCCTTTGTAATTTTGTTGCGCTGCTTTGATGACTAAGAAATCATCCTTTATATAAGAGTTCGCTTTAGAAGCGACATAAAATTGCATTTCATTATTCCCGCCGCCATCACCATTGACTTCGTGCGTCCACTTAGAGGTATCTATTTCAGGACCGTTGAACTCATCCGTCCAAACCAGTTTCCATCCTTCACGATCTATAGCTCTCTTATAGCCATTATTTTCGGTAGTAGTTTCATCCAACTCTATATTCTCCGCCATGGGAGTATATAGATCCGGTTGAGTGACTAATGTTACACGCGAACATTGAGTCAGTACAACCAATGATAAAACCAAATATGGTATTGGATATAAAATCCTCTTCATCGTTTCTACTTTTTCTTTTTAGTAAATTTGATTTCATCCAGGAACAATGTTCCCTCCGGCAGTGTGAAGAACAGTAAAGTGTTTACTCGTTTCAATTCACCTTTCTTTAACTTAATCGTGTGTTTTTTCCAATCTTCACCAATCTCCAGGAAGCTGTCCGTAAACATGGCTCCTTCTACTTTATCTGTTTGGCCCACGCCAATTTCCTGTATTAAAAAAACATCTTTGCCAGGGCCAGGAATAGCTTTGGCATAAAATTCTAATTGATCGTATTCTGATAGATCCGGTAATACTGTTTTTTCATCCAAACCTACGTTCCAGGTTCCTTTAAACTGAATATGCAATCCTCTCCAACTTTCTATGTTGGGATTTACCGTCATCTTGATGCATTTTTCTCCTTTGTAAGGATTTTCTTTCCAGGCATCATTCAACACAATACTTTTACCGTCTTTTTCTCCCATGAAACCGGTGGGAATACCGTGCACCCATGAATCACCGTAGACATAATAGTCTTCTACTTCCTGAGTGGATGAATTGATTTTATAAGTAAAGGAAAGCAATACCATCAACAGCAGTAAAACTGCAGGTCCTGTAAAGCCTTTGTAAAAAAAACGAAGTGCTTGATTCATTGGTTTGTTTGTCTGGTTAAAAAACTAGCGGAGTGTTTTGCTGCACCCCGCTAGTCTAAATGTCATTGAAACTATCTTACGACCAACATCTGGCTCTTAGATGGCGCTCCGTCGATATTTGTTACCACAGAGTAGATGCCTTTCTTAAGAGTAGATACATCAAATGTAGAGTTGATGGTGCTAGTATACTCTTCAGAGATTACTTTCACTTCCTGACCCAACATATCAACTAAAGTAATTTTAACATTCGCTACAGATTTCAATTCACCAGAGATGGTAGTTGTACCTGTAGAAGGATTAGGGAATAAATTAGCATTTGCTACAGAGGTGCTGTTGTTGATAGCTGTTACTACTGCACTACCTAATTTTATATTATTAAGAGAGACACCAAAACTTGGAGACAATGTGCTAGTAGGAAAACCAAATGAAATTTGTCTGATTGAAGACAAATCAGCAGCTCCATTTATGTTACCAGAAAAATCTAGTGAAATTGTATGAACATTTCCATCACCTACTAAAGTAAATGGTGTAGAAATTAACATACCGTTATAAAAAACATCTTTTACCTGCAATTCCAAATTTAATGTAGCATCGCTTTGGTATTCAAACGTGATTTTTTGATTTGCAGCTGCACTTAGATCAACGCCATTTGAATTGAAACCAAACGAAGGAATGTTAGCTCCGCAAGGTGACCCCGAATAAACATTAGCAATACCTCCACCAAAAATGATAGCACCACCATTAGATCTAGGAGAACCAATCGCAGTTGCATCCTGAAATGATGGATCGAATCCACCTAATGTTCCTGAAAAAGCTGTAGAACAAGTAGCATCCGAAAATTGAGTGCTTGGATAAGCTTGGTATGCATAAAATCCAGGAGTTCCAGAAGGTATGCTGTGTCCGGTATAAGTTACAGAAGTGCTTGTTTCTACAAATTGAGCGTTTGCAGCAAAAGAAGCTACGAAAATAGCAGTAATAGATAGTATAGTTTTTTTCATGGTTGTTGTAGTTTAGTTTAAACGTTGGTATAAATTATTGTTATTAAAGCTTTTTAAGGTCTAAAACTTACATTAAATCATTGTTATTTATTCTGAAATATAAATGCCCGGTTATTTGTATCTCTTTATCCGACCTTCAAATAATCATATTATTATTCGATACGAATATCATGATGCTAAGTTGTGCGAGTTTTATTTTAAAAACAAGAAAATCTAATATTTTTTTACACGTAAATTACTGATAAACAAGTAGTTAGTTTTCAACATTTTTACATTTAAACAACAAACCCGAATCAAAAAAACACTAAAATTTCAATAAAAAGCACTTTTTAGAGAAAGTATTGCGATTATGAATTACACTTAAGGAACAAGCGATTATACGCTTAAATTATAAATAAAATCTAAAAATATGACAAGATAATGGATATGCTTTATCAAATATTATTTTTTGTTTTTTTTAGACCATTTAACCTGTTACTATACCTACTACCGCTCAAAATATATGATAAATACAAATATGAAACACGGGCTATCTAAGTTAAATTATATACAAAAGTTGACACAAAATCATATATTAATTTAATATAGGTTTATTTTTTAACCTACTTTTAAAAAAATAATACATTGTTTAAACAAATAGGCTTAAATTTTAACCTAAAAACTAAAATGTCGTATATTTGTATAGAACATCAGTTATCACTTAAATACAAATAGAGTATGAAGAAGAAAGGTTTTTTGATCGATATGGATGGTGTAATCTACAAAGGAAAAACTGCTATCCCAGGTGCTGTTGAGTTCATTAACCGACTCAAAAGTGAAGGTATCCCGTTCTTATTTTTGACTAATAACAGCCAGAGAACAAGTAGAGATGTTTGTTACAAGCTCAGAAATCTAGGTTTTAACGTAGAAGTAGAAGATATATTTACATGTGCCATGGCTACTGCCAGGTATTTGTCCATGATAAAGCCTAACGGAACTGCTTTTGTGATCGGAGAAGGCGGCCTATTGAACGAATTGCACAATAATGGTTATTCAATAGTAGATGACAATCCGGATTACGTGGTCATCGGGGAAGGAAGAACCATTATGTTAGAATCGGTAGACAAGGCTGTCAATATGGTCATGAACGGCTCTAAACTCATCGCCACTAACCTGGATCCTAACTGCCCTACTGATGGCGGTAAATACAGAGCCGGTTGCGGAGCTTTCGTAGCCATGATAGAATTTGCTACAGGCAGAACAGCCTTCAGTTTAGGCAAACC
>JAQBNS010000007.1 GCA_028288405.1 Chitinophagaceae bacterium
ATTAAACTTTTCTAGACTGATTGCCATAATGTATGGTGAATATTATTTATATAGATGAGGAACTATCGCAATAACTAAGAAGTTTATATCCAGAGAATTCTTGTCCGCACATTTTAAAAATTTCTGATCGTCTAATCATCATCAATTAATAAGGAGCTCTCGATTTTTCATGTCTTTAACAAGTTAATATAGCTGAAAGGACTGAATCTGTCCGTTGCTCAATCATTATAATATTTACAAGATTAAAACTTAGATGCATACCATTAAAAAAGGTCTGACAAACGGTTGTTCGACAGACCTTTACTTCGGTTTGTACCTATGAATTACTCTACATTCACGGCTGCCTTCAAGATGTTGGTATTTACCAATGCTACAAGCTGTGACATGTCAAAAGGTTTAGAGATTATTGCTTCCGCTGGAATTTTACTGCTGTAAAGGATGTCTCTATCCATTCCGGTCACTAATAGAACAGGGATGTGAGATAACTTAGGTGAGTTTTTAATGTGTTCTACAATATCAATACCGCCTGAAAAAGGCAACATGACATCAGAGACGACCAGATCAATCTGGGCTCCGTCAATGACGTTGATAGAGGTGTTATAATCACTCGTGGTGATTACTCCGTAGCCTTCTTTCTTTAATGCTTTTACGATAGAATTGGAGATGAACTCTTCGTCTTCGATGACAAGTATTGTTTTTGAGACCATGTGTTTTGTTTTTTATAGACAAACTTTAGCAAATACCTTGCATAAAATGCCGAAGACCCATTTTTAATAATTTAAAGGAAAAAGAAATGCATTTCCTTTAAAGTGGGGCGTAAAAAGGACAAAACGGGGATTTTCAGTTTTGAATGAGTAAGATATTCTATACTTTCTTTTTGGGTAAAGAAAAATAAAAAGTTGTTCCAGCATTGGGTTGACTGGTCGCCCAGATTTTTCCTCCGTGTTTTTCGATGATCCGTTGTACAATGGCAAGACCTACACCAGTACCTTCAAATTCTTGCGGAGAATGCAATCTCTGAAACACACCGAATAACTTGTCGTAATAATTCATGTCGAAGCCAATGCCATTATCTTTAATGATGTAAACGATTTCTTTCTCTTTCTCTTCCCAGGCGATTTCTATGACGGTTTTTTCTTTTTTTCGTGTATACTTTAAGGCGTTAGAAATCAGGTTTACCCATACTTGTTGAATGGTCGCTTTTTCTGCATAGCAATCCGGTAATGGATTCAGGATAAATTCAATGTCGCGATTCTGTTCCAATTGAAAAGCGTCGTTCCAGATGTCTTCTACCAAATTTTTCATGGGAAGTGATACCTTCGTCAAATCTTTACGGCCCAGTTTTGAAAAGGCCAGCAAATCATCAATAAGCATTCCCATCTTTTGTGAATTATGAATCACTATCTGGATGAGCCTTTTCGCTTCGTCATCCAGTTGACCGGCATAATCTTCCAGTAAGATATTAATGTAATTATTGATGGACCTTATGGGAGCACGTAAATCGTGAGAGACGGAATAAGAAAAGGAATCCAATTCTTTATTTACGGTTTCAAGTTCTAGCGTTCTGTCTTTGACTTTTTGTTCTAATGTTTGATTGAACTCACTTAATGTTTGGTTTTGATTGTGTATTTGTAAAATCATTTGATTGAAGGCATCGGTAAGTGATCCGAGTTCATCCTTACCAAGCTTAATGGCGCGTACAGAGTAATCACCGTGAGTAGAAATGGCTTTGGCTGTTTCCGCCAAAGCGAGTATGGGTCTTGTAATACTTTTTTGAAGAATCTGAGAAAGAAAATAAGAGAGTAACAAAGAGGTTGCAATGACCAATGCTGTAATGATGCTATACAGCTTGAATCGTTCATACATAGCGCCTAAATCGGATCTAAGGTATAATGTACCAAGTTGCTTTGATCCCTGTATTACGGGTTGAAATCCCTGTAAATAGGAATCATCAAAATGGTATCCGCCCATTTTTGCGTTTGTCTGTAATTTTTTGGTGTCAAGATTAGAAGGGTAATAGGAGAATAGTTGTCCGTCTTTATCATAAAGGCAAGCCGCGACAATGTGAGGTTCTGCTTTTAATGCGGTTAGAATTTCCTGTGCACTTTCAGGATCTTGAAAAGCTAAGGCCGCTGTACTATTGGTAGAAATAATTTCGCCCAAAGTAGATAGTTTTTGTATAGAGGTTTGACGAAAAGTGTAAAATTCATAAGCGAAAAAAGAAGAGCAGGTTACCAATAGCATGATTACACTGATGAGTAAAATGATCCTCATCAATTTCGTTTTTATCGGAATATCTCTGAATAGTGTCATTTACTTTTTGTCTTAGGAGTAACGATCTCCGCTAATCGAAGTAATTTAGAACTAATGGAAAGATTCGCTGATTTTGCAGCCTCAGGATTAATTTGGAGTTGTATCTTATTTTCTTTCGTATAAAACCTGATCATCCCGCCCTGCTTTAAGAAATTCGGATCATCGCTTACGGTCAGTACACTAACGCCTTTCAGACTCGAAATCACCTTTTCTGTTTTAGCGCTTTCTGTTAAGTTGATGTATAAAAGATTACAGTCTTTTTCAATTTCTTCTATAGAATTATAACGATGAGCGACTAATGGATGTCCATTTACCTTTTCATTGCTTAAGGCATCTTCCAGGTAATTACCAAAGGGGTCTTTTCCCAGAATGCCAATCACTAAAGGTGACTGAGGGTTTGAAAAAGAAGAGGAGGGCCATTCTACAAATTGTGTAAAGTTGAAAATGAAGACGGCTTTAAGTTGGTATTCGCGTGTACCAGGTGTTTGAGCTGTCAGCAACAGTACTCCGAAAATCAGTAAAGATATTTTTAAATAAAGACGCATAAGTTTGCTAGCTTAAAAACGACAGGTGAGTTTGGCATAAAATTTTTGAGGAATATAAGTAGTACTATATTCAGTATGTTTTTCCTGCCATAGGTTTTGTCCGACTACTGACAATTCAAATTGTCTGAAAATCCAGGCAAGGCGTGCATCGAAGGTAAAGTAATCTACGATATAAGGATTTGGACGAGAACCTGCGTAACGTGCAGTAATATCGGCCTGAAAATGCCATGGTAAATCTAAAATAGACTGCAATAGAAACTGATCCTGCGGGTCATTTCCTAAAGCGGAGTAATCATAGGTACGGTTTGGCTTGTTTCGAAGTTCTTTATGGAAATAAGTATAGCCACCTCGCAGTTTCCATCTTTTGAAAGGTTGGTACCTGCCTGAGAATTCTATACCATCAGAATAACCTTCTGTTCCGTTTTGAATTTGGTAAACTTGTGTTCCTGGAAGCGCTTCTACACTGTACAGGTCATCGTACTTGTTGTAGAACATCGCAAGGGATAAAGACAGGTTAGTAGCCGGTTGTACTCGGTATCCTATTTCGCAAGCCGTTACCTTTTCCGAAGTAAAATTAGGCCCCCCTTCTACGTGCGGAATGGTGGGAGGAAGAGGAAAGGTCGGCAAGTAATAGTCTACGTCTATACGACTGGGAGCCCGGATAGCGTAAGAACAAGCTGTCCATAATGTATGACGTTCATTGGGTGTCCAAGCAAGTCTAGCGCTGGGCAGGAAAGAGCTACCAGAGAAAGTGTAATCCTGTACTTTGCCTCCGATCGTAAACTTGATGCGATTCCGAAACACTGAAAGTTCATATTGCAAAAATCCGCTATAAAGATTCATGTCTCTATTGGCCGGAATTAAACCAACATATATCGTACTGTTTTCCGTTTTGTCTTGCATGAAGCGGTAACCTGCTCCCCATATAATGCGATGGTGTTTTCCAAGAGCGAAACGATGCTGTAAATCTATATCATAGGTTTCCAATTGATCTTTAATAGTACTTGGTACATCGCGCCTCCAGGTGCGGTCAAAATAACCTTGCAATGTCAGACTTGATTTTTCTGAAAAATCATGTGTCCATCGTGCGAGTGCATTTTGTCCGTTCGTAATAGATTTCTCCGGAGCAGTTTGCTGAGTACTTTCATATAAGTTTCCCTGCAGCATCAATGCATTGGATTTTGATGCCTGCCAATCGGTTCGAAAGCCTCCTTGTACAAAGCCCCATTGGTCATGGTTTTCGTTTCCATTTGGCACAAGGGTAGTATTGTTATAATCCTGTTGTTGGAAAAATGCGCGGTATGAAAAAGTAGAATCTATCTTTCCTCCGAAGCGAATGGACACAAAGTCTTTCATGAAATTGCCTGTCGCTGCAGATGCATACAAACCTTTAGTATCTTTAGAACTTTTAGTAATGATGTTAATGATTCCGTTGACTGCATTCGCACCCCATAGCGTACCGCCCGGACCGCTGATCACTTCTATTCTTTCAACATCTTCCAGCAGTACATTCTGAACATCCCAGAATACACCTGCAAACAAAGGAGAGTAGACCGTTCTTCCATCGATCATAACAAGAAGCTTATTGGAGAAAGCCGCATTGAATCCACGTGCACTGATGATCCATGCACTGGCACTCAATTGTGCTACTTGTAAGTTAGGTGCAAGACGTAATGCTTCAGGAACACAAGTAGCCCCAGAGCGTCTGATATCTTCTTGAGTGATAACTTGTATAGCAGAAGCGACTTCTGATAATTTTTCCGGTTTTTTTGAAACGGAAGTTACTTCAATGGACATTAGTTCTTCCAAACTCATCTTTTTCAAATCAGCGGCTTGGTATGAAGTGTCTTCCTGTGCTTGTGTCGATAAAGGAATGAAAAATAGACTTAGAAATAAGAGTAATACAAAAGGAGGAAATTCATATAAGCCAAACATTTTTTGAATAATCCTGAAAAAGGAATTAAGATTTGATGTTTTCATTTTATGTCGACTAATAAAAAATACAGATCATTTTAAGTTTTGCAGTCATGGACTATTGATAAGTATAAAAAGCTCTTTTATGACCGATCCAGCGGATAATTTAGGAAAAAACTGAATTAAAAAAGGCCTTATTGAGTTTTTATTAAAGTGTTAAAACACCTAATTGGCCTACTTATTATCAATTTATATCGACAATAATTGAATTTTGGTCTTGCCTTAGGAGTAAGATAAGCCCGGCAAAAGTGAGGTCACAATTGTATCCTTCTAAGTCGAGGGGATATAGTTTTACAAAGAGTCGTTATTTTCATGAATATTTCATTATATACTTACATTTAGTGGAATAATACAATTGATAGGTGTATATTCGTGTAGTTATAAAGAAGAGTTATTCTATTAAATAATTACAATTATGGCAGATAATAGCTTTGGAATCATGCTCGAGTACGCCAAAAAAATGGCTAAAATCGAAAATAAGATTAAGTTTTTAGAGTCTATTTTAGATAATGTAACTATTGATTCTTCTAAAGAAGAACTGAAAAGTCTATTAGATTATAAGAATAGTCCATTTTATACAAATGAGGAAGAATTGGCTAATGATAAAACCATCTTATTCTTTAAGACCATTATCGAAAGCATGCCTTTTCCTGTTTTTATAAAGGATGAAAATGGTACGTATCAAGTTGTGAATTCTTTGGAAGCGAAACTGTTTGCTGTCCCGGAAGAAGAGATCATTGGTAAAAATGATGAGTATTTCATTAAGAATCCGGAAGAGTTAAATCTCATCAAGGAATCGGATGAAAAAGTATTGAAGACCAAAACCGCTATTGAACTTCCTGAACAAAATTTCTCTTTGCCTAACGGTTCTTCTTATTCCTTCAAAACATATAAGATACCGTTCTTTAATCCATTAACAGGTCAAACGAATATCTTTGGTTTCTCTATGGATGTTACTGATTCTATGCAGTTGAATCACTTGAAAAGAATCGTTTTGTTATGCAGTAATCCTCTTTTATAAAATTGATACGCGGAAGGGCGCTCCTTACTCTTCCGCTATCAATTCTTCTATTTCATCCATGGCTTTTTCTGTGTAGGCGCCGTGTGTAGTGTAAATAATCTTTCCTTTTTCATCTAACACAAATACATAAGGATCGTCTTTGACATCCATCTTTAATTTTGATTTGTAAAGTTCCAACTCTCCTTTGTAAAGCAGGATATAAGGGTGCAGTTGTACGTCTATATTTTTTTTGATTTGTGCTTCTGCACCGTTGACAAAGTTCTGATTGGCTCCCGTAAACATGGCGATGAAAAAGGCATGAATGTTATAAGGTTCTTCGGGAATAAGACTTTGCTCCGAGCTTCTCAAAATAAGGTCGTGTACGGAAGCATCTACCCAGCCTTGTAATTTTTCTTGTGCTTTTTGGGAGTAGGCTAAGCATAAAACGGATTTTTTACCTTTTAGACCAACAGGCAAACTGTATTTGACGCCGTCTACGTTTTGACATTCCATTGATGGAAATGTTGTACCTACTTGCGCTATGGCTGGTAAAGCTA
This sequence comes from Chitinophagaceae bacterium, assembly GCA_028288405.1. Classification (GTDB taxonomy): domain Bacteria; phylum Bacteroidota; class Bacteroidia; order Cytophagales; family Cytophagaceae; genus JACMQM01. The sequence continues at coordinate 6,390 of JAQBNS010000007.1, forward strand.
TGAAAGTATAAAATGCAAGTGACAAGAGGATGGATCTCATAGAGCTGATTTTAAAGAATAACGTTCAATTTGTTTTTTATTGCTGGAGTTCGCCGCGTTAGGGATTGAGCCATTGTTTGAGCTCTTTTCCTTTGGCAAAGGTATCGGACGAAGAGCAAGAACTGATCCAAAGGAAAAAGCGAGTGGCGAAAGCCCGGCCCGAAGGGAAACGCCCAACTCATTAAACACTAACAAGCTTCTATTCCTCAAAAGAAAATTTGCACACCTACTTCTTACTCTTCTTCTCCCCAAACTCTTTCCCTTTAAATTCGGAAGGAGAGTTTCCTGTATATTTTTTAAAATAGCGTGCAAAATAAGAAGAGTCTTCAAAGAAGAGTTTTTCAGAAATCTCAGATACAGTAAGCTCTGTATGCGTCAGGAGACGCTTACTTTCGAGGATAATCATATCATGAATATGGCTTGACGCAGTGATACCTGTGTGGTCCTTAACCGTTTCATTCAAATGAGCAGGTGTAACAGCGAGTATACCGGCAAATTCTTTTACCCCCCATTTCAATCCTATATTTTCTTCTACCAATTGTTGAAAACGTTTCACCAGCAGACGTCCTTTAGGCAGTTTGGCATCATCTTCTGATAAACTATACAACCGTTTACAATGCACCAATATAATTTCTAACAAGGAACGAATGACTGTATCCGTGCCGGATTGAGGTTGTTTATGTTCTTGACAAGCCATTTCAAATAAACGTGTCATTTCCGCATGATCTTGCAAATGCAAAGGTGGTGTATGCCCGCTCAAACGATGAAAGAAAGGAAAATCCGTTTTTTTTTTACCTTCTTTATCAAAGAGATAAAACCCTGAGGTGAACAAAAATATATAGCCCTTAATGTCTTCTGAAAAATCAATGGTATGCACTTGTCCCGGGGAGACAAAGAAGATATGATCGGGTGAAATAGGATAAGTCTGTAAATCGATGGTGTAACTTCCAGAACCTTGGGTAATAAAAAGGATCTCGTAAAAATTATCGTGACGATGAGGATACTCTACTTTAAAAGAGCGGTTATGATCAAAGGGTTCCACTTCATAGAGCAGGTTATCAGGCTGTTCTTTTTGAAATTGGTTGATGCTGTAAACGGGAATTGGCTTTTTGCTCATGAATTGAAAAGCTAGTAGCTAGGAGGGACGAGGTACGCAGAATTATTTCGTTCCTCGTCCCTCCTTGCTCGTCCCTTTTAATATGACTAAAGCTTTTTAACAGTATTAATGTCCGTCTGACGAATCAAGTTTCTATAAACTCGTTCGATGTCCGTTTCTTCTATTTCGAAAGAAAGGGTGCAAGTAGCGGTACTTTCACCTGATTGCTGGTAGGCAAAAGACGAAGCTTTCAGCCCTCTTTTACGAATCGGAAGCATGATTCTGTCAATCGTTTCTGCCGTATGATTACATTCTATTTGTAAACTGCATTGTACCTTGGCCATGGAGTCTCGTGAGCTGTCGTTTGTTTGCTTTAACAAAGATACATTTTTTCTGTATTTTGCGTAAAATATTGCCCTTTTTCAATCGGAGCTTCCTCCAAAAAACGTAATTTGCAATTCATTAGTACCGTAACATGTTCAAACTGGAAGAAATACTGCGACCAAACATTCGCAATGCAAAACCTTATTCCTCTGCGAGAGATGAATACAAGGGAAAAGAAGGCATTTTCTTAGATGCCAATGAAAACCCCTTTGGCTCTGTAGGAGGCCATAAATACAACCGCTACCCTGATCCTTTGCAATGGAAACTGAAAGATAAAATAGCTCCATTGAAGAAAGTGAAAGCAGAACAAGTTTTCCTGGGTAATGGAAGCGATGAACCCATTGACTTATTGATTCGCGCTTTGTGCAATCCGGGCAAAGATGCCATCATGATTACACCGCCTACTTATGGCATGTACGAAGTAAGCGCTGCGATCAATGATGTACGCATCGTAGATGTGCCTCTGACAACGGACTATGTATTGGATGTGCAAGCGATGTTGCCTAAACTGACAGCGGAGGTGAAAATCGTATTCCTTTGTTCTCCGAATAACCCTACCGGTAATCTATTGCCGGAAGATCAAATCATCACTATTCTGCAACATGCCAAAGGATTGGTCGTGGTGGATGAAGCCTATATTGACTTTGCTCCGGAAAGCAGTTTGCTCCGTATTCTGAAAAACTATCCGAACTTAGTCATCTTGCAAACCTTCTCTAAGGCTTGGGGCTTGGCTGCTTTGCGTTTGGGTATGGCTTTCGCCTCCGAAGAAATTGTTGCGGTTTTGAATAAAATCAAACCTCCATACAACATCAACGCCGTGACACAGCAATTGGCGTACGAAGCCATTGGCCAAATCATGAAGAAAGAACAAATGGTGGCAGGTATCCTGATGGAACGGGCATACTTAGAAGAAGAGCTGGCGAAATTGCCTGTGATTCTAAAAGTATATCCTTCGGATGCCAATTTCATTTTAGTGAAAACAAAAAATGGAACAGGCATGTATTCTTATTTGATCGAACAAAAAATCATCACGCGTGATCGTTCTAAAGTGATGTTGTGTGATAACTCTGTGCGCATCACAGTAGGAACGCACGAAGAAAATGAAGCGTTGATCAACGCCTTGAAAAAGTATAACTAGAGAAAAATAGATCCTTCTTCTATGAAAAAGAAAGTATTGTTTATAGACAGAGATGGAACCATCATCGTAGAACCGCCTACAGACTTCCAGGTAGACTCTTTGGAGAAACTGGAATTTGTTCCCAAAGTAATCGGCGCCTTGCAAAAAATTGTAAAAGCATCGGATTATGAATTGGTCATGGTGACGAATCAGGATGGAATGGGCACCGCTTCTTTTCCTGAAGAAACGTTTTGGCCTGCACAGAATAAAATGATTAAAACCTTATCAGGCGAAGGCATAGAATTCAAAGCCGTTCACATCGATAAATCATTCCCGGAAGAAAATCTTCCAACACGTAAGCCGGCCATCGGTATGTTGAAAGATTATTTGAAGTCGGATTATGACATGTCCAATTCATTTGTCATCGGCGACCGCATGACGGATGTTCAGATGGCAAAGAATCTGGGTTGCAAATCGATCTATATTGTGAAAGAACAAAAAGCCCAACAGTGGGGCATTGCAGATGTTGATTGCGATTTGGCGACAGACGATTGGGATAAGATTGTTCACTTTTTGTTGAGCAACGACCGCATCGGTAATGTGCATCGTAAAACAAACGAAACAGATATTCATATTTCTGTAAACCTGGATGGTTCCGGTAAAGCAGAGATTGAAACAGGTTTAGGTTTCTTTGATCACATGTTGGAGCAGGTAGCGAAGCATGGTGGGTTGGATTTGAAGATTCATGTAAAAGGTGACTTGCACATTGATGAACACCATACGATAGAAGATACAGCTTTAGCTTTGGGCGAAGCATTCCTTGCTGCGTTGGGTTCCAAGAAAGGTATAGAGCGTTATGGTTACTTGCTACCAATGGACGATAGTCTGGCCCAAGTGGCACTCGACTTCTCTGGTAGAAGCTGGTTGGTGTGGGAAGCAGAATTCAAACGTGAACGTATCGGCGAAATGCCAACCGAAATGTTTTACCATTTCTTCAAATCGTTTTGTGATACCTCTAAATGCAATCTAAACATCAAAGTAGAAGGAGACAATGAACACCATAAGATCGAAGCCATCTTCAAAGCTTTCGCGAAATCGATCAAGATCGCTGTGAAGAGAGATACGATCAATCCGACAGTGCCTAGCACGAAGGGAGTATTGTAGTCGTTAGTCGTTAGTGGTTAGTCGTTAGAAGGGACTAGTCATACTACTAACGACTAACGTCTAACGACTAACAACTAATTTATGCGCGTAGCCATAGTAAAATATAATGCAGGCAATATACGTTCAGTCGCTTACGCGTTGAACAGACTGGGTATAGAACCTGAAATATCGGATGATCCGGAAGTGCTGAAGTCAGTGGACAAAGTTATTTTTCCAGGTGTAGGAGAGGCGAGTACGGCCATGCATTATTTGAAGAAAGACGGTTTGGATAAATTGCTTCCGACCTTGGTGCAACCGGTATTGGGTATATGCCTGGGTTTGCAGTTGATGTGTACGCACTCAGAAGAAAACAATACAGATTGCCTGAACATTTTTCCGGTACAGGTGAAAAAATTTCCGGTACAGGGAAATATAAAAGTTCCTCAGATTGGTTGGAACACTATACACGATTTGAAGTCTCCTTTATTCAAAGGACTTTCAGAGAATGCCTTCATGTATTTTGTACATAGTTACTATGCAGAGCAGAATCCATATGCAATTGCTACGACTGATTATATCTTTCCTTATACTTCTGCCATCCACAAAGACAACTTTTATGCGGTACAATTTCACGCCGAGAAAAGTGGTGAAGTAGGAAGTCAAATCATTGAAAATTTTATTCGCTTATAAGAAATGGAAATTATTCCTGCTATTGATATCATTGACGGAAAGTGTGTGCGTTTGACGCAGGGCGATTACGGTACGAAAAAAATATACAACGAAGACCCACTGGAAGTCGCCAAAGCGTTTCAGGACGCTGGCATCCGACGTTTGCACATGGTGGATCTGGATGGAGCAAAAGCTAAGAAAATTATCAATCATGCGGTACTGGAGCGTGTTTCTTCCGGTACCAATTTGATCATTGATTTTGGCGGTGGTATACAATCTCACGAAGACATTAAACTCGCTTTTAATTCGGGTGCCAAAATGGTAACAGGAGGAAGCATAGCCATCAAGGATCCTGAAATGTTTGAGCGTTGGTTGACTTTGTACGGATCTGAAAAGATCATTTTGGGGGCCGATGTAAAAGGCAAAATGGTAGCCATAAGCGGTTGGGAAGAAACTTCTGCTTTATCATTGGATGAATTATTGACTAAATATACAGCGATCGGTACAAAATATGCCATCTGTACAGATGTCGCTAAAGACGGCTTGTTACAAGGGCCTTCCATTGACTTATACCGTTGGATTATGTCCACTTATCCTTCAGTGAAATTGATCGCCAGCGGCGGTGTTTCTTCTATGAAAGATTTGGAAGAATTAAAAGAAGCAGGAGTGTTTGGTACCATCGTCGGTAAAGCATTTTACGAAGGCCATATCTCATTGAAAGAACTGGCTTCTTTTGTAAACTAACGTGTATGCTGACGAAACGAATCATTCCTTGTCTGGATGTTAAAGACGGAAAAACGGTCAAAGGGGTAAACTTCGAAAACCTGCGTGATGCGGGCGATCCGGTAGAACTGGGTGCCCTGTATTCTCAGCAAGGTGCAGATGAATTGGTGTTTTTGGATATCACGGCGACGTTAGAGAAAAGAGGAACATTGGTAGAGCTTGTGCGTAAAGTGGCCGCAAACATTAATATTCCCTTTACGATTGGCGGTGGTATTTCTTCTATAGAAGATGTCTCGGCTTGTTTGAATGCCGGTGCCGATAAAGTATCTATTAATTCTTCCGCCGTTAAAAATCCGGCATTGATTGATAGCCTGGCAAAAGAGTTTGGAAGTCAGTGCATCGTGGTAGCCATTGATACTCGACATCATCAAGGGATAGATCTTGTTCATACGCATGGAGGAACGAAAGCTACAAGTATACAAACAATCCCTTGGGCAATAGAAGTGCAGGAAAGAGGAGCGGGAGAAATATTGTTGACGTCTATGGATCATGATGGAACGAAGGCGGGCTTTGCCAATGTATTGACATCTGCGATTTCTCGTCGTTTGCAGATTCCTATTATCGCTTCTGGTGGTGCGGGTAATATGCAGCATTTTGTCGATGTGTTTACTCAGGGAGCTGCTGATGCCGCGCTGGCAGCGAGCATTTTCCATTTTAAGGAAATTGAAATTCCTGTTTTGAAGCATTGGCTATCTAAGGAAGGAATAGCAATCAGAATTTAGTTAAACAGATCTTCCTGTTTTTTCGTAGGAATTCTTTCAGGAAAAGTCGAACTTATAACCTATGATTAGGTATTATAAAAATGGTAATCATTTAAAGCATTTTGTGTTATGAAATCAAATGATGGATATGATTTACATGATACTGATGGTTTAAAGTATTTGAATTTAATTTAGAATAGGTATTGAATCATCATGAAAATAAAAAAACGATTCGGTTGGATAGGTTTTGGTAACTTCGGTAGGTTTGCTTTGCCATACCTGAGCAGTAGCCTCGACGTATGGGTATACGATCGTGTAGATAAACGTGCAGATGTCGAAGAGTTGGGATTGAATTGGGGAACATTAGAAGAGGTTGCTTCTTGTGACCTCTTGGTGTTAGCTGTGCCGGTGCAGTTTTTGGAAAATTTGCTGATTGATATCAAAGATTTAGTAAAACCGAGAGCGATGGTATTTGACGTGTCTTCTGTAAAAGTGAAGCCTATCAATCTGATGAAAAAATACTTGCCCGCTACTACAGAGATCATCGGTACACATCCTTTGTTTGGTCCTCAAAGCGGTAAGAACGGAGTAGAAGGATTGAACCTGGTATTGTGTCCGGTAAGGACGCGAAAGCATCTGGTATTGTCTCGTTTCTTTACCAATCACTATAAACTGAATGTGCTGGAGCGCACGCCTGATGTACATGACAGACAAATGGCGTATGTACAGGCGTTGACTCACTTTATAGGAAGAGCATGCAATGAAATGGATATTCCGGATGTAGAACAAAAGACACCGGCTTACCAATACTTGCTCAACATCAAGCGTAACTTAGGCCAAGATTCCATGGACCTCTTTCTGACCATCGAATTAGAGAATCCTTATGCTAAAGATGTGCGACTTCAGTTGTTGGAAGAATTGCATGCACTTAACGACAGACTGGATGATCTGTCCAAGAAATAGTTGTTCATGTCGCAGCAAGCTAATAATCCTTTACATGGCAAAACATTAGAAGCTATTCTAACTGAATTGCAGGCGCACTATGGTTGGGAACAAATGGCATCGCGCATTCCCGTCAATTGCTTTAAAAGCGATCCCAGTATAAAATCCAGTTTGACCTTTTTACGCAAGACCGATTGGGCCCGGAAAAAAGTGGAAGATTTATACCTGGAACTTAAGAAATAAGAACACATGAAAGATTTTAAAAAGTACTACATCATAGGCGCTGCTCCTGAAGACTTATACAAGGCCTTAACCAATCCAGCTACTATTCAACTTTGGACGGGTGAGAAGGCTCAAATGAGTACCGAAGCAGGCTCAGAGTTTTCTTTATGGGACGATAGTATTGTTGGGAAGAATCTGGAGTTTGAAGAGAACCGAAAAATTGTTCAGCAATGGTATTTTGAAGGACAGGGCGACGCTTCTATCGTAACCATTCTCTTGCATCCACATAAGCAAGGAACGTCTTTAGAGCTTCGTCACAGCAATATTCCGGATGAAGACTACGATGATATTGTAGACGGTTGGAATACATCGTATATGGGATCGTTGGAAGAGTTTTATGAGGAAGGATAAAGCAAGTTGTTAGTTGTTAGTTATTAGTTAGTTAAATTTTACTTTTTTTTTACTAACAAATAACAACTAACAACTAACAACTAACAACTAACAACTAAAAAATAACATTTTTTTTT
>JAQBNS010000111.1 GCA_028288405.1 Chitinophagaceae bacterium
TTTACGGCTGCTGATTTCAGTGCTTTCGGAGCGTTGTCTTTCTTTGCCGTGACATCACGTTCTGCGTTCCATTTTACAAACTCATCGTAGGTACCCGGGTATTCTTTGATTTGCTGATCTTCGATCCACCAGATCTTATTGGCTGTTTCACGCACAAAATGCCTGTCATGGGAAACAATCACGATCGTTCCTTCAAACTGTGTCAAGGCCTGTATCAAGCGATTGACAGAAGACATGTCCAGGTGATTGGTGGGTTCATCCAACAAGAGAAAGTTGGATTGAGAAACCAATGTTTTCGCCAAGGCTACACGTGCTCTTTCCCCTCCGGATAATACTTTTATTTTTTTGAATACATCGTCACTGGAAAATAAAAAACAACCGAGTATACTGCGCAACTCTGTTTCTGTTTTGGCACTCCCCATGGTTTTCAATTCATCTAATACCGTATTTTCTACGGTTAAAGATTCCAACTGATGCTGGGCGTAGGAATAACTTTCTACATGGTGGCCGAAGGAGTGTTCTCCTTCAAAGGTTTCTTCCCCTGAAATGATGCGGAGTAGTGTCGATTTACCTTTTCCGTTGGCTCCGATCAAAGCGATCTTGTCTCCACGTTCTATGCGCGCTGTGGCGTTCTTTAAAATGTGTAGATCTCCATAACTCTTTGCAATTTTATCCAGGCTGACAATACTTCTGCCGGGTTGTACGCGCATGTTGAAACGGAATAAGACCTTGGCTTCTTCGTCCGGAATTTCTTCGATGACATCCATACGCTCCAATGATTTGACACGGGATTGTACTTGTCTGGCTTTACTCGCTTTGGCTTTGAAGCGTTCGATAAATTTTTCTGTTTGTTTTATTTTTGCCTGTTGATTCTCATAAGTGCTTTTCAGAATTTCAGAACGCAATTCTTTTTCCTCAAGATAATAGGTATAGTTTCCTTGATAAATTTCAAGATCCTGGTACTTCACTTCAACGATCATATTGCAGGTATGATCCAGGAATTCTCTATCGTGTGAAACGACAATGGTTGCTCCTTCGTAGTCCGTTAAATATTCTTCAATCCACTGTATAGAGGGCAAGTCCAAGTGGTTGGTAGGTTCATCGAGCATTAGCAGCGAAGGCTTCTGCAAGAGTAGTTTGGCCAGCATCACACGCATTCTCCATCCTCCGGAGAAATTCTTCAAAGGCTTTGGTAAGTCTTCGGTTCTAAATCCTAAACCTTCTAATATTTTTTCTGTTTGTGATTGTATAGAGTAGCCATCCAAACTTTCAAAGCGTTCCTGAAGGGCACTCAATTTATACACGAGGTCTTCGTGGTATTCGGTTTCCATTTGTTGGATGATCTTATCCATTTGGGCCTGTACCTGATTGGCTTCGGCGAAGGCTTCCATGGCCACGGCCAAAATACTGTCTTCACTTTGGTAAGACAATAAGTCTTGATTCAAATACCCGATGGTGCAATCGTTGCTTTTTGAAATAGATCCTTCGTCTGGCGTCATGTCGCCATTGATCAATTTCAATAAAGTGGATTTGCCGGTTCCGTTTGCCCCGATCAGTCCGATTTTATCTTTTGGCTTAATTTGTAAAGAGATGTCTTCGTAAATAGGGCGGGCGCCGATATAGTAGGATAAATTGTGAATAGTAAGCATACCACAAAGGTAATATATCCAATCCTTCTTTTTAAATTTGTAGCCCAAATTAAGAATTATGAGGAAGCCCGAGTTTGATGATATTTTTATGCAATTGGCCGAAAACCTCGCTATGAGGTCTCATTGCATCAAAAGACAGGTTGGAGCGGTATTGACAAAAGATACACGAATCATCTCCATTGGCTACAATGGACCGCCTGCCGGTACGCATAATTGTGATTTAGAGTGGCCGGAAGTTGGTTGTCCTAAAGATTCGAAGGGTAGTTGCTCCCTGGCGTTACACGCAGAGCAGAATGCGATAATATTTGCCTCCAATAACGGATCTCAATTAAAAGGATCAACGCTTTACGTGACTTTATCCCCATGCTTATCCTGTGCCCGCCATATTTTTTCAGTGGGTATAGAAAAAGTAATATACCTCAATTCTTACGCAGCATACAAGGGCTTAGCAGAAGATGAAGGAGTAGCTTTTTTAAGAAAGTTTGGAGTGACAGTGGAACGATACAACTCAGCAACAGCAATAGTATAGAGCAATAAGTAAATCGTACTGTTGCCCGGAACTCTTGCTGTTATATGATATTCACTTCTGTTTCCAGTTGAATACCGAACGTTTCCCAGATGGAGTGTTTGATGGACTGCGCCAATTGCTTGATGTCATTTCCGTCAGCGTTGCCATAGTTTACCAATACGAGCGCTTGATCCTTGTGTACACCATAGCTGCCGAAATTTTTTCCTTTCCATCCCGCTGTTTCAATCAACCATCCGGCAGGTACTTTTACTTTTGTAGCGTCTATCGGATAGCTGACAATAGCCGGGTAATTTTCTTTTAAGGAATGCAATTGATTGATGCTGATTTCGGGATTTTTAAAAAAGCTTCCGGCATTACCAATCTGTGCAGGGTCGGGGAGTTTAGACTGTCTGATCGCGATGACCGCTTGACTTACGTCTTTGATACTGGGAACAGAAATCCCCATTTTATCTAGGGTATCTTTGATGGCACCGTATGTGGTATTTAATGCCGCATTTTTCTTCAGCGCAAAACGGACTTTAGTAATGATCCATTTTCCTTTTTCTTCTCGCTTAAAAATACTGTCTCTGTATCCAAACAAACATTCCGCATTACTGAATTGACGAGATTCTTTTGTATGGACATTTACAGCTTCTACAGATGTGATGACATCTTTTACTTCTACTCCATAAGCACCGATATTTTGAATAGGTGAGGCGCCTACAGAACCAGGAATCAAGGAAAGATTTTCAATCCCTGCCCATCCATTGTCCACTGCATGCAACACAAACTGATGCCAATTTTCCCCTGCACCTACATCTACTAAGATCGAATCATTGGACTCTTCGACTATGTGAATGCCTTTGATGTTATTTTTTAGAACAACTCCTTCGAAATCTTCCGTGAATAAAATGTTACTGCCACCACCTAAAATCAATAAAGGTTCTTCTGAAATCCTTCTATCCGTAAGTAAAGCACGCAATTCTGTTTTGGATGAGAAAGAGGCAAACCACTGTGCCTTCACATCCATGTGGAAGGTATTGAGATCAAGCAGGGGGTAAGAGGCAACAAGCATTGGCAAGGTGTTTGTAAGAGTTTTGTAGTATAGTAAGACAAATCTATCACTCTATGGCCAAAAATTGAGCGAAACCTTTGTTTATAAAAAGAAAAACGCATTTTTATTTATACTGATTCTAAATTACTCATGTGAGTAAATCGTCTGCTTTTATAAGGAGTAGATAGTCAGTTCATTATACGGAATCTTCATTTTTAAGCCGTATAATGGCTTTTCCGCATGTCAAAACAAGTTTGATTAATTCGATTTGAGTAATAGATTTGTGAGTCTATTCAAAAAATGGCCATAGAAAGGGATAAAAATATTGTCTAACATGTCCAAAACATCGATTTCGAACCTTGTATCAAGGTTATCTTTACTGATAATTCTATCATTTTTCTTCACAACCGTTAGAGCCGACAACGCTCCGGATCCGGGATTAGTTTCCAAAGGTGAAGTTTTGTTCAAAGAAAACTGTAAAACCTGCCACGCAGTGCATACCCAAGAGGTAGGTCCGGCGTTGAAAGACGTTACCAAACGCAGAGATGTGAAATGGTTGTCTGCATGGATCAGAAACTCTTCCCAGGTAATCGCGAGCGGTGATAAATACGCCAACGACCTTTACAACAAATTCGGTAAGTCGCCGATGACTTCGTTTTCTTCGTTCAAGGACGATGAAATCAAAGCGGTATTGGCTTATATCGATGCTGAAAGTGTAAAGGGTCCAGAGAAAAAAGAAGAAAAAGTAGTTATTGGAGAACCTCCGGTAGAAAAGGTAGATACTACTTCTACTATCATTCTTATACTAGTCGTAGTTGTTCTGATCTTAGTCTTAACCACTTTGATTGTTTTCTTATCAGTAATCAAACGATTCCTGAAAGACAAAGAAGCTACGTTAACAGAAGCGGATAAAGAACTGGTTAATCAGAAATTTGATCTGGTAGCAGTTGTGAAGAGCAAAATGTTCATCACCATTGTTTCTCTCTTATTTGTTACGATTGCGGTTCGTGCCTGCTGGTTAGGTGCTCTGTCTATCGGTGTAGAACAAAACTACGAGCCGGTTCAACCGATTCCATTCTCTCACAAGCAACATGCTGGTGAAATGAAAATCAATTGTAACTATTGCCATACGGGTGCCTACAAATCCAAACAAGCTAACATTCCTTCCGTGAACATTTGTATGAATTGTCATACACACGTGAAAGAAGGACCTCGTTTTGGTGCGGAAGGAATCGCTAAAGTGGTGAAAGCTTACGAAACAGGCGCTCCAATCAAATGGGTAAGAGTACACAATCTTCCTGATTTGGCTTACTTCAACCACTCTCAACACACTACAGTAGCAGGTATTGAATGTCAAAAATGCCACGGTCCGATCGAAGAGATGGAAGTGGTAAGACAACATTCTCCATTGACTATGGGATGGTGTATCAACTGTCACAGAGAAACAGCTGTGAATTCTAAAGACAATGCGTACTACGACAAATTGTTGAAAGTACACGCTGACTCTAAGAAGAAAGGCGAAATGAAAGCCGAAGACATCGGAGCGATCGATTGTTCTAAATGTCACTATTAATCAACTAAGCATAGCCTAATACACAATAGTTCATACTTAATATGAAAGAAAAAAATAAAGTATTCTGGAAGGGCGTAGAGGAACTTCACAACGAACCTGAATTCATTAAAAACAACTTGAATGAATTCCCTGAGTCAGTTTTGGCAAAAGGTGCGGCGGCGTCTGATGAAAGTGCTCCTGATAGAAGAGACTTTTTGAAATTGGTGGGTTTCAGTGTTGCGGCAGCTACATTAGCGGCTTGCGAAGCTCCTGTAAAAAAAGCTATTCCATATTTAAATAAACCGGAAGAAATCGAACCGGGTATTGCCAACTGGTATGCAACCACTTATACAGAAGGTGGAGACTATGCCAGTATTTTGGTGAAGACTCGTGAAGGTCGTCCGATTAAAATAGAAGGCAACAAGTTATCGTCTGTTACAGGTGGTGCAACTTCTGCCAGAGTACAAGCTTCTGTTTTGAGTCTTTATGATACAGAACGTTTGAAAGGTGTACAAGTTGCGGGTAAAGCTTCTTCATGGGAAGTAGCTGATGCGGCCATTGTAGATCGCTTGTCTAAAATTTCTCAGGAAGGTGGAGCAATCAGAATTGTTTCTTCTACCATTCTAAGTCCAACGACTTGGAAGGCTATTGCTGAGTTCAAATCAAAATATCCTACTACAGAGCACGTTGTTTACGACGCGATCTCTTCTAGCGCTATATCTAAAGCAAATGCCGCTTCATTCGGCAAAGCTGTAATTCCTTCTTATCGTTTCGATAAAGCAGACACCATTGTCAGCTTCGGTGCAGACTTCCTTTGTACTTGGGGGGCTGGTGATTATTCAACTGATTTCTCAAAAAACAGAAAGCTAAACAAAAACAAAAAGACGATGAACCGTCTGTATGCTTTTGAAAGCAGTCTTTCTTTGACCGGTAGTAACGCGGATTTCCGTGCTCCGATCAAATTGTCTCAGGAGGGTTTGTTTGTAGCAGAATTATACAATCGTTTAACGTCTTCTCGTATCAATACAGAAGCCGTTAAAAATGACATTTTGGATAAAGCGGTTACAGATCTATTGGCTAGCAAAGGCAAGTCAATAGTAGTGTCTGGTTCTAACGATGTTAATATTCAGATCCTAATCAACGAAATCAACCTGGCATTGGGCAACTATGGTAGCACCATCGACCTGAGTACTCCGGTGAATTATCGTTTGGGTGACGACGAAAAAATGAATCAGTTTGTAGATGATTTAAAAGGTGGTAAAGTAGCAGCAGTAATTTTCTATGCGGCTAACCCGGCTTATGATCATCCAAGAGCTGAAGATATCAAAGCAGGTTTGAAGCAGACAAAACTTTCTATCTCTTTCGCCGATAGAGCAGATGAAACAGCTTCTCTTGTAGAGTACATTGCTCCTGATCATCATTACTTAGAATCATGGAACGATGCAGAACCTAAAGCTGGTTTCTACAGCTTGGCTCAGCCTACGATTGCTCCATTATTCAAAACAAGACAAGCACAAGAAAGTTTGTTGAAATGGTCCGGTAACAATGCTGACTATTACACTTACTTGAAAAATAACTGGGCATCTTCTATTTTGAACGGTGTTTCATGGGATAAAGCATTGCACGACGGAGTATACGAAGGCGCATCTACTTCTTCCGAAGCAGCACCTTCAAGTTCTTCATTCAATGGTGCCGATGTAGCAGCAGGTATTTCGAAAGTATATACTTCGGCAGCAAAAGGAATCGACTTGAAATTGTACGAGAAAGTAGGTATCGGTTCTGGTGTACAAGCGAACAACCCTTGGTTACAAGAACTTCCTGATCCTATTTCTAAAGCTACTTGGGACAACTACTTGGCGGTATCTAAGAAATACGCTGATGACAACAAGTTGGAAGAAGGCGCTCTTGTAAAAATTAAAGTAGGTAACAAAGAACTGGCGAAAGCTGTACCGGTGTTGATTCAGCCGGGCCAAGCTCAAGGTACTGCTTCTTTGGCATTAGGATACGGTAGAGAAAAAGCCGGTAAAGTAGGTACAGGAGTAGGAGCAAATGCTTTTGCTTTAACTACAGTGCAAAACGGATTGGTTCAATACAGTGCCTTCAATGTAACGATCACTCCAACCGGAGAATTTTCTAAGATCGCTCAAACACAAACTCACCATACCATCATGAACCGTCCTATTGTTCAGGACGCTACATTGAAAGAATACCAAGCAAATCCTACTGCAGGACGTTTCTTCCCAACGGTAACAACGCCAGACGGTAAAGTAGCTCCGGCAAAAGTAGACATTTGGAAAGATCAACACGTTCAGCCTAACCACAAGTGGGGGATGAGCATCGACTTGAACACTTGTTTGGGTTGTGGTGCTTGTGTTATTGCTTGTCAGGCTGAAAATAACGTACCGGTAGTAGGGAAGAGAGAAGTCATCAACCGTCGTGAGATGCACTGGATTCGTATCGACAGGTACTATAGCTCTGCTGCAGAACCGAAAGAAACGGGTGTTTATTTCAAAGGTGAAGGCGACTTGGAAATGCCTGAGGAAAATCCACAAGTGACTTTCCAACCGATGATGTGTCAGCACTGTAATCATGCTCCTTGTGAGTCTGTATGTCCGGTGGCTGCAACAACGCACAGTACAGAAGGTTTGAACCAAATGACTTACAACCGTTGCGTAGGTACCAGATATTGTGCAAACAACTGTCCGTATAAAGTACGTCGCTTCAACTGGTTCAAGTATTTTGACAACGAAGAAGTATTTGACAAAAACACTTCTATGAACACAGCTCTTGGCCGCATGGTATTGAACCCGGATGTTACGGTTCGTTCTCGTGGGGTAATGGAAAAATGTTCTATGTGTGTACAACGCATTCAGGAAGGTAAATTGACTGCGAAAAAAGAGAAGCGAAAAATCAAAGACGGTGAAATCAATATTGCATGTGCAGCGGCGTGTGCAACTGGAGCGATCACCTTCGGAGATCAGAACGATCCGGAAAGTCAAGTTTCGTTGGAAAACGACGATTTGAACAAAGATCGTGCTTATGCAGTATTGGAAGAGTTGAACGTACAGCCAAACGTCTTCTACCTAACTAAAATCAGAAACATTTAAGCTTAATTATAAATTAGTATGCACGTTACTTCATCGGTAAGACCCCCTCTAGTAACAGGAGGCAAAAAATACGAGGATGTCACCCAGGATATTTGTAAGCAAGTAGAAGGTGCTCCTTCTACAGCTTGGAAAATCGCATTCAGCTTTTCGGTACTCATTTTCATTTATGGAGGTTATTGCCTTTGGATGACATGGTATGATGGTATCGGGATGTGGGGATTGAATAAAACGATTGGATGGTCATGGGATATCACCAACTTCGTTTGGTGGGTAGGGATTGGTCATGCTGGTACATTGATTTCTGCAGTATTATTGTTGTTCCGTCAAAAATGGAGAACATCGATTAACCGTGCTGCCGAAGCGATGACTATTTTCGCTGTAATTTGTGCTGCTACATTTATCATTGCACACATGGGACGTCCCTGGTTAGGCTATTGGGTATTACCATTGCCGAATGCCTTCGGATCTCTTTGGGTAAACTTTAACTCCGCTTTGATGTGGGACGTGTTTGCCATTTCTACTTACTTCTCTGTCTCTTTGTTATTCTGGTACGTTGGATTGATTCCTGATTTTGCTACCATTCGTGAAAGAGCAACCGGTATTCGTCGAGTGATCTACGGAGCATTGAGCTTTAACTGGGATGGTTCTGCGAAAACGTGGTCCAGGTATGAAGCGGTAAGCTTAGTATTAGCCGGTGTTGCTACACCACTCGTACTTTCTGTGCATACCATTGTATCGATGGACTTTGCTACATCTATTATTCCCGGATGGCATACTACCATCTTTCCTCCATACTTCGTTGCGGGTGCAATCTTCTCTGGATTTGCCATGGTATTGAGCTTAATGCTTGTCACTCGTGTACTCTATAATCTGGAAGATTATATCACTATAGAGCACATTGAGTCAATGAATAAGATCATTCTTACAACAGGATCTATTGTAGGTATAGCTTATCTTACGGAGTTCTTTATGGCATGGTATTCCGGTGTCTATTACGAAGCCTTCGCTTTCCAAAATAGAGCTTTCGGTCCTTACTGGTGGGCATATGCAAGTATGATGACTTGTAATGTCGTTACTCCTCAATTGTTCTGGTTTAGAAAAATCAGAAGAAGTTTAGTATGGACATTTATCTTATCCATCATTGTAAACATCGGGATGTGGTTCGAGCGTTTTGTAATCATTTGTACTTCTTTAAGCAGAGATTTTATTCCTTCAAGCTGGGCTATGTTCTCTCCAACGATGTATGATGTAGGAGATTTCTTGTTCACGTTTGGGTTGTTCTTTACCTGCTTCTTATTATTCGCTAAATATTTCCCAGTGATCAACATGGCTGAAGTAAAAGCGATTATGAAATCATCTTCTGAGAAAAAACAATAATAATATAGGTATCTACTGATACATAGTAATATGGAAAAAGCAAATAACTTTTTAGTAGGAATTTACGATGACGAAGATGTCCTGTTGGATGCAGTGGGAAAAGTGAAGAAGTCAGGCGTTAAGATTTACGAGTGTTACACTCCTTTCCCTGTTCACGGGTTGGATGACGCTATGGGTTATAATTATTCTAACTTACCTATTGTCGGCTTCCTTTGTGGTATGACAGGTACTATTTGTGCATTGGTCATGATGATCGGCATGATGGGCTTTGATTGGCCAATGGATATAGGTGGTAGACCTTATATTCCTCTACCGGATTTTATTCCGATTACATTTGAATTAACGGTATTGCTTTGTGCTTTTGGTATGACGATTAGTTTCTTCATCGTTAGTAATCTGAATCCATGGTCAACTCCTCGCATGTTTGATCCTAGAAGTGTCGATCATAAATTTGTAATGGCTATTGATCTTGCAGATAACAAGCAAGATGCTGCTTCTATCACGACTATCCTTAAAGGATCAGGAGCAACAGAAGTAAATAAAAAATCATTTGAATAGTTGAAGGAATCATAAAGACTATGAATTTTACATACATCAAATTATCGCTCATCGTTTCTGCAGTAGGCTTCTTAGCTTCTTGCAACCATAACTTTGACCGTATTCCGGTGCATCAAAAACCTCGGGTAGAATTTGCACCCAACATGTACCATGCAGAATCTTATGAACCGGTTACTGTTATAGAGGACTCTGTTAATTTTCCGGAAGGATACAATCAGATGCCAGGTAATGAAGGTTTTGGTAACCTTAAGCTTCCTGTTGCCAACACCATCAAGAGAGGTTTTACGCCTTATCACATCAGCAAAGACAGTTTAGAATACGCTGCTAAAACACTTCAGAATCCATTGGTTTTAAACGACCAAACATTGGCCGAAGGAGAAGTTTTGTTTATGCGTTTCTGTGCGCATTGCCACGGTGAAACGGGTGCAGGTGATGGACCGGTAAGTACAAAATTGAAAGGGGTAGCAAACTTGTCCGGCGGACAATTAGCCACCGTTTCTGAAGGACATATTTTCCATGTCATTACACGCGGTAAAGGAAGAATGCTTCAACATGCTTCTCAAATTGATGCGAATGACAGATGGAAGATTGCTCACTTTGTGAAAGAAAAAATTCAGAAAAAACAATAGGTTACACTACAATATAATTGAATTCATATATCATGAATCGAGACGAAAAATTCATATTTACTTCAGGTGCCAAGAAAAAACTTTTCATTACTCTTGGTATAGGTGTATTGCTTTTGGCAATTGGTGTTTTCATGTTGGCTACTCAATCTGATCATCACGAAGGAGGACATGGTCACGAAGTTGTAAGAGAAGGATTTCATGCAGAACCGGGACATGCTTTGACTGGTGATTCTGTTACAGAAGTACATGCACAGGATGAACACTTGCAAGGCGCTCATGCTACTAATATAGAAGAAGCTACTATTGATTCTTCATCTTCTGTAGTGACAGATACAACGCCTGCGCCTACCGGAGAGCAAGCGGTAATGAATGCTGATTCTGATACAGCCGTTTCTAGTATCGCAGCACACGAAGACAATAACAAAGCAGCTGAAGAAGCTGTAAACTCTTCTGAAACACATCATGCTGAACATGCAGGTCCTGCGCATGGTCCGGCAGAACATGAAGTAGCTGCACACGCAGGTGGTCATCATGAAGTACATTGGACAACGCGCTTGATTAAAGATCTATGGTTGAATAACGTATTCTTTGCAGGTATTGCATTGATCGGTGTTTTCTTTATCGCTTTTAATTATATCGCTTGGGCAGGATGGTCCGCAGGTATCAAACGTATTCCTGAAGCATTTGGAGCCTATTTACCTTTCGCGGCGGGAATTACAATTCTATTGTTGATATTTTTCCATCATGATCTATTTCACTGGACACATGCAGAAATGTATGACAAAACCAGTCCAGAGTTCGATCCTATACTTGATGCTAAAAAAGGGTATCTGAACGTGCCGTTCTTCATGATCAGAACCGTTGTCTATTTTGCGATTTGGATCTCTCTTTGGAAAGTGCTTCGTTATTTCTCTATTCAACAAGACCTTACAGGGGATGTGAAGTATCACTTTAAAAGTGTTGTTTGGTCTGCGGTATTTGTAGTAACATTTGGTATCACTGAATCTATGGTTGCGTGGGACTGGTTGATGTCTACAGATCCTCACTTCTTTAGCACCATGTTTGGCTGGTATGTATTTGCGAGCTGGTTTGTGTCTGGATTGGCACTCATCACATTGTTTGTAGTCGTGTTAAAAGAAAACGGATACCTTGCCTTTATCAATGAAAATCACCTACATGACTTGGGTAAATTCGTATTCGCCTTCACTGTTTTCTGGACCTATGTTTGGTTTGAACAATTCTTATTGATCTACTATGCCAACATACCGGAAGAAGTAGGGTATTTCCTACAACGTTTGAAAACAGACGCATACACTCCAATTTTCTTCTTGTCATTAGTCATCAACTTTGGATTCCCTTTCTTAGGTCTTATGACAAGAGCTGCAAAAAGACAAGGTACTATTTTAAAGGTAGTTTGTATAGGAGTTATTATGGGACACTGGTTAGATTTCTACATGATGATAACACCTCCTATTTTAGGTCAATCTGGTGGTTTAGATGCTAAATTCTTATTTGTTGAAGTAGGTATGACTATGATCTTTGCAAGTATTTTCCTTTTCGTTATCCTTACTGCTTTGTCTAAGGTAGGATTGGTAGCTAAGAATCACCCTATGCTTGAAGAGAGTGAACACCATAGTGTATTTTAGTAGTCCACTGATTAGAATTATAAAAACGATTTAAATAATAGATATGACAACCATTTATATCATAGCAGCAATAGTATTAATCGTAGCTATACTTGTAGTGATCTTCAGATTGCAAGTACTATCTGCTGTTCTTAAAGGCAGGTATGAAAAGCGTGTAGGTATTGGCAACGACATCAACGGTTTGCTTTTCGTTATTGTATTTGTAGTAGGAGTAGGTGCTTTCTGGTACTCATACCAGCAGGCTTCGGCTTTCTTCTTACCAGCCGCGTCTTCTGAGCACGGTGTAAGGACAGATCAATTGTTTTGGGTAACCATGGCAATACTTGTTGCAGCCTTTCTTGTGACAAATGCATTGTTGTATGTGTTTCCTTATTTCTACAAATACAAAGAAGACAGAAAAGCATATTTCTATCCGGACAATCATCGATTGGAAATGATCTGGACGATTATACCGGCAGTTGTTATGGCGGGTTTGGTAGTATTCGGTTACAAAGAATGGACAGCGATCACTTCTCCAGCTCCGAAGGGTGCAGAAGTCATTGAAATCATGGGTAAGCAATTTGCATGGCAAGTAAGGTACCCAGGTAAAGATGGCGTGTTGGGTAACTACAACTACCGTAACATTGATGCAGTGAACGAATTTGGTATTGACATGAATGATTCTGCTTCTTACGATGATTTCATCCCAAGAGAATTGCACTTACCAAAAGGCAAACCTGTATTGTTAAACATCCGTGCCCGTGATGTAATACATAGTGTGTTCTTGCCTCACTTCCGTGTGAAAATGGATGCGGTCCCAGGTATGCCTACTCACTTCTGGTTTGTACCCACAAAGAGTACAGCGGACATGAGAGACGAAACAGGCAATGCTAAATTCAATTATGAATTGGCTTGTACGGAAGTTTGCGGTCGTGGTCACTATGCGATGCGTTTTGTAGTAGTAGTAGATGAGCCAGCTGACTATGAAAAGTGGAAAGCATCTCAAGAAACATTCGCTTCTCTTAACAGAGATTACGCAGCGGAAAAAGCACCTAAGTTAGTAGGTCTTTTACCGGCTAAAGTTGCAGCTCCTGAAGCACCGGCAGATTCTACTGCAGCGCCGGCTGATACAACAGCAGTTGCTGCTCACTAATAATAACAGATTTGAATTAATTGATTATCACTTATACTAATACATATGTCATCTTCTGATATCCATATCCACGATCACCATGCTCACTCTCATGACCATGATCACGATCATGAGCACCATGAACTCCCATGGATTAGACAGTATATCTTCAGTGAAGATCATAAGATCATTGCCAAGCAATATCTTATCTCAGGTATCCTATGGGCTATCCTGGGTGGTTTGTTTTCATTGATTTTCCGTATCCAGTTGGGATTCCCTAATGCAGATTTGTCTTGGATGAAACCTGTGTTAGGTGAGTGGATTCAAAACGGAAAATTAGATCCGGAGTTTTACCTCGCTATGGTAACCATGCACGGTACCATCATGGTATTCTTTGTATTGACAGCTGGTTTGAGCGGTACGTTCAGTAACTTCCTTATTCCGTTGCAAATCGGAGCACGTGATATGGCATCAGGTTTCTTGAACATGTTGTCTTTCTGGTTCTTTTTCCTTTCTAGTGTCGTGATGTTCGCTTCTATCTTTATCTCTACAGGTCCTGCTTCAGGTGGCTGGGTAATCTACCCTCCATTGAGTGCTTTACCTCAAGCGATGAGTGGTTCTGGATTAGGTATGACTTTGTGGTTGAGCTCGATGGCCATATTCATCGTTTCTTCGCTGTTAGGAAGTTTGAACTATATAACAACGATCATTAACCTGAGAACGAAAGGGATGACATTTGACCGTCTTCCATTGACGATCTGGGCGTTCTTTATCACAGCTATCATAGGTGTACTTTCTTTCCCTGTATTGTTCTCTGCCGCATTGTTGTTGGTCTTCGACAGAAGCTTCGGAACAAGTTTCTTCCTGTCTGAAATTTACATCGGCGGTGAAGCTCTTTCCAATCAAGGTGGATCAGCGATCTTGTTCCAGCATTTGTTCTGGTTCTTAGGTCACCCTGAAGTTTACATCGTATTGTTGCCTGCCTTGGGTATTACTTCAGAGATCGTTGCTACGAACTCTCGTAAACCAATCTTCGGATACAAAGCGATGATCGGATCGATCTTAGCAATTGCCTTCTTATCGTTCATTGTATGGGCTCACCATATGTTCATTACAGGTATGAATCCGTTCTTAGGATCGATCTTCATGTTCCTGACCTTGATCATTGCTGTACCTTCTGCGGTAAAAGCCTTCAACTACATTGCTACCTTATGGAAAGGTAATATCATCTTTACTCCTGCGATGTTGTTCTCTATTGGTCTGGTATCATTCTTTATCTCTGGTGGATTAACCGGTATCATTTTGGGTAACTCTGCTATCGATATTCAATTGCACGATACGTACTTCGTAGTAGCCCATTTCCATATTGTAATGGGGTCTGCATCGTTCTTCGGTATGTTGGCGGGTGTTTACCACTGGTTCCCAAAAATGTTCGGTCGTATGATGGACGAGAGATTGGGTTACATCCACTTCTGGTTGACATTCATCGGAGTATATGTCGTATTCTTCCCAATGCACTACATCGGTATCGCTGGTTTTCCACGTCGTTACTATAGCTGGACAGGTTTTGATGCCTTCAATTCATTTGCAGATTTGAATCAATTGATTTCTATCGCTGCGATATTAGTATTCATCGCTCAATTCATTTTCATCTTCAACTTCTTCTATAGTATTTTCAAAGGTAGAATTTCTTCCTTGAATCCTTGGAGATCTAATACATTAGAGTGGACCACACCGCTAAATCCTGAGCACGGCAACTGGCCTGGTGATATTCCTCACGTGTACAGATGGCCATACGATTACAGTAAGCCGGGACACAACGAAGATTTCATTCCTCAGAATGTACCTTTCTCTCAAACACCACATTCTAATTTCCCTCACGAGAAAGACTCAAACGAGTAAGTTACTTCACCCACATTTAGACGAACATGTCAGGCAAACGGTACCATGGTTTATTCAGAAGATTTAATCTGATAACTATAGGTACCGTTTATCTTGTTATACTGGCCGGTGGAGTGGTACGCTGTACCGGCTCCGGAATGGGCTGTCCGGACTGGCCAAGGTGTTTTGGAACATGGGTACCTCCAACAGATGTTTCGCAATTACCTTCCAATTACAAAGAAAAATACAAAGTTCAGGGACACGAAGCCGAATTCAATGTGGCCAAAACCTGGACTGAATATGGCAACCGGCTGGTAGGAGCGCTTACCGGTATTTTTATCTTTTGCATGTTCATTTATTCTATCCCTTTTTTCAAAGAGGATAGACAAGTTTTCTATTTCAGCTTACTGAGCCTATTCATTGTGGGCTTTCAAGGATGGTTGGGCGCAAAGGTCGTCGCCTCTTATTTATCGCCGGTTATGATTACGTTGCACATGGCTTTGGCAATGGTCTTGATTGGTGTCTTATGGTATGTTTATTTCAGGGCATCCAAAACGATATGGTTTTCGGGGACATTATTTAATGGAATACGTCCTTATAGACTATGGATGTGGCTTCTGGCTGTTGCTACATTTCTTCAAATCATCATCGGTACGCAGGTAAGGGAAGAAATTGATGTGATTTCAGAGTCCATGAACCAACAGGGACGGGGAGAGTGGATTGGTATGCTGGGAGGGTATTTCCTGGCGCATCGCGTATGGTCTTATATCATCGCGGCTTTAACCCTTTATCTATTGATCAAAGCCCGACTGGATATTCACTTAGGGAAAGGAGCAAAAAATATCGTTTACAGTATTGCCTTTTTTATCACATTAGAGATGATAATCGGCTACGTTTTAGTATTTTTGCAACTACCCGCATTTGCACAACCAATGCACCTATTGAATGGATCCATAATCTAGGGTTTAGAATTGATTCTGTTGATGGTGATGATAAACAATAACATTACACCTCTTTCTTACAGTCATGTCAAGTAATTATGCCAACATAGGATTTATGAAATTGTTGTCTCTGAAAACAGGAGCGTATGTGAAGTTGTTGAAGATGCGCTTGACTCTATTGGTGAGTTTTTCAGCTGCATTTGGTTATTTACTGACGGGACATTCCTGGTATACTGCTCAATTTGTATGGTTCATGATCGGTGGTTTTTTAGTCATCGGAGCGAGCAATATCATCAATCAAATCTGGGAGAAAAATACAGATGCTTTGATGACACGTACACATCAAAGACCTTTAGTGACAGAAGTTGTATCTGTTAACGAAGCCGTCATCTTCACGCTGTTATTGGCTACTACAGGCTTGGGTATCTTTGTCTTTAAGTTTAGTCTCAATGCCGCTTTCTTATCTTTAGTCTCTTTACTATTGTATGCGTTTGCTTATACTCCATTAAAAACAAAAAGCCCTATTGCTGTTTTTGTAGGAGCTATACCCGGTGCATTACCACCTATGATAGGATGGGTGGCCGCTACAGGACATTACGGTTGGGAGCCGGGTATTCTATTTGCCATTCAATTCTTCTGGCAATTTCCTCACTTCTGGGCCATCGCCTGGGTGCTGGATGAAGACTATAAAAAAGCAGGAATAAAGCTGTTGCCTTCTGCCGGCGGCAGAGATATGAAAACGGCTTTCAATATCATGATCTATACCTTGCTATTGATTCCTTTGGGTTTTATGCCATACATCATGGGTATGACAGGGATCAATTCCGCTCTGGTAGCTATGATAGCAGGTATCCTGTTTTTAGCACAAACCTTTTACCTCATGCGTGAAGGCACTAACAAAGCAGCTAAGCTGATCATGTTTGGCTCTTTTCTTTATTTGCCTGTTGTTCAAATTGCTTATTTACTCGATAAAATATAATCATTATGCAACATCCTCTCAATACCGCTGAATTTCCTGGTTATTCCAGACCAGAGGTGATCAATTCAAAAAAAATGATCCTATGGTTATTCATTGTAACCATAGTGATGCTCTTCGCTGCATTTACCAGTGCTTACATCGTACGTAAGGCAGATGGGGAGTGGCTATTATTTTCTTTGCCATCCATATTTGCATACAGTACCGCGGTTATTTTGCTAAGCAGTATAACGATGCAATGGGCTTACACCTTAGTAAAAAAGGGACTGATTGAAAAGGCGAAACCTCTAGTGGCAATTACTTTTGTATTGGGACTTACTTTCTTGTATATCCAATACATAGGCTGGGGAGAATTAGTCGATATGAACGTTTTTTTAGGTGGAGACAGCAGTAATCCTGCAGGATCTTTCGTATACATTCTTTCAGGTGTACATGCCTTCCACTTAGTTACAGGATTGATATACATACTGATAGTATTTTCAATGCTTTTCAGTGGGAAAATAACGAAAGAAAAATCGCTACAATTTGATCTGTGCACCATATATTGGCACTTCTTAGATTTGCTTTGGATATATTTGTTTGTATTTTTACTGGTCAATAATTAATCGTAACAACTAACTATTTTATATGGCAACTGCTGCAATAGAAAAAGACAATAAAAACTTATGGGGTGGTGGGGTTGAACCCATGAAAGTCAGTTATGGCAAACTCATGATGTGGTTTTTCCTTTTGTCTGATGCTCTTTCTTTTTCCGGCTTATTGATCACTTACGGGATGATCAGATACAGTCACAGCGCATACGAAGGACTCATCGACAAATTCGTTTTTTCTGATACCTATTGGCCAGTTCCTGAAAAAGTATTCACCCACATTCCTTTTACTCATACTCCTTTTCCATTGGTATTCGTAGGGATCATGACCTTCATCTTGATCATGAGTTCTGTAACGATGGTATTGGCGGTAGAAGCAGGTCACAGAAACGATAAAAGCGACGTTCAGAAATGGTTGTTGTGGACTATCCTTGGTGGTATGGCTTTCGTAGGTTGCCAGGCTTGGGAATGGACAATCTTCATCAACGGTTCTGAAACAGGTAGAATGTTATTTGACGGATCTATTTTCCATGGTGCCAATTTGAGAGCCAACGAATACGGTCCGGTACCGTTTGCTGATTTGTTCTTCTTCATTACCGGATTCCACGGTACACACGTTACTTCCGGTATCATCATCAACATCATTGTGTTTTACAATGTGTCTATTGGTACGTATGAAAAAGTAGGTCACTACGAAATGGTTGAGAAGGTTGGTTTGTACTGGCACTTTGTAGACCTTGTTTGGGTATTTGTATTTACCTTCTTCTACCTGGTTTAATTCTTCACGACTTTAGATATAAAAGATATGTCACACGCACATCACGACAGCGCTCCAGCATTACACGTTCATCCTAAGGATCCGGCTAAGATCCGTAAAGTATGGGTGACAGAAGTTATCCTTGCTTTCTTCACAGCGATCGAATTCG
>JAQBNS010000116.1 GCA_028288405.1 Chitinophagaceae bacterium
CGTTTGGAACGTTCCTGGAAAAACGAGGAAGTACAAGGGTTAGAGCCCTACTACCTTGACTTGATTCAATTCAGAAATATTTCAGGAGCGATAGAAGATACATTTGATGTGGAGCATCAATCTCCTCAAGCATTGATCATAAAAAATGGGAGTTGTGTGTATCACGCCTCCCATTACGATATTCGTTATCCAGAATTATTGAAACACCTTTCGTAAGGCTTTTTTTACTTTATTCTAAGATTTGGTTATTGTTTAGGTTGTGAAGTTCGAGGCTATTAATAATTTTTAAAATAAGCATGACCTCTTAAATAAGGGCGTCCCCTTCGGGCCGGGCTTTCGCCACTCGCTTTTTTCTTTGAATCAAACTTCCAGTATAACTCATCTAAATAATCAAAGAAAAAGAGCTCAGACAATGGCTCAATCCCTAACGCGAGCCACGAATTTTATTGGTAAATAAACTCCACCTCCTGCTTCAAATCAGGGTGTAACGAAAGCGCCACCGGGCAAGTTTCTGCAATCTTTTCCAATGCTACTCTTGTTTCAGCATCTTTAGGAGCGGAGGCTGGGAATGTTAATTTAACGCGTACTCCTGCTATTTTTCTTGGAGGAGTCGCGCTCATGATTTTTTCTACTTCCGCATGAATGCCCGTGATGTTCCATCCGTTTTTATTGGCTTGTATACCCATGGTGGTAATGATACAGGAAGCCAGAGAAAATGCGGTAAGATCTGTAGGAGAAAAAGCTTCTCCTTTTCCGTTATTATCTACCGGTGCGTCTGTAATAATTTTTATGCCGGATTTCAAATGAGTTCCTTCGGTTCTCAAGTCTCCCAGGTATTCTACTTCCATTTGTTTCATTGCCTTCTTTTTTAGCTTATTCTACAAAAATACCACTCTGAACCCTTTAGTAATAATTTTTAGGCATTTACCTATTAATTATCCCACCTCTAAAAATGGCAAATGGATGGTCTATTAAATTTTTTTTATAGTAACTTTACCCTATAGATAAAGGCCTTGTATACTAAACTAGTCATATTCGTTGTTTTTGCTTCCCTGGTATTTGCACTACCCAGCTTTGGTCAACGCGAAGGAGATATTCTCTATAACAAAGAAATTACCGGAGGCATTAACTTCCATACCAACGGAGGATTAATAGGAGGCGTCATGCTTCGCTATACCAAGAAACTCAGCAGAGGCGAATACAAACTTTCCAATGCCACAACACCAGGCGTAGGTGGAACAACAGCCCTTAACATTCCTTCCGATAAATTGTTTTGGCAAGTTGGCCTGGAAGTGAGCTTCATTAAAAATCCAAAAGAACTTCGTTACCTCAATCCTACGACCAACAATACTTATATCGCCTTCAAGAAAAATGCGATGTTTGTGATCAGACCACAAATAGGATTAGAATGGGTACTGTTTAGGAAAGCAGAAGAAGATGGGGTACAAATAGACTTCATCTTAGCAGGAGGTCCTTCATTGGGTTTTCTCAAACCCTATTACATAGAATATCAATACGGAACCACGTCCAAGTTTGAGGCCTACGATCCCAAAGTACATACAGACTTCAACCGAATCTTGGGCGC
Source organism: Chitinophagaceae bacterium (assembly GCA_028288405.1). Classification (GTDB taxonomy): domain Bacteria; phylum Bacteroidota; class Bacteroidia; order Cytophagales; family Cytophagaceae; genus JACMQM01. The sequence continues at coordinate 1,586 of JAQBNS010000116.1, forward strand.
TGCAGGAGCGTTAACAGGTCTTGATGAATGCAAAGTCGTGCCGGGTTTTCACATCAAACCAGCCTTGTCTTTTGAAATGGGAAAATTCAATGGCAATGTAACAGGATTGGAAATCGGCGCTTTAGTAGAAGGCTTTACAGAAAAAATGGTGATCCTGGAACCCTTCGACGGTTTACCTCCTATACAAAACAAACAGTTTTTCAGCTCTGTATACCTGACTGTATACTATGGATTCAGACGTTGAGAACTCTAATTCGAACAGAAATGTTCAGGGTATAGTGCTAGCAAAATAGATTATGATCGAACTACCTACCATACAAAACAACGGTCCTAAAAACAACAAACCCGATTGGCTGAGAGTGAAGTTGCCAACCGGAGAAGATTATCGTCGTGTACGTCAATTAGTAGACGACCATAAGCTGCATACGATTTGTCAAAGCGGCAATTGTCCTAACATGGGCGAGTGCTGGGGAGCAGGGACAGCCACTTTCATGATCTTAGGCAACGTCTGTACACGCAGCTGTTCATTTTGCGCAGTAGCTACCGGGCGTCCGAATGAATACGACACCGATGAGCCACAACGTGTAGCCAATGCTGTGAAATTGATGCAGGTAAAACACTGCGTAATTACATCTGTCAATCGCGATGAATTGAAAGACAGAGGAGCAGACATCTGGCATCAAACGGTGAAATTGGTAAAAGAACTTTCTCCTGAAACGACTATTGAAACATTAATTCCTGATGTGAAAGGAAACTGGGAAGCGTTGGAGCATATGATTTCTCCGGGCCAGGAAGTTGTTTCACACAACATGGAAACGGTAAAACGATTGTACCGCATGGTAAGACCACAAGCGAGATACGAGAGAAGCCTGGAACAAACAAAACGTACCAAAGAATATGGCAAGCGTACCAAATCAGGCATCATGCTTGGACTGGGCGAAACAAAAGACGAAGTGAAAGAAGCGATGAACGATTTGCTTGAAAACGGATTGGACGTGCTTACCTTGGGTCAATATTTACAACCTACTAAAATGCACATTGAAGTAGCAGAGTTTATCCATCCGGATTTGTTTGCTGAATACAAAGAAATCGGACTCAGTATAGGATTAAGCTATGTAGAGTCAGGACCATTGGTTCGCTCTTCTTATCATGCAGAAAGACACATATAAAGTAGTTGTTAGTTGTTAGTTATTAGTTAAATCTACGCTAACATACTTTGATAAAACTAACAACTAACAACTAACAACTAACATTCATGTCCTCCATTCACAAAAGCGAAATTAAAAAAGTCACTACGCATCAACTTCAGGAAATGAAGTACCGCGGTGAAAAAATATCTATGCTTACCGCTTACGATTTCAGTATGGCTCGTTTGCTGGATGCTGCAGGTATAGATGTGATCTTAGTGGGTGACTCTGCATCCAATGTGATGGCAGGTCATGAAACAACATTACCCATTACGCTGGATCAAATGATTTACCATGCTTCTTCTGTGATCAGAGCAGTAGAGCGCGCTTTGGTGGTCGTTGATCTTCCATTTGGTTCTTATCAGGGTAACTCTTCAGAAGCACTTCGTTCTGCGATACGCATCATGAAAGAATCCGGAGCACATGCCGTAAAGATCGAAGGCGGATTGGAAATTAAAGAATCTGTTTTACGCATACTCAGTGCAGGTATTCCTGTTATGGGACATTTAGGATTAACACCACAATCCATCTACAAATTCGGTACTTACGCAGTAAGAGCACAGGAAGAAGTAGAAGCAAAAAAACTAAGAGAAGATGCCAAGTTGCTTCAGGACTGTGGCTGCTTTTCTGTCGTACTCGAAAAAATTCCTTCCAGCTTAGCGAAAGAAGTATCAGAACATCTTCAAATTCCTGTCATCGGTATTGGAGCAGGTCCGCATACAGACGGACAAGTATTGGTTTCTCATGACATGTTGGGAATCAATAATGAATTCAAACCACGTTTTCTCAGAACGTACGCTAACCTTCAGGAAGTGATCCACAACGCCGTGACGCAATACATCAAAGACGTCAAGTCGAATGATTTTCCTAATCAAAACGAGTGTTACTAACGCAAATGCAGCCCGCTGAATTTGTCAATCCTTATTCCCAATACTTCGATGTGGTATACGAAGACAATCATCTGATCGGTGTCAACAAACGATCAGGCGTATTGGTGCAAGGTGATACTACCGGCGATACGCCACTGAGTGAATACGTCAAAAACTACCTCAAAGAAAAATACCAGAAGCCAGGCAATGTCTTTGCCGGTGTGATCCATAGACTGGATAGACCTGTAAGTGGACTCACGCTGCTTGCTAAAACATCCAAAGCGCTGGAGCGCATGAACGAACAATTTCGCGAAAAACAAACGCGAAAAATTTATCATGCCCTGGTAAAAAATGAACCGCCGCAATCAGAAGGCACATTGATTCATTGGTTGACAAAAGACAGCAAGAAAAATATTTCCCGCGCGCACAATAAAGAAGTTACGGAGTCTAAAAAATGTGAACTGCATTACAAAGTGATTCGTAAGACAGATAATTATTTCTTATTGGAAGTACAACCTGTTAGCGGCAGGTCTCATCAGATCCGTTGCCAATTGGCTGCTATGGGCTGTCCCATTAAAGGAGATTTGAAATATGGATTTGCACGATCCAATTCAGACGGAGGCATCTCTTTGCATGCTTACGAATTACATTTCATTCATCCCATCAGCAAAGAAAACACCAGCATACACGCTCCCTATCCTACTCCTTCTTCCTGGGACATGCTAAAAATCTAACGAGACAGTTTATTACGTATATAAAACATGACCACTGAACAAACAAGTACCGCAGACAAATTGAAAGCCAAATGGGATTTAAAGAATACGATAGAACTCACATTTGTGTTCGTTGTATTTTTAATCACAGCGGTATTCGGGTTTTTATTGGCAGCGAAACCTATTCTTAAATCATTCGGCCTTCAGGAAATCTTACCTCCATTTCTTTTCCTTTTAGTGAGTGCAATTGCTACTATACCCTTATTGCTTGTTGTGCTCTTGTTTTTAAATCATAATAAAAAACTAAAAGAAAAATGGTTGCTCAAGTCCAACCTTCAATTCTTCATCATCATTGTTTTATTTTCTATCACAGGCTCTTCCTCTATTAGAGTGGCCCGACCTATCTTAGATGTTCTGGGTATACACGATACCATGGCATGGTATGTCTATTGGCCTTTGCGTATCCTCATCGTGTTTCCTGCCTATCAATTACTTTTTATGATATTCGGTACACTGCTTGGACAATGGGAATTCGCCTGGCGCTTTGAGAAAAAAATGTTGGGAGGATTTGGGAGACTGTTCGGTGTTAAGCCAAAGAAATAGGTACGAGCGAGGAGCTAGGAGGTACGAATTTTTCCTCGCTCGTACCTCCTCGCTCTTAACTAAAAAAGCCGGAGCTTGCACGACCCCGGCTTTTATCTAACTGAACAAAAAATAGTTTAAAAAATGGTCTATTAAGGATAGGGATGAGCTAGGAGGAACGAACTAGGAATTATTTTTCGTACCTCCTCGCTCCTGGCTCGTCCCTATCCTAGTTTCATTAACTCATACACTTCCTGCATGCAAGAAGCCTCTTGCATAGCCGACTGTACGTCTTTCCATTCTTCTTCGTCAAAGGACAAATTGATATTCGAATCTGCAGTAGGAACGATCACGCGTTCTTTCTCATCGGGAAATATGACTGCAGCTTGTTCGAATTCCATTTGCTCAATGGAGCGGCTAAAGCTTCTGAATTCTTCTTGCTTGAAATTGATGATGACATTCTTATTCCAAAAGAAGACTACTTTACAATGCACGCAGTGACAAATGACGATGTCATTGATCGCACTTAATCCTTTGATTTCACACATAGCTTATATCTAGTTGAATAATTTTGTCAGACTAAAATGAAGGTTGATTCTTTTTGATCCATACCAGCGTTACAATTTTCTGATAATAGAAAGCAATCAGAACGACTGTCAATGCTAAGCATAAACCGGTCTCTATATTTTCATCCGGACGATTATCCAGGAAAAGATGTAACGTAAAGATGTTGAGTATGACCGGTAACAATAGCAGTAAACCGGTTAATCGTGTCTGAGGAATAAGCATGAGCAAGCCCGCCAGGATTTGAAACACTCCGACCATTTTTAAAAAGCCTGTTTGACTCATGCTTTTCATCGTCAACTTGAAAGCGACAGGTGGTGCATAGACTCCCGAGGATACGGCTTCCACCAAGGCTATTTTATCTTCTGAACGCGGTGGTTTAGGAATAAACTTTTTTGCGCCTGCATAGATAAAAAACAGGGCGAGCAAGACTGCGAAAAGTCCATGGATGAGGTTGAGATTCTTTAGAAACATTGACAATACGGTTAATCTTAAATACAATGCTATTTAGAATAATTCTAAATAATTAAAAAAGAAGAAGACTAAAAATCGGTAAGAATACCCTTAACAAGGTATGAAGAGAGAGTATATCGTTTAGTTGTTGTTTGAGTAAGAGGAGAATAAAAACGAGCTGTATCATGATTTGGGCGTTACCGCCAATCTATCTTTATCGCTTTCTATTTCAGTTGTGTGGCGGTCGGGCTCTCGCTTCAAGTCCGCCCACTGCACAAGCCTATGCGCTTCGGGCTTTCCACTCGATCCCTAACGCAGGGTTGTTGCATTAGGGATTGAGCCATTGTCTGAGCTCTCCGCCTTTTCGGCGGAAGCGAGTGGCGAAAGCCCGACCCGACGAAGGAGTGAAATGCCCAAAGTCTAATACTCATTTATCGTACTAACTACTCTTATTAAGTAATTCCTTTTAGATCTAATAGTATATAGTTACTCCTTAGGAGCGAACGATTGATTTCCTTTAGTCTGATTATATGTACAGAACATAAAAAAAGCCTGATGTACATACACCAGGCTTTGCAATAATTTAAAAAGCTATCAATAAATAAGTACCCAGGCGCTCTTATGTCCTTTGCGTTTGAATTCCTCCATCTCTTTTCTTGCGCTTTCGTAATCGTCAAACTCTTTACCGACTACATAAAACAAGGTTTGAGTCTCATTATAGGTAATGTATGTTTCGATTTTTTTAGAATCATA
>JAQBNS010000013.1 GCA_028288405.1 Chitinophagaceae bacterium
TATAGGTAATGTATGTTTCGATTTTTTTAGAAGCATACATCTTCACTAGTTTCGTAGCGAAGTCTCTGGTACGACTGGTTTGAAAGATTACATAATTCCCTTTCTGCAATTTCACATGTTTTCCGTCGGGAGTGTATTTATAAATGGTGTCGTTGCTGTGACGTACACTATCCATGGCCACGTAATGTGCAATCTCTCCTACTTCGTGACGCAACCTGCTCATTTCATTTTCTAATTCTTTGATATGAATGAGCATGGAATCCTGTACTTCATTGTGTTCAGGAACCTTTGCTGCTTCTTCATCGTCATCCGCAGTTTCAGGAACTTTCTTAGCTTTCGGTTTGATCAGATAAGTCAACACAATCTCGTGTGCACCTTTCGATAAGCCTTTGACTTTACCGGTTGGTGTTTCATACGCATAACCGAGATTTAGATTTTCTATCGTTACACCACCACCAATGATAAAGTTATTGTTGCTTCTATAACCTGCCTGAAGCCATAAGAGTCTTTTCCATTCTACATTTACATTGACATCCAATTGGTCAGGACTCGTACCTATGCCTTTGTACAATACAGAAGGTCTGATCTTCCATTGCTGATCTTTAGTCTGTAGCTCGTAAGATGCATAACCCAGAAAATAGTTGAACAACTGGCTATCGTCCTGTTTGATACTGGGTACAGCAAGACTGACTTCCAGTTTTTTCCAATTGTATTTCAAACCGCCACCGAACTTGTACAATACTCTGTCGCTGTAGTTACTCATCAAGGTTGGATCAGATAGGTCTGCACCTTGCAGTTTATTCATGTCCAGATTACGTTTAATCAAGCCACCGGAAAGACCGACGGTAACCAAATGATCCGTTGCAATATTGATCTTATATGAAGCAGCGATGTTTGCAGAAGTAGATTTGAACAAGCCTCCTTCTTCTACCATGATGTTACCACCTAGTCCCAGTTTATTTCCAATAGGACTGTGCACGACAAACATCAGATTGCGCGGTGCATTCGATACTCCGGAAAAATACTTTCTAAAATGCAAGGTTGTGAATACACCTTCCTTGCTTCCCACATAAGCCGGATTGATGGCGTATTGGTTGACTGTATATAAATTGTAATTGCTGATGTCCTGACTGAAACCATTACATGCAATGAGAGACAAGCCGATAAATGTAATGTAATTAAAAAGGTATTTCATATGGGATAGCCTTATGCAGACTTATTATCTATTCAATGTTATAGTTCCTGTAAACTTTGATCCTTCCGGGCTTTTCACCAGAAAATAATACACTCCTACCGGGAGATCTTTGCCCTGGTATGTTCCATCCCAATCGTTTTGATAATTGGTTGTGCTGTAAATCTGATTACCAGCGTCATTGAAGATACTTACTGTAAAATCTTTGTACACTTCTACATTTCGGATTGTCCATACATCATTCTTATCATCACCGTTTGGTGATATATAATTCAGAGAAGAGAAATTGTTGGGATCAGGAATGATGTATACTTCCACCGCTTTTTCTAGTGTACCACCTTTGCCATCGTCTGCTTTCACACGTATTTGATACAAGGCCTTGACCTGGTAATCAAACACGGCCGCTGTCCTTAACAGACTGTCTGATGTAATCGTGAAACTGGCATTGTCATCGCTGCCGGTACCTGCTGTCAATGTAAATACAAAATCAGACTGACCATCAGGATCTGCCGCTGCAAAAGCACCGACTTTAGTATTCACAGCACGCCCTTCCATCATCGTAAAAGAAGAAGGTGTGATGTCTGTAGGATTTCTATTGGTCGTGATCAAATAAGGATCATCTGTACCAATCACATCATTGGCATGGAACGCAATCGTATTGATGGCATCAAATTCCATGTCGGTGCTGGCGTCGTACAATTTAAACGTAACCGTTTTGCCTGCCGCCTGGCTAGACTTCACATAGAGATAAACAATGTGTCGTCCATCTGATGTCAAATCGTTGGAGGGCGAAGCGACGCCCATGCAGACGCCGTCTATAAATGCACCTACTTTATCTGCTGCTTCATCGGCAATGTGACCATCTATGTTCAACACCGAAGTGATAGTCATAGAATGTTCGTATTGATTCGGATCATCTACTACCCAATTTGGAGAAGCTGCCCATACCGTTGCATGAGCAGTTGACAAAAGGACAGTAAGTATTATAAAAAACTTATTCATATTATTTAACCACTTTATAATTTACCACCTGAGATCCGGTGTCTACTTTAATAAAATAAATTCCGTTTGGATAGTTGCCCGCGTTCCATATATAAGACGCAAAACCTGCACCGGCATTACCTTGGAAAACTACATCCACTTTGTTCCCCATCAGATCATACACTTCGATAGATACCAAAGCGTCACTCGACAATTGCACCGTAATATTTGCTGCCTGACCGATTGGGTTTGGATAGATGCTTACTACTGTTTCTGCCCCTTCTCCTAATGTAAGCGGATAAGGCGAATCCAAGGCACCTTTGTGGTTGTTGTTGGTAAAGCTCAACTGTTCTTTTACCGCGTATGTTTTACCATCTGCATCACTTAACCATTTGAACTCCACTTTCTCTTCCTCATCATTGCTATATACAGTTAAGAAATAAGACAACTCTTTCAAGGCTGCATTAGTCGAAGGTTTCGCGATACCTCTGCAGGTGCCGTTAACAAAAGCAGCCAACACATGATCTTCACTGTCTCTTTGTCCTTCCGGTAATGTCACTTTAGCAATCAATGACATGGTATTTGCATACTCGCTGCGGTTGATGTTCCAATAGCCTTCAGATAATTCAGGATTTGTTCCTTCTTCTCTCAAATTATTGAACGTTGGTCTAGGATAAGCAAAAGATCCGGCTTGCGAAGCTTTGTACATGTATCCTTCTCCCGGTTTCAGTGAAGTTAAACTTCCTATCCATCCGGCATTTCTGTCGTACACGGAGAAGTTATACTGACTCTTGATCAAGTCACCGTGTGCTGCATTGAAATTACCTAGTGCATCACTCAGCAGGATATTTTTCTGCGAGATAAAACCGATCCAGTTCCAACCGGTATTAATGGTGATCGGAAGTGTAGACGGGTCAGGATTACTTCCCTGCATAGCGATCGTATCTGCCTTTTGCAACAAGATCTTATACATCTGCTCGTTCTTGATTCCTCCGCTATTGGTCAAAGAACCCTTCCATGTAGCAGGAGTGCTGAACTGATCGTAAAACTCATTGCCCTTGATTAAGTCGCCGACTTTCGCTTCAATAGAAGCCATGGTAGTTGTTACAGAAGCAAGGTCAGGAGTGACTAAATTGAACGACACCCAGTTCCATCCTGCATTCAATGGAATATCCTGAATGACATAATTGGCGGCACTAAATATTTGCGGTGTGGATGGTAAACCGACTAACTTGTCTTTTTCAAAGGCAATGTTAGGCGTTACTTTAGAATACACTTTTCCTTCGTTGGCTTTCCAAATCTGGAACGTTACATTCTCTCCATCGAACTCATTGCTGTATATAGTAATATACGTTTCGTATAAATCCAGAATGCTATTGGTATACGCTACATGCGCTACACCTCTGCATTCACCGTTTACAAAAGCAGCTAAAATATCATTTTCATCCGTAGAGAAAATAGTTCCGATTTTCAACTGACCGTAAATGTTCATCGAGTGCTGGAATTTGTTCTTATCAACCACCCATGTTGGAGGAGTTTTAAAGACATTCATGTTCAATGAAAACACTTCATCAAATCCAAAACTGGTCGTCAAGTATAAATCCTGGTTGTATTGTCCGATGTTCACACCCGGATCTACGGTGAAAGTAATCAGCATAGAACTTTGCGGTGCGATTTGTCCGGAAGTAATATCCGCCGTCAACCAAGACGGCATGTTACCGATGGTGAAGTCGTATTGATTTCCTCCGCTGTTCAAGATGCGAGTAGAGAAGGTATAAGCCGCACCGATTTCCTTGGTGAAGATTTTCTCTTCGTCCTGCCATCTGACCTGGTTCTTGTTGATGTAGGCACTCCATGTTGCCGGTGACTGCATTTTGTTTCCGCTCAAATCCTGTACATCTCTTACTGTAATGTCAAGGATACAATTTTCTACTGTACCGGAAGGATCCTGAATCGTGAAAATGATTTTGTCTGTGTTGACAGTGGTTTTTAAATTTACTTTGCGAACCGGACGTTTCAATTTGATGGTTGGTGTTTCCGAATCGAAACCTGAACCATTTAAATTAACTGCCACGTTATTATTCGGTGATTGATCTTCTAATGTATCGGTAAGTATGTTGATACCCATTACCTCTTTGTACGTTTCAAATGGATAGTAAGCCTGCAAACCAAATTCATCTCCATACAAACGACTGCTCATGTCGCGTTGCAATTGATCTTGTTGTCTGGCACTGCTCCACAATCTTACTTCATCTATTTTACCATTGAAGTATTGATCTTTCTGTACTAATGATCCATTATACCAACCTCTTGCGCCCACCCAGATTTTAGCGCCGCCGAAGCCCGCCCATCCGATGTCTGCACTTGGCCTGTTGGATTGTCTGTTACCGTCTATAAAGGCAGACGTCTGTCCCAATCTACTCACCGTTAAAGCGAAATGATGCCATTGGTTGTCGAAGAAGTTACTGTCTGTTGCCGTGAAGCTTTTTGAATTGTTGCTGACAACGATTTTGCTATTGGCATCTGTACCGATAGACCAACCGTTTGGATTGCTATCTTGTCCGTTACCTTTTCCATTTGAGAATAGCGTGATGTTATTTCCATTGTTACTCTTGAACCAGAATTCAACCGTGAAATCCATTTCCGTAGAGAAAGCCAATGTGCCTCCGTTTATTTCCAGGTTATCATCTGTACCATCGAAGTGGAACGATTTACCACCCGGCTCAACGGCCCATGCAGCAGTCGTATAGGCATGTCTGCTTCTTGCATTGTCTTTCGCATAACTACCGTGTGCTTCATCCATTCTCCAGTTGGCTACCAAACCTACTTCTCTGCCCGAAAGCATTTTGTTGACAGACACAGCCAATTGTGATTCTGTTCTTGCCTGTCTCCAAATACGAAGTTCATGTACATTTCCTTTGAAAGGAAGAGCAGGCGTAAAGCTGCTGCGTCCTATTTTGATTTCTCCGCTGCCTTGATAAACGGCAGTGAATGAATTTTGCACCGTCTTTGCTGTTGCACTCACATCCTTGATCAACATCACATTCGTCGTGTTGGCATCGTAGGTGCAGGCATAGTGATGCCAGTCTGTATCCGTAGTAGTGAATGTAGCGACTACAGATTCATCGGCAACTGTCAGCTTCAACTGATTCGCTGCATTGAATCCTATGTACAATGCTTCTTCTTTTGATTTTCCCTGAGAGAAGATTACTTCTTCTTGTCCGCTGTTCGCGCGCTTCGCCCAGAATTCAACCGTGAACGATGATTTAGATAAATTCAATCCGTCGGCAACTGTCATCGAGTGACTGGCATCGCCGTCAAAATAACTGCTTGCACCGTGTTGTAAATCTGTACCGTTCAATACACCGCGGATATCAAAATTCGCCAGGCTTAACTTTCCTTCTGCAATCGGTTCGTTGAATTGAATGGAGATCTGATCGTTGGCATCTAGAACTTTATCAATCGGTTCCGGTTCACCGAATGGACGAGGATTCAATCGATCCACATGACCAGTGAACGTTTTAGAATACACATCGGCCATTGCACAACTTGCTACCGCACGAATGTCATAGTCTGCATCCACTAATTGTGAAAGATCCCAAGGTGACAAAGTATAAATGGTTGTCTTAGGAATTGTTTTTGCCTGAGGACTATTCATGCCTGTTGTATCTTTGTAGAAAGTTTCCAAATTGATCCAGGAAGGATCAGCGGAAGCTTTGTATTGGAATTTGATACTCTTCAGTGTTTCATAGTTGATGTCGTATCCACCAATCACTACAGGCAATGTATCGTGGAATGAATTATTCAACACCCATTTCTCTTCCGGTTGAATGAAAGCAATCGGACTACAAGACGGGATAAACTTCACCGTAAATGTCACCGTATCGGCAATCGCATCGCAGCCGGATTGAAATACTACTTTAAGATCAGTGTATTCATTAGCTACTGTTCCTTTCTTCACTGTCAATACTTTGTTCACGGCAGAACCCGCTAACACATCAAAACCGCGGTTTGGTGTAGCACCATCTACTTCGATGATGGCACCATTAGGGTTTGATTCTTCCAATACTTTCAGGAAGTAGGTCATATCGTCTTCGCTGTCATTGCCTAATGTAAGACGGAACGTTGCTTCCTGATCTGAAGGAATGGCTTCTTTGATACTTGGATTGATGGCCAATACAGGCTTCTCTCTTTGTGTAGAAGCGGCACTCAATTCAGTACCCGGCATATAAAATTCTGTGAGCACCTGGTCTTCAAACGGACAAGATGTTCTTGCCGCAATCGTGCTGAATACGGGACCTGTGCCGCTACCTGTCTTTTTAATATCCACGAGGTAACTGTCTCCTGAATCCGGATCACCCAGAGAATAAGTATAGGTTGTAGATTGTACCGTTGTAGAGCCGGTAGACTTACCGCCTTTTACATTGAACTTCAAATGGTTTTCCACTTCAAATCCGGTACCACCAACATCTGCTCCTAATTCCAATTTAATATCTTCTTCCAAACCAATTTCCCATTGCGTGGTAGTGGTTTCTTCTGTTTCAGTTGTTTCGCTGTATGTAATATTTCCACCTGCACTGAAGGCTCTGTTAATAGAGTGTTGTGCTTGCAGTTTTTCTTTTTCATTTCGCGCCAGTGCTTCGTGCCATAAACGGATTTGTTGGTTGTAGAAACGAATAGAATCCAAGCTTCCTGTATTTCCGGCACTTGCTGTAAACGTATAACTTGAACCATTGTAATCGACAGGTTCGTCCGTTACGTTAGGATCAGCAGAACTTACCGCTGCTCCCCACTTCGGATCGTCATTGTTCAATCCGTAGTTGGCATGACTGCTTGGTATTTTACTGACGTACTTTGCAGGATCAGTAACAAAGAATTTATTTCTCAATCTCACCAGATCAGGAATCAAACGGTCTTTAATGTGTGCCTGATCGTACATGAACATCGTTTCAGGGCCGCCGGGAATCACGAAGATACCGCTGTTCTTACCGATGCGGTAGCCGCTGAACGCATTGCCGATACATTCTATACCTTGAAGCGAACAAGATGCTTCCGGAAGAATCCGGATATTATCTGTGGCTCCGAAAATAATACTCTGCGCTTTTCCTATGAACAAATCGGCATCTGCGCCTACACCTGACGGATCACCGTTGGTTTGGAAACCGGTACTGTAGGTAGTGGTCTCTTTAAATTCACCACTCTCTGTAATACTTGTTTCTACCGTCGTACCAAAAGATAAGTTGTTCTTAATTTCAGTAGGCGTCGCCATTCCCAATCCTACAGTAAACTTGGTACCGATCATCACATTTTTCTCAAAGGCTACAGAAGCGCCTTCGTTTACTTCCCATGAGCTGAAAGTCGTCGTCGTTGTATTGCTTTCTACTGAAGAGTAACTATTAGAACCCGGAGGATCTCTTAGAATATTTTCGACAATGGCAGGACCTTTAGACGTGAAGGCATTTCCTTTTGATTTACCTCCGATGATATAACCTCTGAAATACTTGTCACCGGTAGCGAGCGGCTGCCATGAAATGGAATTCACTCCTACTTCTACTTGTATGTTCAATGTTTTGGTAAAGCTGTAATCCGGACCGGAACCCGCAGGAATTGTTAAGGTATTAGGAGCACCCGCTTTGAATGTATACAAGGTATCTCCTCCCGAAAGTTGAATCACTTCCGCATTCGTGCCACCGATGTTGTTGTTGATGGTAATTTTACCGTCACTTACAGGAACCTTGTCTATGACATTACTGCTGTTATCATAATTTGTAAATTTCTCAAATACAGAAATCCGTGCATTATATTCTTTTTCTGATGTAAAGATTGGATAGCCAAACGGATCAGTGGTTAAAGGTATCTGAGTTTCTACGCTGGTTATAGGATTTACATATTTGTAAGTCGCATCTCCCGTAAACGGAGCCGTTACCGCCGGATCAGTTACCGTCATTTCAGGAACCACTCTGTACACATAATTTTGTTTGACATGGTAGATAGCAGAGTCTCTGTGTGAGTACACATTTGTTCCCTGATAATAAACCGTATCGTATATTTTCTGCAAAGGAGGATTTTGTGAAAGATCCAGCAAATCACGGTTAGGGAAAGTGATCGTTAAGTTAGACGGCACTTTCACTGTATCCACTTCGTATTTCAATGGCAATAATTTTACAGTATACTCACCCGTTACCGCATCAGTGATTACACTGACGCTTGAACAACCACCACCCAATTGAGATTTAAAATGTATTCTCGCTCTACCGATGTTGTTCACTGATCTGTTCATGCCGACAGGTTTGTCGCCTTCTCTCAAACCGCCGACTACTCTGCCCTTTACTGTAATCAATGTAGAATCGATAAATTTAATGTCCGTTTCCGGTGCCTGGAAATTATACGTACCGCCGCCTAAAGGGAACACACCTTGTTCAAACGAGTGGCCTGCCATTTCAACCGATATTCTGTGATTACCGATCGGTACCTGAATATCAAATGAACCATCGGTTAACGTTTTAACCGGCTCGCCATTTGACACGACGATGTTGCCGTCTATTTTAAGTATCGCGTCTTTTACAAAACAGGTTGTGTTTTTAAATCGAACAGAACCTGTTACTCGGAAAGAAGAATTGTCTGTAAAATCCTGATTGTTCAACACTGCCGAACCGTCACCTATATATAAGAGTCTGTTAGAAGGATTGAAAGTATGTGTTAAAAATACCGGAGTAATTGTAAAGGGCTCACCGGAATTGGCGTAGCGTACATTACTGATTGTATAATCTCCTGAAGCATTTGTAATACCCGCTAAACCTAACTGTGCAGAAGATGGAATAACGGTGCTCCATTGTCCGCCGGTTATGGTGATGTGGTTTTCGTTGTAAACACTATTGGCATAAGAAGCATCAAACAAAAATCCACCTACTGCTTCGTCCATTCTCCAATAAGCCATCAGACCGGTTTCATTACCTGTCATGATGCGTGAATAATCTCTCAGGATTTGATCGCTTGTTCTTGCCACGTTCCATACCAATACTTCATCGATGTTACCGTTGAAGTAATTGGACGTTCCGGAAGTTGAACCGATATAAAATTTATCCGTGTTCGGGTTTACAATTCCTATTACCGGAACCGTATTTTTTTGTACGCCATTAACAAACAGCTGAACACTTGTGCCATCAAACACACCGGTGATGTTGGTATAATTAACAGTAGACAAGGCACCGACAAATTCAGCGACACTTGTACCGCTTGCTCCATTGATCCAGAATCTTGTGGTGTTGCTGGAAGCGATGTAATCAATTCCGTATCCATTGGCTCCTGATGACTTACTTAAAATAGTCATGTCAGCACTTAATGATTGTGGTTTCACCCAGGCAGAAACAGTCATCGTATTCACAGGCATTAACTTCGCGCTGTGTTCTGCTTCGATTTTGTCACCATTGTCTAAAGCCATACTGGTACCACTCGCGCCTGAAGATTTCTCTGCGATGACCCGTACACCTTCCACAGCAATTCCACCTGTATAAGAAATGTGTCCATTGACAACACCGGCAGGACTTCTGAAACCGATGTCACTGATTCTGTTGGATACGATGATGGTATTTTCACAGACCCCTTCTCCTTCAATGAAATATTCATACATCACACCGGCATCAGCTGTGTTGTCTGTATAAAGTGCAGAGTTGCTATTGATGGTAGCAATTAATACCGCAGGATTGATGTCGCCTAGATTTCTTCTGTAGATTTTAAAACTATTGAGTTGATTCTGATTGTTGTTTGTCCAGCTCAATCGAACAGAAGAAGGAAAATATCCTTTCGATACTTTCAACGCCCCTTGAACAAATGTATTGGACAATACAGGAATCAGTTTCGCAGATACTGTTTGATTGGCAGAGATACCATCCGGAGCACAAGCATTTTTTGCCAACACTTCATAGATATAAGTTTGACAATTGATGACTGATGCATCATCAAAAAATAGGGCGCTGGAAGCGGAGGTATTGGCAGGTATGTTCGTAGTGGTTACACCACCACCGCCAAGCAGTGATCTTTTGACAATGAATCCTGTTTCGTTATTCGAGTTATCGTTCCATGTGATGCGAATGCTGTTGGCATTGGATACAATACCTATGTTAGAAGGGGCAGCCGGAACATCCGGTGCAAACCCTGTAGCAGTAGAAGACTGAGCACTATAATCTCCGCAATCATTTTTACTCATGATGCGATAATAGTACGTCGTGTTTTTTACAGGAATAGGATCTTCAAAAAATCGTCTGTCACCATTGATGTTAAACTCCTGGTATACCCCTGTTGAAAAAGAAGGATCTGTACTGCGATAAAAAGAAAACCCTTCCGGATTGGCCAGGTTCCATTGCCATTCTATTCGGATGATCCCATCGCATCTGTTAGAGGTAGCCGATAAACCGGAAGGTGCTACATAAGGTCCTTTCCGTCGACCCGCCGTATTGACGGTGAATGTACTGGCATTGCTTGTATTCGAGTTAGTATACAATACCGTTCTGATTTTATAATTATGTGAAACACCTTTAGTTGCGCCGAAGTCACTGAATGTTCCGCTCGTAGAAGAACCGATATAAGTGTTGTCCCTGTATACTTCTGTTCCCCAGCTCGAGGAAATACATGAATTAGTAGGATCAGTCCATGTCAATACAACTTTATCACAATAGGTGTCGGTAGTTGTAGCAAGATTGGTTGGAGTCCCCATCTGAGTAACAAAAATATTACTTTTCCACTCACTGATGGAAACATCGTCATCAGAACCACCACCGAGCCAGCTTCCGTCAATGGACATTTCAACGTTGGTACCATAAAGTTCAGCAGGTAAGTTGTACCAACGAATTTTCATCTGAACCAGATCGCTGTTTCCTCCTACATATTCCCATCGCCAATCCATAACAGCTCCATTCTGGTACTTGTAGTAAAAGTCATCACCGTCCGTGTTATCGCTTCCGTCATCGCCGCCGAGTGGTGCTTCATTCCACTTGAAAATATTTACGCGATCACCCGCACTGTTCTTGTAATACAGGTTGACCCATCTCATCATGTCATTGACACCGTCTTTGTCATAATAGAGAATGTTGGTTTCTATGTAACCTCCACAATAGTTGTAACTCGTACCCCAGTTGCTAGCACCGAATGTGGTAGCAGTAGTAGCGCTGGCTTGAGTACTGAATAATGTGATCAGGAATAGGCACAGGAGTGCACCGCTTGATTTTAAAAATCGTAAGCTTCTTTTCATAAATTATAAATACAGAGGTACTAAAGAATTCAATGCTGATTGATAGTTGATGGAGGAAAGCAAAAATCTCTTATTTCGTCTATTTCAGTTTTATCCAAGTTCAAATATAATACTTTTTCAGTTTATACAACTGTTATTTAATCGTAAACAATTGAGTATGTACTAGTCTACATTTCCAATCACAAGAATTGAATAGTACAATTCCAATCTTACAAAAAGTTAACTTTTGTATCACAGCGTGTGTTAGAGGAGAAAGTGAGACGATCGTTTAATTAGTAATTCTTTTAGCGTCACGATCTCTCTCCGAAAAACTTTGGTAAAAAAAGACCCCGATCTTTTGAATCGGGGTCTTTACCTGAACTAAATCAGATTATACTTTAGGACACTTCTTACAGTGTCTACCTTTCGTTTTGTATTTCTTGCAACACTTTTTACGAACCACTTCGCAGCCCTCTTTATCAAAAAAACTCATCAGAGGACAAAATCCACAGTCTTCATTGGTGTTGTTTACAGCTTGAATTTCTTCCATTGTTTTTAGGAGCAGCTACAAACTTAGAGCTTATTTAGAATAAATCCAAATAAAAATAATTTAATCAGCACATAAAAAAGGCCTCTATTTATAAATAAAGGCGCTTTGAAAGGTTTGTAAGCATTAATTTTCTACATCCGGAACAGCTGAAGGGCGTTTTAACAGTTCATCATTCAATAAGTACAAAGAACTACTATTGTCACCAATCATCTCGATTTTCTTAATCAGGGTCTTTACCGTTGCTTCCTCTTCTACTTGTTCGGTAATAAACCATTGGAAAAAGGCATGGGTTGCAAAATCCTTATCATTCAAAGACTGCTCCACAATGTTATAGATACTTTTTGTCACCAGGCGTTCGTGAGCCAATGACAATTCAAATACTTGTTTGATCGACTCAAAAGTTATAGGCGGAGCGGCAACAGGCTGCATCTTAATGATACCATCTACCTGATGAATGTAATCAAACTGCTTCATGGCATGCATGTTTTCCTCCTTTGCCTGAATACGAAAGAAATGTGCGAAACCATCTAAGTCGCGTGACTTAAAATAAGAACTCATCGACAAGTATAAGTTCACGGAGTATAATTCTTTGTTGAACTGATCATTGATCAGTTTTTCCATTTCTTTGGTCAGCATAGAAAAATTAGTTAAAAGGGTATGATTAAGATAAGCAGTTTAATAATAAATCACTTCATTTGCACTACCTTCTTTAAGGTAATATAGATGTATTAGGAGGTGTCCGCGCAGATTTTCTTTATGCTTTTAACAGTCATCACAGTGCGCGGTCGGGCTATCCGCTCCAAGTCCGCCCACGCCCATATCCTGCGCACTTCGGGCTTTCCGCTACTATCCCTCACCCAAAATCATGATTTAATTCAACCTACTATTCTACCTTTTTCCAACATCAATACTTTCGTCACACATTTAGGAATATCCTGCTTATAATGTGAAATGTAAATCAATGTTTTATTGAAATGCCCGCAAACAGCATCTACGACTTCTGTAAATCTTTTCGTCTGCTCGGCATCCAAACCCTGACACGGTTCATCTAAAATAAGCAAAGCAGGATTTTTAACCAGAGCTCTTGCCAAGAGCACCAACCGCTGTTCTCCTAGAGAAGCATCGTACATGTTTTGTCCGCTCAGTGATTTGATTTGTAACACATCCATCCATCTCAGCGCTTGCTTACGCTGCATCGGCGTTACACCTTGCGAAGAACCGACCTGATCGTTGAAACCAGAAGTCACTACATTTTCACACGTAATCCTCGCTTGTGAAAATTTTATAGGAGAAGGTTCACCCGAAGAGAGGGCTACCGCTTCGGTATGACTCACATCCCGCTGAAAGTAAATGTGCAACTCAGGAGAAATGTATCCTACTTTACGTTTGATGTCCCAAATGCTTTCGCCTGAACCTCTGCGTTGATCAAACAAATAAATCTCATTGTTGTATGCTTGAGGATTATCTCCGTTGATCAAACTGAGTAAAGTGGATTTGCCTGCACCGTTATGACCTATGAGTGCCCATTGCTCTCCCTTCTTTACCTCCCAATTGATGCGATCCAGAATTACTTTATCTCCATAATTCACTGTCACATTTTTCATGCGAACAGCGTATTCAAATTCTGCTTCCTCCGGAAATCCCAGTAGATCCAACACATCCGGATTGATGACAGGTTGATTTTCCTGTTGTGCCAACGGTACACTGAACTCTTCCCTTTCAACGAACTGTTTTACTTTACCGGATTCAAGTTCCAGCACCTGTGTGATAGAGTGAGGAATTTCGCTGTAAGAGGTGATGACCACAACGAGAATACCCCTTGTAATAAATTGCTGTATGATTTCATGCAGCAATTGTCTGGATGGAGGATCTAATCCAATGAAAGGATTGTCCAATACCAGTACTTCCGTTTTTTGTAACAGTGCTTGAGCCAATTGTACTCTTTTCCCCTCTCCATTGGAAAGCAGCGTCAACCGGCTTGTCAGGAGCTGCTCCAACTTCAACAGTTTAACCCATTCTGAAAAATCCTGCGTAGCTGTTTTTTCAAACAACTGTGCAACAGTTGGCGAGTCGTCTGCTACATTGCTGTCATAACGTTGCTGATAATAAGAACGTGTAGAAGAGAGGTAACGAAAGTCATGCTGTTGTGAAATGAATAAACGTTTCGTCGTATTCTGTTCCGCCAATACCAACTGACCAGAAGAAGACGCCCATTGGCCTGCAATGATTTTACCTAAGGTTGTTTTACCGCTGCCGGAAGGTCCAACAATGGCCAGTGCATCTCCTTTATATAAAGAAAAGGAGATGTCATCAAGAATCATCTTATCCTCTGCGATAACGGTTATATTTTTTGCTTCGATCCATTTCATTTGTTTCAGAAAATTAAATGAAATAAAACGACTCCCACTCTACCGATTGCTTTTTAATCGGTACTATTTATGGAAAAGCACCATGGCTACTAAATAAAAACGCCATCGGCAGAAGATCTCCCGATGGCGTTCCCTATTAATATTTAGTTGAAATTAGTTTTGTATAATCCATTTCTTGATCAGCTTCTGAGAATTTTCAGTGAACAATATCACCTGATACATACCTGAACTCCAATCAGAAGTTCCGACCTGAATACTTCCCTGACCGTCTAAGTCTTTGTATTCTGTGATGACTTGACCGAGCGTATTGTAAACCACAATTTTCGCATGCGTTCCAGCTTTAATGTTATACAGAATTTCTCCTTCATTAGCCGCTGGATTAGGTATTAATTCAAATCCATACTGTGTACCTGAAAGTTGATTCTCTATACCGGTAATCGTAGATCCTTCCACTACCAATTCTACTTTCTCCCCATTCAAATAAGCATCTCCACTACCTAACATATTAGCGTTGAAATCACCGTTCTTACTTACAAAATCTATGTAATAAATAGATTTAGAAGAATTGAATCCTAACATAGTATAAGAGGTGAAAAGTAATTGTTTGTTTTCAAAATCATTATAAACAACTTCAGCGTCTGCCAGATCTCCACCTTCTAAGTTCCCGACTCCCATAACACTCAGCTCCTCTTCGTTATAATCCAAAGCAAAGTCTAATGCTACTGTTGCAGGATCCTGTGAGATAAAAGTAACCGGTACTCGATACGTATTGATTCCCTTACGTTGCTTATTGGTGATATTAATAACCACCTTACGATCTGAAACTGTTCTTAAATTCTTCTGCGAATTATTAAGGTTAGCTCTCCAGCTGCCATCAATATCACCTAACATGATCGCATGAATGTCGAAACTATTGGCATAAGATTTACAGGTATTAGGATTTGCGGTAGGACCCATCAGACAACGAGGAGGATTAGGTACATTGTCTCTCCAATAGTAAGTAGCCGCTGTTCCTGTTGTTCCAGCTGGAAAAGGATATTTCCCTGATTTGGTATAAGTCAAATTAGATGTAACCTGACTCTTATCCACAAATCTCCAGTCTAAGGAACGTTGATCGACAGTATTCAAAGGATATACGGTAGGATCAACTCCCAAATTGTAATTCCATACCTGAGGATATTCACAAAGTTTAGAAACTGCTCGCTCCTGAACCAAACTAACATCTACTGCACGAACCATTCTATCCATATTGACATCCGAGGCAATCATTTGGAAGGCCGTTGGAAAGGCCGTATTAGCAGTAGCTGTAGAAGTAGCACCAGGCACTTTCCTGTCTGCTACATATACTACATCCACAGGATTTCTCATGGTTGTAATAGACTCCATTAAATAAGCATCGTATCCATTGATCGCCATTAGAAGACTTGCTGGATTGTAAACATTTCCACTTTGATTAATGACATCCGAAGGATTGGTACAAGAGTTATAGTAATCTCCCACGATATCTCTACTCACTTTCACGCCATTCGCACCCGTTAAGTCAATCGAATAAGCACCGTTGATATCTGTTGTTTTAGAAGCAACAGAGGAAGGAGTACATAAAGGAGAACCAAAGCCTGTAGTAACCGGTGTAATGGTTGTAATCAAATATGGGCTAGGCGTAGTAGAAGCATCGTATTTTAATGGTGCATTGACATCGTTATGATAATATACTTTACCATTTAAGAAGTTATTCTTCAGGATGGAAATTATACCTACACCATTATTCGTCACACAAGACCTGATCATAAATAACTTATGCTCGTCGTCTACAACACCTTGTGAAAATGCTCCCTGATACAAGTCTCCTATGAAGATTGACTTTGTAGTGCCAGCCAATCCAGTAGTTCCGCTTCCGAGAATTTTAAACTCAATACAAATCACATCGCCTATACCGTCAAAGTCTGCAGCAGCAGGCGCCTGTCCGGTATAAAATATACTTACACTCAGTTCATTTAAGTTGGTGCCTGTAACCGTACGTTCAGTCATGGCATAACTTCCCATCCCACTCGTCATACCACCATTTAATACTACATTTCCTAATGTGGCATTTCCTCTGCCAGGTATACCTGTCGGTCTCATCAATGTTCTATCGTATCTCAATACGAAGTCCATTCCTTTAATCCCGTCATCTACCGGTTTCACAGCTTTTAATGTGATACATCTGATGGCATCTTCACCGCACATTACTTCTGCAGAAGCCAAAGCATATTTACAACATGCACTGGCAATAACGGTATGTACTTTAGTAGCGGTACAACCCGTCTGAGCATTTGTATAATGATAGATCAGTGTATAGGTACCGGCGATCGATGCAGAGAACGTGTAAATTCCCGAAGGTGTTAACGTAACACCTGGACCACCAAAATACCCTCCAGCCGGTGTGCCGCTAATTACAGCAGGTGCAGAACCGATGCAGAACTCATTTGGTGCCGTAATAGTAAGAGCAGGTAACTGATAAATTGAAATGGTAAAATCACTCGAATCTTTACAACCGGTGATAGATCGGAGTACTACTTCAAATGTTGTGTTTTCAGTTAAGTTCGTGTACGTATAAGTAATCGCAGTGCCAGGACCTTGCAACAAAGTACGACTGCCATCCGAATTCTTCTTATACCAAGTAAACTGAGACGTTGAAGCAGAGACCCCAGTAACAGCTGCCGTTAATGTACCTGTTGCTCCGGGACAAACATGATCTGATCCCGATAGTGTAACACTAGGCTTACATGCAGGATCAAGTGCAACTGTAGCCGGATTCAACAAAGCCTTAGCGATTGCGATATTGCAATAACTTGTAGTTACTGCACTGGCAGTTACTTGAGTATTTCCTACTGCGCAACCAGGATCAGAATCAAAGGTCAATAAGGCATAACCTCCACCGTGGAAATACAAATCATCAAGACCCGCCAGGTTTGTCAAATCCCATGACAAGGCATTCGCAGAAGAAATAACAGGGTCAGGCAACGTGAAAATAATATCCTGTCCTAAACCATCTTTCATGGTTACCGGTTGATTATTGATAATCTCATATGCCTTCAATTTTGCCGATCCCGCTTTGTAAGTGAGACTCGCTGGTAATTGCACAGTCGGTTTGAAATCATACAATCCCCCATCCAACAAGGAAGTCATTTTTAACTCGTGCGCAATATTTGTACAGGTAGCTGCACTGTTATAACTTATAGCCATATCAGCGTTCGATTCGATGATACGAATCGATTCGTTCATGATACCGCAAGGCACTTTATCCAAGGCTCCATCGATGAAGGTCGGGTACGTATTGTCACAGGTATAACCTACATGCAAATACAATTCGTCATCTTTTACATCGTTGCATTGAAATTGCACTTCCAGATTGAAATCAAATACTTGTCCATACGATAAATTACCTAATTGATACACACCTTGTACTTTTTGAAACACCTGTGTGGTATTGTCAGGGTTTGTTCTTATCAAATCACCTAAAATAACTTTGCCGTTTTTTGTAGTGAAGTACATGAATACATTCGCTGTACCATCTACTGCTGTGAGTTTAAATGGAATTTTACTTACCTTCTTGAATATATCTACATTGGCAACCACCTTTGTTAAGGTTACTATTGGAGCCGCAGTAGATCCCCATAAAGCAGCACTTGGTCTACTGTACCATGATTTACTTGTAGTACTTATCGAAAGAATTTCGCTGCTAGAAAATAATTTCTTGTCTATGTCATAAGGTCTAATAAGTGCCTTAGGTCCTTCCATGATGAAATAGTTAATATCATCAACCCAATTTGCACCTGCTATATAAGCCGCATCATCGCTATACTCAAAGTAATCCAAGATAGGTTGAGAACAATCTGGTACTAATACCAGGTTCATGTATTGTCTGCTAAACTCATTGCCATCTGAAAATTTATCAGATGCGTCTAAAACAAATCCAGAAGCTCCTATTTGATTTCTATACGTTATTGGATTATTGAACTCAAAGTCCACTTCAAACATTTCACCTACTATTACAGGTTGTCCGCTCGAATTTTGTTGAACAGCATTGCCTTTACTAACCATCTGAGGTTTCAGGTCTTTAAAATACTTCAGCTCGTAATAGATATCGTAATCAAAACTACTATTCAATCTATACGATCTATTATTCTGAAAGTAAGATTCATCATAATCTATTTTATATCCTCTTGGTAATATGTATCTCATTTTGTCCACGCGATTGAACGTTCTGATTTCATAAGGAAACAAATCCAACGCTTCACCATTTCCATCCTGATTTCCCGAAATAGTTTGTACCACACCTAAACCTTTTTTACAGGCGAAACTATTCCCGTATCCTGCACCGTAGTACGCTAAATTTTGCTTTATATCAGCCAGAATAAAACCAGAGCCATAGGCTTCACAGATATAATTTAAATAAGGTTTAAGCAAAGAAGCCTCTGTAGATGTCAATGAACCAGAAATACCGAAAGGACTTGCAGGGTCTGATTCCGTAGTGATCGAAATGTCTTTTAATCTGTCAGAATAAAAACAACGGGTGGAGACATCTATAGATTCGTAATATTTACTGCCTAAATCAAAATCTGGTTTCACTTTATAATATACCGTGACATCAGATTCATCCCCTGCTTCATAATTAAACAAACCAGCTTGTGAGGCACTGAATCCATAAACGCTTTGCAACTGTTGACGAACAAGTGCAATCGGAAATTGAAATAAGAAATGCCCTGCATTATCAGATGTCCATATATTATTAGAATTGTTATTGAAAACAAAATGGTATGCTGTTCCAGCTTGCGTATAATCCAAAACAATAGGATGGTCTGTATTAACAACCACATCCAATAAATCACCATGCGGACCTATGATATCCAGTCGAGCCAGGTTGGTCAAAAAGCGATTGGAAAATCCTGGATCTTGTTCTAATGTACCTATAGAAGAACCACTGCCGTATGTTCTGGTAGTTCCACTCCACAAATTCGATCTTGATATTGCTTTGAAGATATCATTGTCCGTAACCATCTTAAGGTTAGGAGTACCGCTTGCATTTACAGTACCGACATCTTGTAAGCCGTTATTATCAGCATCCGCTTCACCGAGAGTAATTCTTTCCACTTCATATCCGCGAACCAAAACTCCGGGGAAAACGCAACCAGGACAGTTGACAATGATGTAATCACTGTAACTCCCAATAGCCAATCTGCATTCCGGGCAATCATCTCCATCCGGAATCAAATAAGTCCTTTCAAAATAATTAGAAGGACCGGTGTTGGTAAGAGATCTTCCGCACACTGCAGAAACGTCAAAAGTTGTTTCCAATGAATTTATAAAAGAAGCCAACTTCAATTCCAATTCGAAAGATCTATAAGTAGTGATACTCACATTTGAACCAGGACCGAATATTACTTCGGGATCAAATTCAAATATCGCTCTTGCCCCAGCATCCAAAGCATTTACAGGAATATCAGTGGTTCCGAATAAATTAAAAATTTCGCTTTTAGTTAAAGCAGTTTGACTAACCGGATGATAAATAGCACCCCTGCCATCTTTTAATAATATATTCCCTCTGTTTCCGGAAGACTCCGGAGCTAAAAGCAAGCTGCCATCTACAGCAAAGTCTATGGCTATTCTGAACTTCTTATAATCAATTGGAAAAAAATCGTAGCTATTCGGTATGTAAAGTTTAAATCCGCTATTCTTAAACCTTAATGTTTCTGTATAATCAGAAGCCGGAGCAGAAGGATTGTTGAGCGTCAGATTATCGCATGTACCGGCTGGATTGCTTCCACAACCGCCTGTACAGGTAAAGCACCCAAACATATTATTCACACCCGTCAATTCAATTTGATTTGCGGTTGCCATATTTGCATGATCATCCGTAGCTACCCAATAGCCAGTGCTATTACCGTAATAACCGCCACATTCATTGTCGCATTTGGTATCCATTAAACCGTAAGAGTTCAATGTATAGTTGTTGGTTACATCATTAGAAACACAACACGTTCTTTCTTCCCATTCAATATCTATGAATTCTCCGGGTTCAAGGGCAAGAACAGTTATACCGCCTTCCTGATAAATCATTAAGTCATCCTGAAAGCAAAGATCAGTGCCGTTTATATTCGTTTTAAATCCTCTCTTATCAGAAAGTTTACTGGCATCTCCGGGATTAAAAATAATATTAGCCTGAACCTGTGCATTGCTTCCTGTTATTTTTACCGAACTAAGAGGAACTATATTGATTGGGAAAATCGCTGAGCTTCCACCTCGTAAACTGGTATAAACATTATTTGCTCTTGCCTGACCAATATTTTGTACTCGAAATTTTCTCTTTACGATATTATCCGAAGAAGCCAAACACGTACTAAAATCATACAAAAGATTCATATCTGTAACTGTCAAGTCCGGACGTTCAGTACCAAGATTGGTAGCCAGATCCATTTCTCGCAAAGGCGTACAGCTAGAGGCTTCACAACCATAGGTAAAAGTCAAATTACCTGTTCCTGTAGGACAACCGATGATTTTTACTTTTTCAAAAATCTCTACCGTCGCATTCAAAGGGACATTATCAAGTATGATATCTTTACTTAAATTATGAGTCAACGGATCAATCAGATTAGTAATTTGAACCCACTTACTGAGTCCGTTGATTTTCAATTCCAGCGACTGTATTTCTAATTGAGCACTCGGTGCAGAGGGTATAATTTCCTCCATATGAAGAATACCATTAAAAGTATTTTCTGTGATTTGAAAATTATATCGCCTGGTAAATACATCTCCTTTGTGTCCGGTATAACTAATATTTTCTCCCGGATTCAAATCATCGGAAGCGACATAACCAATGACACCAGAACTGATCACAAAGTTTATACTTTGTGATTGCACAACTGATGCATTTTGATAATCGAAGGTTAAAGTGGAAAGGGAGCTGTGTGTCGTTGATTTAAAATTTTCACACGACGCCTTTATCGGAACTTTAAGACTGCTCAAACCTATTGGCATGGAGACAATCGTAATGCTTCTGTTAGCTGCATCAACAATCAGATTGGGATCGGTCAATAGTGTGTACAGTAACAACACATCTGTATTGGATTGAGCCGTAATAACAAAATTGTCGATAGCAGCACTTCCTGTATTGTTAAACTCAAATAAGACAAAATTCTCCTCACAGGTATTTAAATTATACTTGGAGGGATTCGTATTTACTTGTTTGGAAGAAACGGTAACCGATACACCGTTTACATTGATTGGGTTGACTTGCGCGTAAAGGGTTTGACATTCCCATACGGACAAAGCGAGCATAAAAAGAAAAAGCTTTCTTAGCGTATTCATAGGTAAAATATTTATTTAAAAATAACTACAGGTAATTTCCTCTTATTGATAAGTCTCGTGCAGATTTATCAAAAAACGATGTAAGGGTAAATTTCAAGTATAAGACTGCAACCTTTGGTCTTTTGCTTCCGTACAAAGATATTTTTTATAAAAACTCAAAAATACGCCGGGCTGAACTAAAAGACAAAAAAATTACCGGTTACCCGGTAATTTGATTTTAATTTGAAAAGTAAAGTTAAGCAGTAACCGCTTCCGCCAATACCACAACTTTATTGTTTAATACTTCTACTACACCACCGTCTACCGCAAAATGTTTTTCAGCGTTGTTCGCTTCAACTAATTTCAATTCTCCTTTTCCAAGAGTAGAAATAATAGCCGCGTGGTTTTGATGTACTTCAAAAGCACCAGCAGCTCCGGGAAGATTCACCCATTTTACTTCTCCGCTGTATACTTTTTTATCGGGTGTTAATATATCTAATTGTAACATTGTACCCTTTTATAAGATGAAAGAAGAACAAGGACCAAAGTCCTTGTTCTATTGATAAATTATTTTTGCGCTTCAGCAATCAATTTTTCTCCTTTAGCTGCTGCCTGCTCGATAGTACCTACCAAGTTGAACGCTGCTTCAGGCAAGTGATCGTATTCACCGTCCATGATTGCATTGAAACCTTTGATGGTTTCACGGATATTCACCAACTGACCTTTCAAACCGGTGAACTGCTCTGCCACGTGGAAAGGCTGAGACAAGAAACGTTGTACACGACGTGCTCTGTGTACGACTTGTCTATCTTCTTCAGACAATTCATCCAAACCAAGGATCGCGATGATATCTTGTAATTCTTTGTAACGTTGTAACAATTCTTTCACGCGCATCGCAGTACCGTAATGCTCTTCGCCCAAAATTTCACGGCTTAGAATACGAGAAGTAGAATCCAATGGATCCACTGCAGGATAAATTCCTAGCTCAGCAATTTTACGAGACAATACCGTAGTAGCATCCAAGTGAGAGAATGTAGTAGCCGGAGCTGGATCGGTTAAGTCATCGGCAGGTACGTATACCGCTTGTACCGATGTGATAGAACCTCTTTTAGTAGAAGTAATACGTTCTTGCATCGCACCCATTTCAGTAGCCAATGTGGGTTGGTAACCTACCGCTGATGGCATACGACCCAAAAGAGCCGATACTTCAGAACCTGCTTGTGTGAAACGGAAGATGTTGTCGATGAAGAACAAAATGTCTTTACCTGCACCGGTACCATCTCCATCACGGAAATATTCAGCTACAGTCAAACCGGAAAGCGCTACACGAGCACGTGCCCCAGGAGGCTCATTCATTTGACCGAACACCAATGTTGCTTGAGATTTAGCCAATTCAGCTGTGTCCACTTTAGAAAGATCCCAATTGCCTTTCTCCATAGATTCCACAAACTCATGACCATATTTAATAACGCCTGATTCGATCATTTCGCGAAGCAAGTCGTTTCCTTCTCTTGTTCTTTCACCCACACCGGCAAACACAGATAAACCTGCATATGCTTTAGCGATGTTGTTGATCAACTCCATGATCAAAACGGTTTTACCTACACCGGCACCACCGAACAATCCGATTTTACCTCCTTTTACATAAGGCTCAAGCAAATCGATTACCTTGATACCTGTGAAAAGCACTTCAGAAGAAGTGGATAATTCATCAAACTTAGGAGCCAAACGGTGAATCGGCATTCTACGATCAGTTTTGATGGTATTGATACCGTCAATTGCTTCTCCTACTACGTTGAACAAACGACCTTTGATTTCTTCACCTACAGGCATAGAAATTGGTGATCCTTTGTCTACGACAGCCATACCACGAGTTAAACCATCAGTACTGTCCATCGCGATCGTTCTTACACGGTCTTCACCTAAGTGCTTTTGACACTCCAGAAGAATTTTCGAACCATCCCCTTTGGTGATTTCTAATGCGTCCAGGATATTCGGTAGCTTAGAGCCGCTGAAACTCACGTCTACCACCGGGCCGATAACTTGGGTAATTTTACCTACGTTTGCCATTTGTATATGAATTATGCTTGTTTGAATGTATGAATTGAGTCGATTTTGAGAGTGCAAAGTTAGAGTATTATTCTTTGTTAACCAAAAAAATTCAGATAGTTGTTAGACCTTAGTCGTTAGACGTTAGTCACTAGTAATAAACATTTGGTTAACAGAGATGTACACAGAAAAAATACCCTCTCAAAGGTAGATCGGGCATATTGCTCGTAAGAATGTGGAAAACTCTACTTTTTCTCTATTTCCTAACGTCTAACCACTAATCGCTAACGACTATATCTCTATCCTAAATGTCGTTCCCTTTCCGGGTGCGGAATGCAACACGGAAATTTTCCCTCCATGGTATTCTTCAATGATGCGCTTTACCAGCGTCAATCCGAGTCCCCAGCCTCTGGATTTGGTGGTATAACCGGGTTTAAAAATGCGTTTGTATTCTGAACGGCTCATGCCTTTTCCACTGTCTTTAATGTCTATGATGATCTTTTTATGCAATTCATGAATATGCAGTGATAGCTCTCCTTCTCCTTCCATGGCATCCACGGCGTTCTTTACCAAATTTTCAATGGCCCAGCCAAACAAAGACGTGTTAATATTCGCTTTTAACAGAAGGTCATCTGTGATGATGTCGATTTTTACTTTCGCCGAAATTCTTTTTCTTAGGTAATCGATCAAGCCCCCGATTACAGTGGCAATACGTTCTTCTTTCAAGGCCGGTTTGGAACCTATATTTGAAAAACGAGCTGTAATCGTTTCCAACCGATCCACATCTTTTGTCAACTCGGCACCCATCGGATCACCCTGCAAACGGGGATCACTTTTAATGATTTCAGTCCAGGCCATCAGAGAAGAAAGCGGTGTGCCTAATTGATGTGCCGTTTCTTTGGCCAAGCCTACCCAAACCCTGTTTTGCTCGGCCCTTCTGGATGAACTGAAGGCCAAATAAGCGATGAACATAAAAATACCGATGACGGATAATTGAAGGAAAGGATAATATTGCAATTGGGCCAATACCCAGGAATTCTTATAATAAATGTAATTGGTAACGACTCCCAAATAACTGATTTCTATCTTGGGATGGATCTCTTCCATTTCCAGAATTTGTTCTTTAAGAAAAACATCCTTCTTTTTTTCCGTCCATTGTGAATCAATATCTATGTTTTTATAACTGATTGGATTTCCTTGTTCATCTGTCAGAATGACAGGAATGCTGTGATTTGCTTCAATAATTTCCCGAAATAGAAAGGTCATATTCTCTCCTGTTTCCGAATCCGTAATGGCCTGCAATCCCTTGGCATATAAGCCTATCTGCTTCTTCTCTCCCTCTGCCAGCACTTTCACCAACCGGTTGGTATACCACAGTGACCCAAGCGCTATAATCAGCGCCGATACCACCAAAATGATCTTCCAGACCGACTTATTTTCGTAAATATCCATTCTCACTCTAAACCGAAACCATTTTAAATTGATGAATTTATTACTTTTTATTCCATTATTTAACGATTAGGTTGTATTTTTGGTGTCACAATAGCCCATGATCTCAAATTTCAAACTCATCAGTTTATCTTATAAAAAAGCCCCTGTAGCGATACGGGAAAAAATGGCTTTGAATGAGCAAGAATGCAAAGACCTTATGCTTCGCATAAAGGATGCATTCGATGCACACGAACTGTTGGTATTGTCTACCTGCAACCGTACAGAGATTTACTATGCGGCAACAGAAGATCTTTCTGAAGGCATTATCAAACTCATGGTCGCTCAAAAAGGATTGGCCAATAGTGAGGAGTTGATTCCTTTGTTTGAAGTTTTCACGGATCATGAAGACGCTATCGTACACCTGTTCCGCGTAGCCATCGGTCTGGAATCTCAGGTAGTAGGCGATGTACAAATCACCAACCAGGTGAAACACGCTTACCAATGGTCTGCCGATCAAAACATGGCGGGGCCTTTTATTCATCGATTATTACACACCATTTTCTTCACCAATAAAAAAGTCGTACAAGAAACTCAGTTCCGCGACGGTGCTGCCTCTGTTTCTTATGCCACAGTAGAATTGGCAGAAGAACTATTGGAAAATTATAACAACCCCACCATACTGATTGTCGGTGTTGGAGAAATGGGCGCCGATGTAGCGCGCAACATGATGAACTCTCCTTTAAAGAATGTCTTCATCACCAACCGCACAGAATGTAAAGCTCAGGCGATTGCCGAAGAATGTGGATTTCAGTTTCTTCCTTTCGATCAATTGCAAGCCGGTATTGCCAAAGCAGATCTAGTGATCAGTTCTGTGGCGCTGCCTGAACCATTGATTAAAAAAGCAGATCTGGAGCACTTGACGATTACGACTTATAAATATTTTGTTGACATCTCTGTACCCCGCTCTATCTGCTCAGACGTGGAACAAATACCTGGTGTTATTTTATACGGTATCGATACGTTACAAAATCGTTCTCAGGAAGCCATTGAAAAAAGACACCGTTCTATACCGCACGTAGAAAGCATTATTGAAACGGCAGTGGAAGAATTGAGAGAATGGTCTAAAGAAATGGTAGTCTCTCCTACTATTCAAAAATTAAAAAATGCATTGGAACAAATCCGCAAGGAAGAAGTATCCAGACATTTGAAATCGTTGAACGACGATGAAGCCAAACGCGTAGATGAAATCACGCGCAACATGATGCAGAAAATCATCAAATTGCCGGTGTTGCAATTGAAAGCAGCCTGCAAACGCGGTGAAGCAGAAACATTGATCGATGTGTTGAATGATTTGTTTAATCTTGAGAAAGAAACTCAGGATCACTCTTCATAACCCGCCTGGTATGGCTATTTTTATTCGCTTCTTATTTCTTGTTACTCTTCTTGGTTCTATTCAAGGCTATACTCAAACGGTGTCTTGCAGTGCTTGTGCAACGGATGTTTTAGTAAAAGAAATTCCTGCACTGCATTCTTCTTCACAAAAAATAATCGTATTCAAATGCCCTTTGCAACTGGGCAATTTAAAAATGGCAACGAAATGGGGAGTCAGCGATGCACAAGGCAATCTGTTGATTAAGCCTTTCTGGGACTCCATCGGAAACGTAGCGAATGGATTGGCAGAAGTTTTCCAATACATTCCACAACGCAAAAAAGCACCGCTGAAAGCAGGACTGGTTTCTATCCAGCAAAAAACTATTCTTCCTCTTGCTTACCGCTCTATTCGGGTGATTGCAGGAACATACTACAGCATCGATACAGGTAAAGGATTTCAATTGTGGAAAGCAGGTAAAGGTTTTCTTTCTTCGCTTCCTTACGACAGCATTGTTAAAACACCGTCCCGTATTTTACTATACACAGAAAGCTTTTGTCATCGCCTCGACAGCACCGCACAAAAAATAGAACAAGGTCCCTATAAAGAGTGGCATACAAATGATAACAACAAAATTTATCCTGTTTTTTACGACACGTTATATATCTACCGCAATGGCGGATCCATCGTAACTTTATTTGCAGACTCTATAGTTGCTTCATCCAAAGCGGATGAAATCATTTTGTATAGAAATAACAGCAAAGTGCCATTCCGCTTGGTACACATTCCCTCTCCTTCTATTCATGAACCAGATCCTATTCATCCGGTGCCTTTAAGTACCTTATTGGATAGCACGTTGATTAAAATAAAAAACCGTTCAAAGGCAGATAGTATCGTCTTAGTAAAAAACTGGTATTTATACCGCCGCAACAACATGTGGGGATATGGAGATACCTTAGGGAATATAGGTATCGGTGCGCAGTACGAAGAGTTGCGTTACAACCACAATAATCGTTTGGCGATGAAATACAAAGGCAAATGGGGATTCCTGGACAACTATGAAAACATCATTGTGCAACCTTATTATGATGAAGTGGGAGACTTTATGTATGCCGGTGCGTGGGTAAGACAAGGCCATAAATATAATTTCGTGGGACTAAACGGGAAATTGCTCAATAGCAATTGGTACGACAACATTACACCCACAGCCGGCAATAATTATCTGGTACAGCTAAAAGGAAAAACCGGATTAGTCAGCCAGGAAGGCCGTGAAATCATCGGTACACGTTACCTGCAACTATTAGACTTCGGAGGAAACTCTTGTCTTGTACAAACAGAAGATGGCAAATGGTTTTTGATGAATTATGCTGAATATAGAATTTCTAACGATCCCTACTCCAGCGTTCAATACTTAGCAAAAAGTAAAGTGTACGTGATGAAGAAGTAATACCATGTCTGCTACACTTAAAACTTTCTTCTTTATTTTTTTCATACCTCTTGCAGTACAGGCACAACAAGTACTTCATGAAGGAGTGTATGCAGATAAAACAACGATCAATAACAAAAATACCTGGGGCTTCAAAAACAAAAAAGGGAAATGGGAAATCAAACCGCAATTTGATTCCGTTTATCATTACTTCGAATTTGGCAAAGCCATTGCAGGAAAAGAAAAGAAGTACGGAGTCATTGACAGAAGTGGGAAAACAATTATTCCTTTTACTTACCAGGAAATTCTACCACAGATCAAACATCTTTTTCCTGTGCGATCTGAAAAAGCAAAGTGGGGATTTCTTTCTGTAGAAGGAGAACAAGTATTCCCAGAGCTTTATGACAATTTCAGATTAAGTTATAAAGACAAACACCTCTTGCTTCAAAAAGATTTCCGCTGGGGAATTTATTCGATCCACAACAAAGAATTGGTTCCTCCACTTTATAAGCAAATCGATTACTCCAATCATAAATCATATCGTGTACTTCCTTTCGCGAATTGGCAAATCATTCAGCCAAACGGAACTGTCCTATCTTCAACAGATGCCGACACGTTACGCATGCTAACCAAGACTACAGCAAGCTTCACACTTCAAGGAAGAAAAGGGATACGCAACTTATCCAAAGAATTGTGTCCTCCTCAATTTGAAAATATTTTGCATGCACACGACAGTTTATACTTTGTAAAAAAGAATGGCTACTGGGGACTTGTTACAGAAAGCGGAAAATACATTTTGGAACCACAGTTCGAAGAGGTAAAAGCTTATCCCAATTATTTCATTGCCACACTCAAATACCGGGAAAGAAAAATTTACACTTGGAATCTCAAAACCCTTACTGATGAATCTTATTTGAATATTGCCGATTCATCAGGAGGATTGTGGGCCGTGCAAAACAATATCGATTTATGGGGATACCTCAATTCGAAAGGAGAACTGAAAATTTCTTGCCGCTACAGTAAAGCAGGTCCTTTTAAGAATGGATTGGCGAAAGTAACGCTGCAAGGAATTTCGTATTATATCAATGCCTACGAAGAGCAAATCATTACACCTTCCGAGTGCTCATATTATGAATCAGGATTTTTAAAAGTAAACAGTTCTTTTCAAAAATTCTGGATTAAAGGCATGCATCAATACGAGCAACTGACTATTTTATCCGACAACTATTACCGCATCAAGTCTAAAAACAATTATGGTATTCTAAATGACAACGGCAATCTCCTTCTGCCTTGTGAATACACAAATATAGAATTGAGTACTGACCAAAAGTTTTTCATTGCGCAAAAGAAAAAAGTATACTACCTCTACAATACATCGGGACAACTGATCGGTCCTCCGCACAAACGTTTCGAACGCGTAATGGATGTTTCCGAAGGATTAATCAAAATAAAATACAAAGGCGGTCTTGGTTTTTGTGATCTGGAAGACCAAATCGTAATCTCCACTCAATACGATGCTACAGGCTTATTCAATAATGGTATATGTGCCGTAAAACTTCGGGGCAAATGGGGTTATATTGATCGAGGCGAAAGATTTATTCTGCAACCTTACTACAACGAGCCCGCGGTCTTTTATGGAGAAGCAGGGATACTAAAAGAGAACAATGATTATCATCTGATCAATACGAAAGGTAAACTGACCATAGAATATCCATTGATCAACATTGAGCGCACAGCAGAAGGTTTTTACATCATACAAAACAAAGCAGGGCTTTATGGTCTGGCCAATGCATCAGGTAAAGAATTATTCCCCCCCAAATACAAAGCCATCAAAGCTTATCCGGGAGGCATTTTTATTGTAACAGACGATGAGTACTCCGGAGCAATCGATGGCACCGGTAAAATTGTGATCTCGATCAAGTACCATACGTTGTTTTATGATCCGCTGCTGAAGATGTATAGTGGCAGTATGGAGAAGGGTTGGGAGACGGTAAAGGTTAACTAGTTGTTAGTTGTTAGTTGTTAGTTGTTAGTTGTTAGTTGTTAGTTAAACTAAAAACTATTTTCAAGATCAATCTGTCTTACCACTAAATCCCATGAAGGGGACTTGAGACGAAATAAAATAAAAGAGCTCATCGTATATTATGCGATGAGCTCTTTTATTTAGCAAATAGTAAAGTCCCCTTCAGGGGATTTAGGGGTAAGGCAGTTGTTTAACTCGTAAACCCACCATTCAACTTAAGCGTATTTCCTGTCAAATAACTGGATTGATCTCCGCAAACAAAACTAAGCGTCGCATACAAATCCTCAAACGTCCCTAATCGGCGCATTGGAATTTTATTGATGAAGTTCGGTTGTAGTTGTGGAGATAAATGAAAACTCATGTATCCAGGAAACACTGCATTGATGCGCGTACCTTGCGGACCGAGCTGGCGAGCCCATAGGCGAACAATACCTTCCAAACCTTGTACGATGACATCAAACTGATCGTCTGTCAAGGAATCTTCCGGCAATAAGTAAGGGCCTACTAATGCGATCGCGGATTTTTTAGTTTTAAGCAAAGGTAAAAAATCAGTCACAAACTGTTGATACGATACTACATAAGCATCCACAACCTGCGACCATTCCTGCATGGATATAGAAGTACCCTTCCGCAATTTCGTATCCGGCGACAAATGGATCAGGGCATCAAACAGTACACCTTTATCAGCCACAATGGGAGTATCCTGAGTGGAAGGGAAAATAGAAACCTTATCTCTTCCCATGACAGACATCGCCTTCAACGCAATGTCTTTCGTCGCACTGGCATAACACTCCCAGCCTTCCTCACGAAATCGTTTGATCAAATGAAGTTCATCTTCGTTTGATAAGGCATTGAAGAAGATTGTTTTCGTTTTCATAACCATCATTCTTAAAGGACGAGCGAGGAGCTAGGAGGTACGGCCTAGCTCGTACCTCCTGGCTCCTCGCTTTTATAAGCTTACTACCAAAATGAATATTAACAGAAAGGTTAACGAAGAAAACACCATTTGCTTGAGAAACGGATCAATGCGTTCTGATTCCTGTATGCTGTATACTTTGAAGGCATTCCATAATACAGGAAGAAAGGCAAAACAAAGCAACCAACTGTATTCCATACTTTCTATACCTACATACAAGGCTGTGCAAGTAATGCCTGTCATGATCAACAGCACATGATACCAACGGGCATACACAGGGCCCAGACGAAGTGCCAGTGTTTTTTTGCCTGCGCTGCGATCCGCTTCGATGTCACGAATGTTGTTGACATTTAATACAGCGGCTGAAAATAATCCGATGGTCGTTGCCGGTAATAAAATATTCCATTCCCATTCTCTGGTCATCAGAAAATACGTACCGCCTACACCTACCCAACCAAAAAACAGAAATACAAATACATCACCCAATCCTTTATAACCATAAGGATTCTTGCCGGCTGTATACTTCACTGCAGCAGCAATAGAAGCAATACCTAATAAGAAGAATAAGACAGGAAGCCAGGAGAAAGGCTGTTCTTTAAATACGACATACAACAATCCACAACCGCTTATCAACGAAAGTAAAATGAAAACAATAATTCCCTTCTTCATTTCTTTCTCTGTGATACTACCTGATTGCATGGCACGCGCAGGACCTACACGTTGTTCGTTGTCGGCACCGTTATGAAAGTCGCCGTAATCGTTTGCCAGATTTGAAAGGATTTGCAGAAACAATGTAGTCAAGGCCGCACCGATAAGAATAGGCCAGGAAAACAGCATCTCGTACCAGGCAAGCGTTGCTCCCATACCAATACTGGTAAAAGCCAAAGGTAAAGTTCTTAAGCGGAAGGCCTGTAGCCAAAGTTTAATTTTCACGACACTTCTTTTACTTGATAAGAGATGGCTATACTCAAAAATGTAAAGCATACAGCAACTATGCCGCATACCCAGAAATATTCCATCCTGCCATCCGGTGTATTGAAGATGATGATGCCCGATAAGACAACTGCAATGGAAGACGCAAATTGTTGTACAGTAGAATTGATACTCATGAAACTGCCCCTTTCTCTGGGATTCACGGCCGACGTTACCAATGTCATAGCAGGAACAAATCGTGAACCAAAGCAAATAAAGAACACCGTGGTACAAGGAATGACGAACCACAAACTTAAAGGCGGCAATACGGTCATCATATAGATGGGTATAACAGAGATCAGCGCAGCCACTACAAACACTTTTTGCTTCCCATAGATATCCGCCAATTTACCAACCAGCGGACCGGAAACAGCGGTTGCCAATCCTCCGAAGAAATACGTGTAGAGTAAGTTTTCTTTATCCAGTCCCACATTAAACACCAGGTAATCGCTGATGAAGGGCACTACTGTAAATCCTGCTACCATCAAACAAAAGGTGAGCAGTAAGGCATAGCGTACGTTCGCATTGGTTGCAAAAGAATGCAATAACTGTTTTCTGTCCTGATCTTTTGATGCATGTGTTCTGTGCACAGTCAATGAAGGGAATTTAATCCAGATGAATACATAAACGATTACACTCAGTGCAGTAAGAAAAATAAAGGGTGCATGAAAGTCAAACGACTTAGCCAGTATCAATCCAATCGGAATACCCAATACGGATGCGGCAGAAAAAGCAGCCATGACAATACCGGTAGTCTTTCCTCTTCGTGCCGGAGGAATAATATCTCCAATAACAGAAAACACCAGCACACCCAAGACCCCACCAAATGCACCCGCTAATATTCTTGATAATAAAAAGAATTTATAACCGGGTGCGACCGCACACAGCAAATTGCCCAGTATAAAACCCGCATACAAAAACAACAATGCGTTTCGTCTGTCGTAAGCATCAAATTTAAAGAAGGCTATAAAGCCTGCCACCGCGGCGCTGAAGGTATACGAAGAAACCAATATACCGAACTCTGAAGAATTGATCGAAAGCGCTTCCTTTAAAAAAGGATTAAGCGGAGCCATCATCACAAAATCTACGATGTGGGTAAAATTGATAATGGCTAACAAAAAGACAATCCATTTTTCATCTGCGTGCGCAGGTGCTGTTGTTGTGTGTTGACTACTCATCTTTACAAATCCCTCTCATCATGACTGTTCCCTTGCCTTTACAGACAGAACAAGACTGATCCAAATGTCCTTTACCTTTGCATGTCAAACAATCGATTACACCTTTGCCCTGGCATCGATTGCAGGTAGAATAATTATCGCCCATACTCCCTTTTGAAACAGATACACCTGTCCCGGAGCACACCGGACAATACTGTCTGCCGTTTCCTTTGCAGGTCTTGCAGGGTTCATCTATATGTCCTTCTCCATTGCAATGCATGCAGACTTCAGGGTACTCAAAGTATCCTTTCTCATAGCAATCCATATCGTATCGAAACTCTACCGATTCATGCTTTAATGAATCAGAGGCTTGCGCCAATGTTTCAAAACGGTCAAAGGCTCTTCTGGACTGTTCGTATTTTTTCAGATAAAATGAAGACACCCCATAGTAGTAGGCTACTTCATCCGAAAGTATAACTCCTTTGATTCTGAATAATTGCTTGAATATTTTTTCTGAGTCTTCGTACTTTTTACTCTGACACAAAACGATTGCTTTTGTAGTCAATGCTGTAACAACAGAGTCGTTACCTTGTGCAAACACAGGTGTGCAAGGAGCAATGACACTTAATCCGATGAAAAGAAATAGGATGATCGACAGGCGCTTCATAGTTCTACAAGATAACCATTTTAAAGCGATAAAATGCAAGGGAGAGTGCCTAAACTTAAGGGGTTAAAGTAAGGTACGAGGTACGAGCCAGGAGGTACGAAATCCTAGCTCGTACCTCGTACCTCCTGGCTCCTGGCTTATCTCACTTTTCGTTTGTCCAATGCTTTCCTCAGTTTGTCCGCATTGGATTTATGTCCTTCAAAATCTTCGGCAAAATTATGGCATCCGGAAAAATCATCCTTGGCACAAAAATAAATATAGTCGTGCTCGTTGTAGTGCAAGACAGCTTGCAGCGCTTCTTGAGAAGGAATGCCAATAGGGCCGGGAGGCAAGCCTTTGTAAATATAGGTATTATACCTGGATCGTACTTTTAAGTGCTTTTCTCTCACTCGGTTAGCCTGCAAGGCATTCGCTGCATACAATACCGTCGGATCCGCCTGCAAGCGCATTTTCTTTTGCAAACGATTGAGGTAAACACCCGCAATCAAAGGCATTTCACTGACATCCTTGGTTTCTGCATACACGATGGAGGCCAGTATCATGGCTTCATCCGGCGTCAAACCTGCCTCCTTGGCCAGCCGCCTTTTTTCACTGTCCCAGTAAAATAAATGGGCGTCATAAATATTTTCCAATAATTCCCGCTCGGTGAAATTTCTTGGAAAACGATACATGCCCGGAACGAACATCGCCCAGGCATTTTCTCTGTTATATTCTCCGAGACTATCCAGAAAATCTTTGTCCCACATGAGTGCTTTCAGCTTCTTTAACGAAACACCTGTTTGCTTTTCCAAACTCGGCAATACATTGTTTCTGTTTTTAAACCGATCGATTTCAATTTCGACATAGTCCTTCACTCCTTTTCGTTGAATGGATGCAGCCAAACCAAATCCGTTTTTGCCGTGTTCAATAATGTACAAACCGGGTTTCAACAACGTGATGTCCTGATACTGAAAGCCCCATTGCAAAGGCAAAGAAGAACGGATGTAACCCTTTGATTTCAGGCTGTCGGAGAACGCTTCGGCCGTTGCCGGAAAAGGATTATAGTAATATACTTTCGAAGAACGAAAATGTGTAATGCCTGTAAAAGCCCAGAACAGCATACCGCAAATCGTTGCGAAAAAAAACGCACCGACAAACCACCACCGATAGTGTTGTCCTTTTTTCCTGGACTTTCTAAGGGGTTGTTTGGTTGATTTTCCTGGTAGTCTTTTCGCCATGTATAATTTCTTTAACTATCTGTCTTACCGCTAAATCCCCTGAAGGGGACTTCCCAGCAACTACAGTTGTGTAACTTCTTTTTATAATTGTTAGTCCCCGCAGGGTCTCCTGAAAGGGACCCTGCGTTCTTGAATGCACGGAGTTCTCATCTCTCAAGAAACTCGCAGGGTCCTCTTCGAGAGACCCTGCGGGGACAAAGGGGTTAAACAGTTGTTCTAAAACTCAACAACAGTAAACTCCACCCGTCTGTTCAATCTTCTCGTCTCTTCTTTACCATTGTCTGCAACAGGCTTACTGCCACCATAACCATTCACAGTCATTCTTTCTTTATCGATTCCTCGTTCCTGCAAATAGGCAGCAACTGCTTCTGCACGCTGTACTGATAACTCCTGATTCAGCGTAGCATCTCCTACGTTATCGGTATGTCCTTCGATGGCTATTTTTAGTTTAGGATTTTGTTGCATCAAACGGTATAAGTTATCCAATGCCGGAAAAGAACTGGACAGAAATACAGCCTTTGTTTTTTCGAAATACAATTGACGAATCGGTAATGATTTGCCCACTACCAGCGGATCCAATCTGATGATCAATTCCTTTTTCAATGATTCTTTGGCGCTACCGGAGAAAGTAATGCTATCGGCTTGTGCATAGTATCCTTTTTTCTCTGCAGAGATATAATAAGAATCCACAGCAGGAAGAATCACCTGAAAAGATCCTGTATGCATGTCGGATAAAATCGTCCCTTTTACTTTTTCATCGCGTAGCGAACGGTAGATCAATTGTGCTTGCAGCGGTTCATTGGTTTGCTGATCTAAAACCTTTCCGGAAAGAAAACATACTTTTTCAGGAACCAGTGCTGTAGGCAACGCGATACTAAAAAGATCTGCACCTCCCACCGAATTGGCATTCGACACTAAGTACGCCATAGAATCGTTGGCCGCAATAGAAAAGAAAGCATCAAAGCCCGCTGAATTAATGGAAGGTCCCAGGTTAATGGGTTTACTCCAGTTTGTCCAGCTATCGTCCAATCGCCGGGACATAAAAATATCCTGGTTGCCATAACCGGGATATCCGGTGGAACAAAAATACAAGGTCTTATTGTCCGCCGCCAAAAAAGGTGAGGCTTCGTTAAAAATCGTATTGATCGTGGGACCAAGATTAACAGGCTCCTGCCATTTGCCGTTGTCATCAGGAAATGAAACGTACAAATCGTTATAGCCCATCGCACCGGGACGTTGTATAGAAAGCAATAACGTTCTATTGTCGGCGGCTAATGTAGCATCCAGCCATTTGCCGTAACTCTTTAAATTTTCTATCACCGCATCACGAGGTACAGACCAGGTGCTGCCGTTGAAATGACTGATGGAAAAACAACATCCTTTATAACTGCCATCCGCTGCATAAGTATTCAGCAATAAAACAGATCTGTTATCCGGCGCACAGGAAATAACAGAATTAAACACTTTATTATTCAGCGGAGCTCCGATGGGTAAAGCTTTGGACCATTCTCCGTTTGCTGAACGCCTGGATATCCATATGTCTGAGTTATGAGAACCTTGTACTTCGCGAGAAAAGAACAACGTCGATCCATCGGGAGAAATCAATGGAGCACTATCGTTGATGGTGGAGTTAACAGCTGTCCCTAATGTTTTTTTCTTCGCCTGGAATCCTTCAATCAAATTGATTTTTTGTTCTTGCCGGATGATGAAAGAAGAAAACTCACATTTAATTTTTTTAGAAACATATACACCATGTGCGGTATAAGACAAACCAGGAAACTCCGTCGCAAAAACCTTTTCATCATTTATAAAAAACAAAAACTCATTTCCTTTACGCTGAACCGTCAACGTATTTTTCTTTCCTATCCCTTTTACTGCAGCGTGTGCTTTAAATCCTTCCGATATTTCAAACATCGCCCCATAGCGTACCGCAACAATTTTGAACATGCCATCCCTGTTGATGATAAAAGCATCGAAGTTGTCAAAGTCCGCATAGTTCCACACGATACCCGCTGAGGCTTCAAGGATACACTCTTCAATCGCTAAAGTGCCTTCTATAGAAAAATCTTTATTGGGATCTATGAAATCGTCAATGGTAAAAACTTCGTCACCGGATAAAACATGACGATCGATCTCATACTCTTTTTTTTGCATGGAGACCTTCACATAGCCTTTGTCGCCCGTTAACCAATAACGATCGTTGTTTGAAAAATTTTCATTGACTAACACGGGTTCCTGCGCTGAGCAGCAATAGCTCAAGAGCAGTATTGTACAACAAAACAAACGGAGTCGAGACCCATAGCCCATAACATAAAAGTTACTAAAACGGGTGCTGCAAACCAAACTTAGCGGCCAGTTGAATCAAATCTTCCTTTACTTTAATCTGCAAGGGAATACCGTTTGCCATGCGTTCTTCTTCCATCCAACGTTCCGGATCACCGGGAATTAATACTTTCTCGCCTTCAATAGACCTTGAATTTCTAAAAGTAGTAATCCAATTGTCCATGTGTGCTTTAAATTCATCCGCCGGACGAAAAGCATCGATACGCATGGCGCCGAAGAAATGTCCGATTCCTTTGCCTACGGGATTTTCAGGCAATGGCAAAAACGCTACAAAAGGCGGTACCCAGGGACCGTAATTGGCACCTGATAAAACCGCTGAAAAAATATCGACCACAGATCCTAAACAATATCCTTTATGACTGCCATGATCGCGGTCACCGCCCAAAGGCAGTAAAGCACCACCGTCTTTCAACTCGTGCGGGTTGGTAGACACCGCACCTTTGGCATCTTGTATCCAACCTTCCGGCGCTTCTTTTCCTACACGTTGTAAAATTTCCAGTTTACCGTTGGCCGCTGTCGTGGTAGCGAAGTCGGCTACAAAGGGAGGTTGCTTGTCCGCAGGCACAGCCACAGCAATGGGATTGGTACCCAGCAAACGATCCAATGAAAAGGTTGGAGACACCAAAGGGCTTGCATTGGTCATCGAAATGCCGATCATGTCTTTTTCCAAGGCCATCATGGCATGATAGCCGGCAATACCGTAGTGATTGGAGTTGCGAACGGCCACCCAGCCTGTTCCAGCCACCTCCGCTTTACGGATCGCGATTTCCATCGCTTGTGGTGCAACAACTAATCCCAAACCGCCGTCTCCATCCACCACAGCAGTAGAAGGTGTTTCGTGTACCACTTGTATATTAGGCGTTGCATTGATGCGGTTGCTTTCCCATAAACGCACATAACCCGATAAGCGGGCCACACCGTGGGAATCTACGCCTCTTGCGTCGGCTGAGATTAAAACTTTAGTCGCCAGTAGGGCATCTTTTTCAGAACATCCGATTTTTCGAAATATAGCAGCGCAAAAATCGTTAAGGGAGTAGTAAGGAATCAATGACTCGTTCATTCACGCAAATTAGATATAATCGAGGGAAAGTTTCAATAGATTCTGTGGGGAAAATGATAATTATGTGATTTTGATTCAGTTTATTGCTAAAGAATATAAACCTGAGGTTGGTTTTGAGCCTTGGCATTTAATGAATTTGGGCGTGCCCCTGCGGGTCGGGCTATCCGCTGCAAGTCCTCGCTCGCAATCGTCTTAAGTTTCAAAAATCCTCGCTGCTCGCTGTGGGCTTTTCGCTACTATCCCTCACGCAACTTTACAGTAAACAAATTGTAGAAACGAATTATAAATGCCAGCTATGAAAAAGTCTTTCTTATTCTTCATTCTTTCCCTGTTAAGCTTTACAGCAAATGCACAAACCACCAATCGTGTACAGGCCAAAGCAGAAATCAAAACAGTCACCGTATTCCTGGACAAGGCGCAAGTGGGGAACCGCGTCAATTGTTCGCTGAATGCCAGTGTAACGGAAGTGGAAATCAAAAATCTTCCGATTGGATTGTTTCCAAAAAGCATACAGGTGACGGGTAAAGGAGAATATATTTTATTGGGTGTACAACATAAAATCAATTACCTCAATCCACATCAGACAGGTGAAGAAACCAAAGCGCTGGAAGATTCCGTTTTTTCTCTTTCCAACCAGATCAACTTATTGTCAGAAATGAGACAAGTGTATGTAGAAGAAGAAAAAATGATCCTGGCCAATCAAAGCATGAAAGGCAATGATGCAACACTGAAGGCCTTAGAGCTTGAAGACATGGCTGATTTTTTCAGAGAGCGATTGACCGATATCCGCAAAACGCAGTTGAACAACAGCCTTCACTTGAATACCCTTCAAAGAGAATTAAACAAGTACAATCAACAGTTGAATCTTCTGCGCAGCGAAATCAACAAACCTTCCTCTGATGTCATCATCAAAATTTCTTCTAAGGTAACGCAAAATGTACAGTTGAATTTAGAGTACATCACCGGCAATGCCCGCTGGTATCCGATGTATGACATCCGTACAAAAGATCAAGGGAAAGAAGTGCAATTGGCCTACAAGGCTCAAGTCGTACAGGAAACAGGCTTAAACTGGGATAATGTAAAATTAAAACTAAGCACTACCAATCCTTCTATCGATG
Source organism: Chitinophagaceae bacterium (assembly GCA_028288405.1). GTDB lineage: Bacteria > Bacteroidota > Bacteroidia > Cytophagales > Cytophagaceae > JACMQM01. The sequence goes on from JAQBNS010000013.1 coordinate 39,393, forward strand.
GAACAAAGCCAACATTGAACAAATGGAATCTTGTATTTTACGAACCTGTTTATTATAAAAAAGATTCCAGAAAAAAGATGGAAGTGAGCGGTTCTGTTGAACGAGCTTATGAAGAAGGTCTAGGTTCAGCACCTCAAATAGATGCCGATATGGCTGAATCTGAATCTTCTGCTGATTATACAACAGTGGTCGAAACATCTCTCTTCGCAGAATTTGATATCGCACTTCCTTATACCATTGAATCCAATCCTACCGGACAATTGGTCGATGTGCAAAACTACAACCTGCCTGTATCCTTCAGACACGGGGCGGTTCCGAAGTTGAGTACTTCTGCTTATTTGTTGGCTGACATTACCGGTTGGGAAAGTTTAGCCTTACTGCCTGGTACAGCTCAACTGTATTACCAAAATAATTTTGTCGGAGAATCGTACCTCGATCCGATCAACTTTAAAGACACGTTGAGCTTGTCTTTAGGAGCCGATCCAAAAGTATTGATCGAACGTGAACAGGTAAAAGATTTCAGCAGCAAAAAACTGGTCGGCACCAATAAGAAAGAAGAATATGCTTACCGCATCAAAATCAGAAATACGAAGAAAGAAAATATCAACATCCGTATAGAAGATCAAATCCCTGTCAGCGGCAACAGCCAAATCGAAGTAGAATTGATCGATGCCAACGGCGGTAAGCTAGAAATCGAAACCGGAAAAATTACGTGGGATTTAAACCTGGCTCCTAATGAGACGAAAGAGATCGTCTTTAAATATTCCGTGAAGTATCCGAAGGGGAAGACGGTGCAAGGACTGTAATTTGTATGAGTGAAGAGTGAGCAGTGAAGAGTGAAGGGTAAGTGATTGGCTATACTTGTTCACTCTTTACTCTTCACCCTTCACTGCTCACTCTTCACTCTTCACTCTTCACTCTTCACTCTTCACTCTTCACTCTTCACTCTTCACTCTTCACTCTTCACTCTTCACTCTTCACTCTTCACTGCTCACTCTTCACTCTTCACTCTTCACTGCTCACTCTTCACTCTACACCCTTCACTCTTCACCCTTCACTCTTCACAGCTTACCATTCACCACCAAACTCATCAACCCTTCCTTCAGCGCATAAAAAGAAACTTCGATTTCTTCAATGCTTAATTGTTCGATGAGTGTTTCGATCAGCACCAAAGAAACGATAATCATGTCTACTCTCAATTCTATCATACCCGGAGTAGCCAAACGTTCTGCTCTGTTCTTAGCGAGTAAGTCTTTGGCGATGGATTGAAAACTGTCCAGGGGTAAGGGATAACCTTTCGTGCCATCATCCAATACAATTCCTTTTTGTCGGCAATATATATCACACAAGGTATCGAACGAACCCGAAGAACCGATCAATGTTTTTACGCCGTCTCTGCTCTTTAAGCCGTCCCACAAAGGCTTCAAGACGCCTTTCAAATAATAGGCGATCTCTTTGATTTCCGTATCCGTAATGGGATCGGAATGGCCAAATTGATCCATCAGACGTTGTCCGCCGATTTCAAAACTTTGTTTCCAAAGAATTTCTTTGGCGTTGCACAATACAAACTCGACACTCCCTCCACCGATATCGACCAGCAACGAAGTATGATCCGCTGGAATCACGCCGGCTTGCTTGACGCCTTCATAAATCCAGGATGCTTCCTGTTCACCGTTGATGATAAAGGTATCCCAACCTGTTTCTTGTTTAATGGCTGCTATAAATTCCCTTTTATTATCCGATGAACGAACGGCACTTGTACCGGTCAACAACACACGATCAACCTGCTGTTCTTCACACGTGTCTCTGAATCTACGCAACGCCGACAAAGCACGCTCCATCGCATCGGGCATGATGCGACGGTTATTGATGCCTCCTTTCCCCAGTCCTACGGCTTGTTTGTGATCTAAAATAACATTGTAATGAGTACTTTCCACTTCTGCAATAAGAAGATGAAAAGTATTCGTCCCCATGTCAATCACGGCTACTTTTTGCATAAGTGAATATAAGCTTTTACAGTTAACTCAAATATAAGAATGTCATATCAATCCAATTAAAAAAAACATATATGGTTAAAACCACTGTATGCCCCGGCAGGGGCAGCATGCTGGTAGAAAATATCATATGCAATATTTCAAGTCCCTTCAGGGACGTAATCGATGGCATTGACCTATACCTTTAATTATAAATTATTACCAATTTTGATAAACCATGCCGCCGCACATTCAAGAATATATCATCCCTGAAGGGATTGAATATTTCATGGCTGTTATTTCTACCGAGATGTAGCCCCTGCCGGGGCAGAAAGAAAGAACCTCGTCTTATATCACCGATTTCTCTTTAATAACCTAAGCTTTACCCTATTAATAATAATTTAAACCCATCTGCTAAAACCGTTTTCCTCTTAAAAAAATATTTCCTTTTCATCTCATCTATCCGTACTTTTAGGTGGAAATTGATAACCCATGGCAACAGAGAACAGCAAGGAATTCTTATACAAATATTTAAACAACCCTTCACCGACCGGATTCGAAGCCGGAGGTCAGCAAATATGGATGGATTATGTTCGTCCCTTTGTAGATGAATTCATTGTAGACACTTACGGCACCGCTGTCGGCGTGCTTAATCCTAAGGCCGATTACAAAGTCGTATTGGAAGCCCATGCCGATGAGATTTCCTGGTTTGTCAATTACATCACCAAAGACGGATACATCTACGTGCGTAAGAACGGTGGTTCGGATCATGCCATCGCACCGTCTATGCGCGTCAACATTCATACCGCAAAAGGAATTGTAAAAGGTGTCTTCGGATGGCCCGCCATCCATGTGCGTGAAAACGATAAAGACCAACCGACATTAAAAAACCTGACCATTGACGTAGGTTGCGACAGCAAAGACGAAGTGGAAGCATTGGGCATTCATGTAGGTTGTGTGATTACCTTTGTAGACGAACTGACAGAGCTCAATGGCAAATACTATGTAGGCCGCGCCTTGGATAACCGCATCGGTGGTTATGTGATCGCAGAGGTCTTACGCCTGCTGAAAGAGAACAACATCAAATTACCTTTTGGATTGTATGTAGTCAATGCCGTACAGGAAGAAATCGGTTTGCGCGGTGCGGAAATGATTGCACACCACATCAAGCCGGATGTAGCGGTCATCACAGACGTTTGTCACGATACACAATCACCGATGTACAGTAAAGTGGTCAGCGGTGATTTGTCTTGTGGGAAAGGGCCTGTATTGACTTACGGACCGGCAGTGCAAAACAATTTATTAAAAATGATCATAGAAGTCGCGCAGCAAAAAGAAATTCCTTTCCAGCGTGCATCGGCCACTCGTTCTACGGGAACGGATACCGACTCGTTTGCCTACTCCAACGCCGGAGTTGCTTCTGCTTTGATTTCCCTGCCTTTGAAATACATGCATACCACGGTAGAAACCGTTTCACAAAAAGATGTGGAAGACGTGATCAAACTCATGTATGAATTTGTGATTCAATTGCAATCGGGACATGACTTCCGCTACCTAAAACCATAACCATGCACTTTACGCTTATTTTATTCTTCATCGTGATCGCTCCAGTCATCTCCGGCTGTTTTGGAGCAGTCTACGATATGATCGTCTTCACCCTGGCTCCCGAATTTTTCACAGAGTACCGCTTTCCGCAATTTGAAATCTCAGATAAAATGAGACCTATTGTTGGTGCAGCCATCATTGGTTTTGCCAACAGTTGGAAAATAGGCATTCCGATCGGAATTATTTTAGGTGCCATGTCTTATATGCACCGCAGCATCCAGAAGACCTACAAGTACATGATCATCTCTTACCTCATTGCCATAGTAACTGCCATCGCCTTTGCTACAGTCGGTCTGGTGTTGATGAAAAATCAATTGACACAGAGCGTACTCATTGGTACAGACAAGGCTTTGCAGCGTACAGTGGAAATTATTGTGAACATGAATAATTTCACACAAGCAGGAGCCCTGATAGGAACGGCATTGGCCTGCTCCTGGCAATTGTACATGATCTTGAGAAAAAAGGAACGCTTAGAGAGTGTTTAGTGTTTTGATGAAACTCATCCTCTAAAGGGTGATTAAATCCACCTTTCAAAAAATACCATCGTTGAAAAAAGAAACAGCAGCCAAAGTAAGCGGTAACTTATTTGATATGGAGGTCACCTCCAAACTGGCCCGCTACATCAAACCTTATCGGGGATTCTTTATACTGGAAATTATACTGACGATTTTGGTCGCTTTACTGGCTACCATTAAGCCGTTTATCATTCAGCACATCATAGACAACGAAATAGCGAATAAAGATCTGCCGGGTTTATACCTGATGATTGGTTCATTGCTGGCGGTATTGGTGGCTCATGTCATCGTATCGTATGCAAACACTTACCTGGCCGACTGGTTGGGTCAAAGCATCATTCGCGACATTCGCATCAAACTCTACGGACACATCATGCGTTTTCGGCTGAGTTTTTTTGACAAGACACCGATCGGCCGATTGGTTACCCGTAACATCTCTGACATTGAAACCCTTTCCAATTTCACCAGTGAAGGATTAGCGGGCATTTTGGGAGACTTTTTGCAACTGGCTTTAATCCTGGGATTCATGCTCTATATCAATTGGAAGCTAACGTTGATCAGCCTCTGTGTATTACCTTTCCTGCTCATCAGTACTTATGTATTCAAAGAAAGCATCAAAGGATCTTTCAACATGGTACGTGTCGCGGTTTCTAACCTGAACACCTTTGTACAAGAACACATTACAGGCATGGCTGTGGTACAAATATTTAACAGCGAAGAAAGAGAGTATACTAAATTCGAGTCCATCAACAAAGAACACCGGGATGCCAATTTGAAATCGGTACACTATTATTCCATTTATTTCCCCATTGCCGAAATCATTGGTGCTGTATCTCTGGGACTCCTGGTGTGGTACGGTTCTAAACAAGTGTTATCCGGTGAGATCGACAAACCCGGCGTGATCACTTCTTTCATCATGTACATCTCCATGTTCTTCCGCCCTATACGGATGATCGCTGACCGTTTCAACACCTTGCAATTAGCGGTGATCAGCGCTGATCGTATTTTTAAATTATTAGAAGACAACGAAGAAATTGCAGAAAACGGAACGGTAGAAAAACACATCGAAGGAGAAGTAACCTTTGATCACGTCTCCTTTGGATACGAACCTGATCGCTTCGTGTTGAAAGACATTTCCTTTACCGTCAAAAAAGGACAGACCTATGCGTTGGTCGGCCCTACCGGAGCAGGGAAGTCTTCCATCATTAACCTCATTTCGCGATTGTACGATATTCAAAAAGGATCTATCCTCATTGACGGAGTCAACGTGCGGGATTACGAATTGAGTAACCTGCGTGCTCAAATCGGTACCGTGCTACAGGATGTGTTTTTATTTTCAGACAGTATTCGCAACAACATCACCTTGCATAACCCGGACATCAGCGATGAACAGATCTGGAGAGCCGCCGAATTAGTAGGAGCCGCACCATTTATCCGTCACCTGCACGGACAATTAGATTATATGGTCATGGAACGAGGAGGCACTTTGTCAGTCGGTCAGCGGCAATTGATCTCTTTCATACGGACTTTGGTTTATGATCCTAAAATCATCATTCTGGATGAAGCGACTTCTTCCATTGATGGTGAAACAGAGGAATTGATCCAGGAAGCCATTTTGAAATTGATGAAAGGTCGTACGGCCATCGTGATTGCACACCGTCTTTCTACCGTACAACACGCTGACACTATTTTAGTTATAGAAAAAGGAGAGATCAAAGAACGCGGCAACCACAAGGAACTCATCAAGCTTGGCGGCATTTATGCGCAAATGGCAACGGTACAGTTTAAACAAACGGTATAGAGGTACGAGCTAGGAGCAAGGAGAATAATCGTCCCTCCTGGCTCCTTGCTCCTAGCTTTTTTCTTGCTTGTTACTGTTGTGCTTGCTGTATTTTTCCTAACTTCGCTTTTTGCGCTAACAGTATATTTTAATTATGAATTATCAGAGAATCAATAACATTACCGGCTGGCTCGTATTTGCTATTGCTACCATTGTTTATGTTTTAACGCTAGAACCGACATCCAGTTTCTGGGATTGCGGAGAGTTCATTTCCACTTCTTATAAATTGATGGTTCCTCACCCTCCGGGAGCCCCTATATTCTTGTTGATTGGCCGTCTGTTTTCGTTTTTCGCTATGGGCGATGTGACTCAGGTAGCCTATTGGATCAACATGACTGCTGCTATTTCAAGCAGTCTTACCATACTTTTCTTATTCTGGTCGATTACCTTATTCGCCAAAAAACTGGTATCCCGCGACAATCCTGTGTTATCTACAGGCAACATCATTGCCATCATCGGTAGTGGTTTGGTAGGCAGTTTAGCTTATGCATTCTCCGATACGTTTTGGTTCTCTTCGGAAGAAGCCGAAGTATACGCCATGTCTTCTTTTCTTACTGCTTTCATCTTCTGGGCTATCCTGAAATGGGAAGCGCATTCGGAAGAAGAAGGTTCTGACCGTTGGTTCCTGATCATTGCTTATGGTATGGGCTTGTCGATCGGTGTCCATTTGTTGAACTTAACAGCCATTCCCGCATTGGCTTTTGTGTACTATTTTAAAAAATACAAAGAGCCCACTCCCGGTGGAATCATTGCTACGTTAGTACTGAGTTTACTCGGTGTAGGTGTGATCATGATCGGTATCATCCCGGGCTTACCGACCTTAGCGGCTAAATTTGAAATCTTCTTTGTCAATGTTCTGCACCTGGGTTTTGGTACCGGTGCCATTGTATTCGTTATACTATTGGTAGGCGCATTGATTTATGGCATCCTGTATTCCATCAAACATCAGAAGCGTTTACTTAACCTCTGTTTGTTGTCCTTCACTTTTATTTTATTGGGCTTTGCCTCTTATGGTGTGATCCTGATCCGTTCTCAATTCAATCCTACGATTGACATGAACGATCCTGAAAACGTGATGTCGTTTATTTCTTATTTGAAAAGAGAACAATACGGAGACCGCCCGTTGGTTTGGGGACCAGTCTATACTGCCGGATATCCGATCGATGTCAAAAAAACAGCGGCTATTTATGCACCTGGTAAAGATGAAAAAGGAAACGATAAGTATGTGATCACCGATTACAAGAGTGAATACATTTACAAAAGAGAACACATGATGATGTTCCCCCGCATGTACAGTACGCAGGCACATCATATCCGCGCCTACCGTGATTGGTCAGGCTTGAAAGAAGGACAAAAACCGACCTTCTTCCAAAACATGGGCTTCATGTTCACTTATCAAATGGGTCACATGTACTGGAGGTATTTCTTGTGGAACTTTGCCGGTCGCGAAGGCGACGAGCAAAATTCAAACTGGTTGATGCCTAGTGAATGGTTTGACAAAAGTATTCCGGCAGAGATTCAAGAAAATAAAGCACGTAACAACTATTACATGCTTCCTCTCATCGCCGGATTCCTTGGATTGGTTTATCACTTCAGCAAAAACAAAAAAGACGGCAGTATAATTGCGATGCTTTGGTTCTTTACCGGCCTGGCCATTATTCTTTATGCCAATCCTCAACCGGTAGAACCAAGAGAGAGAGATTATGTATTTGCAGGATCCTTCTATGGCTTCGCCTTTTGGATCGGACTGTCTGTGTTGTTCGTTGATGATTTGCTGCGCAAGATCATCAAGAGCGAAACACTAAGGCCGGCTATCATCACCCTTGCTCTTTTATTTATACCGGCATTGATGATTGCAGAAAACTGGGACGATCATGACCGTTCGAAAAGATACTTCCAGGTGGATGGAGCTAAAAACATTTTAAACTCTTGTGCACCGAATGCCATCCTCTTTACCGGTGGTGACAACGATACCTATCCCTTATGGTATGCTCAGGAAGTAGAAGGATTCCGTACCGATGTAAGAGTATGTAACCTCAGCTTGTTGAATACAGACTGGTACATCAACCAAATGAAACGCCAGTCTTACTTGTCCGATTCATTGCCTATTGACATCAAGAGTGAGAATTATACATCCGGTGTAAACGACATGATTTATTTCGATAAACAAAGTCGCTACGATGGAGGAGTTTCTCTTCCGGTCTATTTGAAATTGGTCAATAAAAGAGATGAGCGTGTAAGCCGCATGAACGAAGGAGACTTGATCACGACCTACCCTTCTCAAACCTTTACATTGCCTATCGATACCAGTGTAGTGGTGCCCTTGGTGAATGCTAAATACAGACCCTTCATATTGAATAAATTGACTTGGAAGATCAATAAGAATAACCTGGACAAAAAATCACTGATCATGCTGGACATGATTGCGGCCAACAACTGGAAACGTCCTATTTATTTCTCTACTACGCTTTCAGGCGATGAATTCCTGGACCTGAGACCTTATATGCAATTGGAGGGATTGGCTTACCGCCTGCTTCCTGTCAGCATTCCGGGGGCAACAAACGGTTGGTTAGATACAGACATCATGTATGACAACATGATCAATAAATTCTTGTACAAAGGATTGAATGACTCAACTATTTTCTACAACGAAGACTACTACCGATTCACCAGCAACCACCGCAGTGAAATGTATAGTTTAGCGAGCCAGTTGTTAAGAGAAGGACAAAAAGATAAAGCGAAGAAAGTAGTAGACTTCTGTTTTGAAAAAATCCCTGCTTCTACTATTCCATACGATTACAACAGTGCAATGTTTATCTCTCTATTGCTTGAGTTGGGAGAAGACAAGAAAGCCATCGCATTGGCAGAAGACATGGCTACGAAATCAGATGAGTTGTTGGGTTACTTCCAAAAACATCATATCCGTTACTCGACCAGAGAATATTCTGCTCTTAGAATATTGGATATCCTATACCGCAGCATGCGTTCAGCCGGTCAGAATGAGCTCGCAACGAAATACGAAAAGATGCTCGAAAAGCGATACTCCAACAGCCAATACAGCAACGAAGAATAACACAAAAAACTCTCCCGCTTAAGCGGGAGAGTTTTTTTAACACCTCTACTACATGAAACCTCCCTACAACAATAGACCGCGCAGACCAATGCCACCGGCAGATGATTTCATCATCGGTATGCATCCGGTGAAAGAAGCTATACTTTCAGGCAAAACGATTGATAAGATTTTGATTGATCGACTGGAAACCGGTGCGGCAACAAAAGACATCCTGACCTTGTGCAGTGAAAATAACATTCCGGTGCAAACTGTTCCTCCCGAAAAGTTAAAACGCATCACACATAAAACACATCAAGGCATCATTGCTTTGTTATCGCCTGTACCTTTCTGCAATCTGGACAACATCGTTATTGATGCTTTTGAAAAAGGCGAAGATCCATTGATCGTTGTATTGGATAGAATTACAGACGTGAGAAACATGGGAGCCATCGCCCGTTCCTGCGAATGCATGGGAGTACATGCGATTGTAATTCCTGAAAAAAATGCCGCGCGCATCAACCACGAAGCCATGAAATCTTCCGCCGGAGCATTGCTTCATATTCCATTGTGCAGAGAAGAAAATCTAAAAGCCACGGTATTGAAATTACGGAACTTCGGTTTAGCCATTGCGGGAGTCACTGAAAAAGGAGTGGAGACGCCCTATTCTACTGATTTGAAAGGCCCACTAGCTATCGTCATGGGATCAGAAGAAGACGGAATATCAGACGATATCATCCGTCAATGCGATCATCTGGTACAAATACCGATGCAAGGAAAAATCAACTCACTGAACGTGTCGGTGGCAACGGGGGTTGTTTTGTATGAGGTATCGAGACAACGGAAAGGTTAGTTGTTAGTTGTTAGTTGTTAGTTGTTAGTTGTTAGTTGTTAGTTTAATAATTAATTCATAAAAAGAAAGAGCCTTCTAGTATTTAGAAGGCTCTTTCTTTTTATGAATTAATTTATTTCTTCGTCGTAATAACCGAACTAACAACTAACAACTAGTTAACTATATATATTTCGTCCCCTTATTCGCTTTCGCATCAGCAACAAAATCCTTTACTCGTTGTTCCTGATCCTTGCGGCAGATCATCAATACACCGTCGTATTCGGCAATGATGAAATCTTCCAAGCCTTCTACTACCACCAATTTATCTTTCGGCATTTTGATGATGCAGTTGTTGGTCTCGTAGGTCATGGCATTGGCATCGATTACATTTCCGTTTTCGTCTTTTTCTGAATTGTCGTACAATGATTTCCATGTACCCAAATCAGACCAACCAAAATCACTTGGCACAACATAGACGTTTGGAGCTTTTTCCAGTATGCCGTAATCAATAGAAATATTGCGACATTGCGAATACGCCTTTAGTATAAAATCTTTCTCGCCTTCTGTCCAATAGATGGCTGCACCTTCTGAGAAGGTCTCCGCCATATCAGGCATATACTCAGCAAATGCTTTGATGATAGACGCTACATTCCAAACAAAGATGCCGGAGTTCCATAAAAAATCACCACTGTCCAAAAATACCTTGGCTAAATCCAATGCTGGTTTTTCAGTGAAGGTTTTTACTTTTTTAATTTTTTGTTTTTTATCTTCAATGTATTGTATGTAACCATAACCGGTATCTGGTCGGGTAGGCTGAATGCCCAGTGTAATCAGTAAGTCCGAAGAAGCAGTAGCTTCTAAACCTATTTTAAGTGTATCAGCAAATTTAGCTTCATCCTTGATGATATGGTCAGAAGGCAATACCACTACATTGGCTTGTTTATTCTTTTGGTAAATCTTGTAGCAGGCGTAAGCAACGCATGGTGCAGTATTACGGCCTACTGGTTCTGCCAGGATTTGATGATCCTTTAAAAAAGGCAATTGTTCTTTTACTAATGAAATATAATCCTGATTTGTTACGACCAAAATATTTTCATGCGCCACCAACGGCTCCAGGCGCTTAACGGTCTGTTGCAGCAAACTTCTGCCGGTGCCCAACACATCATGAAATTGCTTTGGATATTTAGTTCTGCTGAAAGGCCAAAATCTACTTCCAATTCCACCGGCCATTATAACTGCGTATTGACTTTTCTGCATTACTCCATTGGTTTTAACAAAATGAATTACGGCGAATTTAAGCTAATAAAGAAAGATATACAATTATTAAACGAGAACTTACACCAGCCTTTCAACCAAAGTAATGCCTTAATTGCACGGTGAGCGGTATTTGTGAAAGCCCGAAATCTCTTCATTGGCAAGGTTCTTCCATTTTAGATCATAAATCCACATTATACTACATACCCTCTTTCATAGTATCTAAATTTTGTTAACTTCAATTAAGGTTTCAAAATCAAAGAATTACACTTTTAAAGCAAAGGTCCTATCATGATAATCGAAAATGAAGTAGAGATCTACAGTACTCTCAAAGAGGTTTTTGGCTACAGTCAATTCCGAGGCAATCAAGAAAAAATAATCAATAACCTGTTGGCAGGCAAAAATACGTTTGTGATCATGCCTACCGGTGCCGGTAAATCTTTATGCTACCAATTGCCCGCATTGATCATGCCGGGTACAGCCATTGTCATTTCACCTTTGATTGCCTTGATGAAAAATCAGGTCGATCAGTTATCAGGCCACGGTGTCAATGCTCAATTTTTAAATTCCACCCTTACTAAAGGGGAAATCAATACCGTAAAAAAAGAAACACTAAAAGGAAACGTACGCTTATTGTATGTTGCTCCTGAAACACTAACCAAGGAAGAAAACATTGAATTCCTGCGTCAGGCGAATATCTCTTTTGTCGCCATTGACGAAGCACATTGTATTTCTGAATGGGGACACGACTTCAGACCGGAGTACCGTAAGATACGCACCATCATCGAACAGCTGGGCAGCAATATCCCGGTCATCGCTTTGACAGCGACAGCGACTCCTAAAGTACAACTGGATATCCAGAAAAATTTACACATGGAAGAAGCTTCTTTGTTTAAGTCTTCTTTTAACCGCAAAAATCTTTTCTATACGATACGCCCTAAAGGCGGTACCAAAAAAGCACTGATTACTTTCATTAAAAAACACAAAGGCAGAAGCGGCATCATCTATTGCCTGAGCCGCAAGAAGGTAGAAGAAATCGCAGAACTGTTGCGTGTCAACGACATCAATGCCTTACCCTACCACGCGGGCTTAGATGCTTCCGTGCGTATCCATAATCAAGATGCTTTTTTGAATGAAGAAGCAGATGTCATCGTTGCTACCATTGCATTCGGAATGGGAATCGACAAACCGGATGTTCGTTTTGTAGTACACTACGATACACCGAAGTCTTTGGAAGGTTACTACCAGGAAACGGGAAGAGCCGGACGTGACGGCATGGATGCCGATTGTTTGATGTTCTACAGTTATAACGACATCATCAAGCTCGACAAATTCAATAAAGATAAAAACGTTACCGAACGAGACAACGCCAAGCAATTGCTCATGGAAATGGCAGCCTATGCGGAATCGTCTGTGTGTCGCAGAAAAGTTATTTTAAATTATTTCGGAGAACGCCTGGAAGAAGATTGTGGTTTTTGCGACAACTGCAAAAACCCTAAAGAGCAATTTGAAGGCAAGACCCATATGGAATTGGCCATACAAACTGCTTTATTAACAGAAGAGAAGTTTGGCGTACAACACATGAGTCAGGTCGTGGCCGGTATCGACAACGAATATGCGATCAGTTACCAACACAACCAATTGCCTGTATTTGGCAAAGGTCGTGAAGAGTCTGTAGCCTTCTGGGGATCGGTATTCCGTCAGGCTATATTAGCCGGATTCCTGGATAAAGACATTGATAACTACGGCATCATCAAAGTAACCAGTAGAGGAAGAACGTTTTTGAAAAAACCTTATTCCATTGCTCTGTCTAAAGACCACGATTACAGTAAAATTGAAAATACAACAGACAGTGCGGAAGCCGGAACCAAAATAGGTTGTGACGAAGTGTTGGTGGAAGTATTGAAAGGCTTGCGTAAAAAAGTAGCCAAAGAAAAAAATGTGCCTCCTTACGTGGTATTTCAAGAACCTTCTCTCCTTGAAATGGCAACGTTCTACCCTACTACCTTGGATGAACTGAGCAGAATCAACGGGGTAGGCATGGGCAAAGCTCAGAAATTCGGAAAAGCGTTTTTGGAAGTGATCAAGCAATACGTAGCGGATAACGACATCACGCCTTCTAATGAAATTGTCATCAAGTCTTCTGTAAATAAATCGAAGATCAAAGTGTTCATCATTCAGCAAGTGGATCGCAAAATTGATTTGGAAGAGATCGCAGAAAGTAAGAATATTGCACTTCAGGAATTGATGGCAGAAGTTGAACACATCTGTTATTCCGGAACAAAATTAAATCTTGATTATTACATCGATCAAATCATTGACGGCGATAAACAAGATGAAATTTTCGATTATTTCATGTCTGCAGAAAATGACAGCATCAGTCATGCCATGAATGAATTGGGTTCTGATTACACAGAAGAAGAGTTGCGTTTGATGCGTATCAAATTCCTGTCTGAACTGGCGAACTAATATAGTGGTATTTGTAAGTGATAAGTAGTAAGTGAAATTTCACCTATTTAGAACTAACGACTAACAACTAACAACTAACAACTAAGTTTAATGATGAATATTTTATTGATTGGCTCCGGAGGGAGAGAACATGCCTTGGCTTGGAAAATTAAACAAAGCCCCCGTTGCCAAACTCTTTTTATTGCTCCCGGAAATGCCGGTACCGCTGAAGTAGGACAAAATATAAACATCGACATGAATGACTTTCCGGCATTAGGAAAGTTTTGCATCGACAATAAAATAGACCTTGTCTTAGTCGGACCGGAAGCACCCTTGGTAAATGGCATCCGTGATTACTTTGAAACCGATGCCGCGCTTGATCACATTCTTTTTGTCGGTCCCGGTAAAAAAGGAGCGCAGTTAGAAGGCAGCAAAGATTTTTCCAAACAATTCATGGAAAGACACGGCATACCTACTGCTGCTTCTGAAACCTTCACCGATCGTGAAATCGAAGCAGCGAAAGCCTACATCAAACATCATTCTCTGCCCATCGTATTGAAAGCCGATGGCCTGGCTGCCGGTAAAGGTGTCATCATAGCAGAGTCTTTGAAAGAAGCAGAAAAAGCATTAGACGATATTTTAGCCGATAAAAAATTCGGCGACGCGGGAGCAAAAGTGGTCATCGAACAATTCTTAAGAGGCATCGAAATGTCTTCTTTCGTATTGACCGATGGCAAAAATTACGTGATGCTTCCCGAAGCAAAAGATTACAAACGCATCGGCGAAAAAGACACCGGTCTCAATACCGGTGGCATGGGCGCTGTATCTCCAGTGCCTTTCGCACAAGGAGAATTCATGCGTAAAGTAGAGCAACGCATTGTCATTCCTACCATCAACGGATTAGAAAAAGACAACATTCCTTATGTCGGTTTTGTATTCATCGGATTGATGAATGTAGACGGAGAACCGTATGTAATTGAATACAACGCCCGCTTAGGTGATCCTGAAACGGAAGTAATTATTCCTCGCATTGCCAGTGACCTGGTTGATTTATTGGAACTGGCGGGACAGAAAAAACTCAACGAAGCTAAAATCACATTGAACCCGCAAACCGCTACTACCGTGGTATTGGTGGCAGGTGGTTATCCGGAGGATTATGCCAAAGGTGATGTGATCACAGCGATCGAACAAACATCCGATGTGTTGGTGTTTCACGCAGGAACGAAATTGAACGATCAAAAACAATTGGTCACCAACGGCGGAAGAGTCATTACCGTAACCGGCTTCGGAGACAGCATAGAAGCGGCCATCGCTAAATCCAACAAAGGTGCGCAGACCATTCAATGGAAAGATAAATATTTCAGGAGGGATGTGGGGCTAGACTTACTTGCTTATACGAAAGCTGATTCGTTAAAATAGTGATAAGTTGTAAGTGATAAGTTGTAAGAAAAGGTGCAGGATAATTCTTGCGCCTTTTTCTTTTACCGCTTTTGTCGCCGCAGGGTCTCTCGCAGAGGACCCTGCGAGGTTTTGGAATGTTCAGAGCTTTCAAGAGCGCAGGGTCCCTTTCAGGAGACCCTACGGGGAATTTACTGTTTTTCTCTTTCTCTTTCTCTTTCTCTTTCTCTTTCTTCTACTTCATCAACTGCTGCTCAATCAGTTTGAAGCTGTCTGGCGTTACACAAATCTCTCCTGAAAACGGCTCGTTCATCATCAGAATTAAAAAGATCATGCTGCCGATGAAAAATGAAATGGTAGAAATCATGATGATTTGTATGGTGGGTGTTTTCATCATGTAGTACCATAAAAAGGATATGCAGATCAACGCACCGATAATGGTTACCAACCATATCGTAGAAGGCAAACCGCTGTTAATGCTTAATAGCCTCATACGTCTCAGCGTTGCGTAGTCATTGTATTTATTCAATGTTTCAGCCATAATGATTTCTTCGCGCCTGTCTTTCGGTTGAAAAGCATAAAGGATTTCCTGGAAATCATTCAAGCGTGCCACACCTCCCTCTGGTATTAGTCCGTCTTGCTGCATGGGCCATTCCTCCTGGATTACATAACGGGTATATGTTTTCAATGCTTGTTGAAGCTGTATTCTCGAAGGATCAGGAAAAGAACTCACATCTCTATACAAGGCACCCAATGTGGCCGATTCTTTATTAACGTCATCATCTACGGTATCAAAATTTTCCCAGGCACCTACTGCAACCAAACCCAGTGTGATGCCATAAAAAATTCCAATGGCGGACATATAATAAGAGACCTGATCATTAAAATCTTCGTCATAAGTCAGTTTTTTTTTGAACGTCTTTTCAGAAACCAGCAAACCGATCACTCCAAAAGCAGTAAAAAAACCGGTAATCAAAAAAAACGCGACAGCAGGGTGCAAGTCGTAAAGCCAATACCAAATACTCATTCTTCGATTCTTTAAGGGGTATGAAGCTATGAAATAAAGTGGCAAAGGGCAAGATTTCGATTGAACACCTTGCGTTAGGGATTGAGCCATTGTCTGAGCTCTTTTTCTTTGATTTTTTAGATTGATGATGCTTGGAGGTTGATTCAAAGAAAAAAGCGAGTGGCGAAAGCCCGGCCCGCAGGGAACGCCCAAATAAGAATATAGAGTGAAGAAAGGACTCAATCTCTTCAATACACTCGTTTATCCCTTTTCTGACCACTAACTTTTCCCCCTCAAATACCTACCAACTTTTACATTTAAATCATTATATTTGTCTAAGGTGGATTTTGATCCGCTTTATGTATTTCGGTCCTATTCGTTTAGATATAAAAATTAAAAAATAATGGGTTGTTCATCTTGTGGAACAGGCGGTGGCGGTTGTGGAACGGGAACGACAGGAGGATGTAGCAAAACAGGAGGATGTGCAACCGGTGGTTGTAATAAATTAAACTCCTTTGACTGGCTCAGTAACATGGGAATCGGTCTTGCTCAGGATTTTGACGTAGTAGAAGTTCGTTTCAAAAACGGTCGCAAAGAATTTTATAGAAACACTCAATCCTTTGAGTTGTATACCGGTGATCCTGTGGTGGTAGAAATGCCATCGGGCTATCATTTGGGTCATGTGGCTTTGCAAGGCGAAATCGTACGCCTACAGCTCAAGCGTAAAATGGTCAATAACGACGATCAGTTAAAAACCATTACCCGTAAAGCGTCACAAAAGGATATTGAAAAATACATCCTCAGCAAAAACAGAGAAGAGACAACTGTATTCCGTACCCGACACATCATCCTCGAGCAAAAGCTGGAAATGAAATTGACGGATGTGGAATTTCAGGCCGATAACTCCAAAGCGACTTTTTATTATTCCGCAGACGAGCGTGTCGATTTCAGGGAACTGATTAAACTGCTTGCCTCAGAATTCAAAGTACGTGTGGAAATGAAGCAGATCAGTCTTCGCCACGAAGCCGCCCGATTGGGTGGTATAGGATCTTGTGGCAGAGAGTTGTGCTGCTCTACCTGGATCAGTGATTTTAAAAATGTCAATACCTCAGCGGCCCGTTATCAAAACTTGTCGCTAAATCCTTCCAAACTTTCAGGTCAATGCGGCAGATTGAAATGCTGTTTGAATTATGAATTGGAAACCTACCTCGATGCCTTGAAAGGCATTCCTGAAGTAGAAAAACCTTTGCTGACCGAAAGAGGAAGAGCGAGCATACAAAAAACAGACATCTTTAAAAAGATCATGTGGTTCTCTTACGAAGACGAACCGACCAATTGGATCGCTATACCTGTTGACCGCGTCAACCATATTCAGGCGATGAATGCAGACGGCAACAAACCTTCTGACTTGCTCAACGATCAGGAAAAAAGTAAAATCACTACAGAGTTTATCAAAGAAAAAAGTGAGCTTGCTCGTTTTGATGATAAGTTTCAGGCCAACAAAAACAAACGCAAGAAGAAAAAGAAAAAAACTTCTGATCCTACTGGCGCAAGTGTTGTAACCGAAGGTGGACAACCAAGACCTCAAAATCAAAACTCCACTAAACCTGCAGGACCTGCACGTTCTGAGCATCAACCGAGAGAAGGACAACAGTCTAAACCTCGTCCGCAAAATCCAAACCGTGAAGGCAATCCAAGACCTCCACAGCAAAATAGAGAAGGACAACCAAGACCTCCGCAACAAAATCGTGAGGGACAACCGCGTCCGCAAAATCCAAATCAGAACAGACCTCCAAGAGAAGGAAATGCGCAACGTGAAAACGTACAGGGACAAACACCACGTCCCGAAGGTCAGCCAAGACCTCCGCAGCAGAATCGTCCTAATCAGCCACGTCCGCAAAATCCAAATCCGAACAAGCAACAAAATAACGGTCCAAAACCTCCGCAACAAGGCGGTCAGCAAAACAGACCCAATAACAATCCGAATAAACCAACCGATAACACTTCATCACCGAATGAGAATGAAAAATAAATTGTTTCTTTTTTCTATTGTTGCATTTCTTTTTTCATGCAGTGAGAAAGGAAAAGTTTTTCATGATTACCAGGAAATAGCGGATGACGAGTGGTTGGTATCGAACAAACTTTCCTTTCCGGTAGAAATAGAGGATGAAAAAAGTAAGTATACGCTGCAATACCTGACGCGCTATACCAAGGATTATCCCTACTACAATTTATACATCAAGCGTGCGGTGCTGGATTCCACCGGCAAACAGTTATCGTCTAAATTGCAAGGCATGTATTTGTTTGACGAAAAAACAGGTGAACCAAAAGGTAGTGGATGGGGAAATAAATACGACCACACGATTTTAGCTGACAGCAATATGACTTTCCCTTACAAAGGGAAGTTTATTATACAATTGCAACAGTACATGCGCCAGGATACCATAGCAGGCATCAGCGACATAGGCATCAGTGTTTTGAAACATGAATAGATTTGTTGTACGTGTTTGTTACTTGTTTTTCCTGCCCCTTTCCTTGGCGCAAGCACAAATCAACACGGACTCTATAGCCCTGAGCACTTCTTCTTCAACAGGACGAATCCACTACAAACAACTCGTAGAAAAACTCAGACAATCAGACAGCACTTTACAACGCAATGATTTTTTAACCTTGTATTACGGATCCGTCGGGCAACCTTCTTACAAGCTTGAGTTGATTGACAGCATCGAGCAAAACATCAAAGAACACAACCTGCTGCAGGAATTTATTCAGGCCTACGAATTAGGCGATACTTTGCTTGCCTTCCATCCGGTAAGCATTACCGCTTACTTTGAAAGAAGCTTTGCTTGCTATGCGTTAAAAAGAACAGACGAAGAATCCATCAACAATCAAAAGTACGTACTCTTCGTGAAATGCGTATTGAGTTCGGGCAACGGATTTGAAGAAACTCCATTTGTAGTGGTCAGCTATAATGATGCTATCGAAGTATTAAAATACCTGCATATAAAATACAAAACCATTGAAGAGGCAGACAACAATCGAATCGTTGCCTTGTTGAATAAAAAACGTCAGGGCTCTGATAAGGTTTATTTCCGATTACCTGTTCCTCGTCCATGAAAGCAACTTCTCCACCACGCATTGCAAGTTTAGATGTGGTGAGAGGACTCATCATGATCCTGATGGCATTGGATCATGCCCGTGATTTTTTTCATATCGATGCCTTTCGTTTTTCTCCGGAAGATCTTCACCAAAGTAACCTGGCTTTATTCTTCACCCGCTGGATCACGCATTTGTGTGCACCGCTTTTCTTATTGCTGGCCGGTATTTCCATCTCTTTATACCAGGAAAAGAAAAGTACAGCACAGACTTCCTCGTATGTGTTTTTCAGAGGCTTATGGTTAGTATTGCTCGAACTCACGCTCATCCGTTTTGCCTGGCATTTTTCCATTGATACACATTACATCATGGGAGCTGTCATTTGGGTCATAGGATGGAGCATGGTACTGATGGCGCTCTTTGTATATTTGCCTAAAAAAATATCCGGCATTATTGCTATACTTATTTTAGTGTTGCACAATACCATGGATCACGTAGTCTTCGATCAATCGATTACGGCACAGCTGATCTGGTCTTTCCTGCACGTAGCCTCCAAAACAATCATCACCGATCAGTTTTTTGTATTTATACTTTATCCGCTGTTACCGGCATTGGGCGTGATGCTCCTGGGATACTTTTTAGGAAAATGGTATAGAAAAGATTACGATGCCTCCAAACGTTTTTCCTACTTGCTGACAACGGGTATAGGCTGTTGCCTGGTATTTGTGCTGCTGCGGTTTACAAACAGTTATGGTGACATCAAACAATTTTATGTTCAGGAAACGATCCCGCAAAGCATCATGTCTTTCTTCGATGTTTCTAAATATCCTTTCTCTTTACACTATTGCCTGGCTACATTAGGAATTGGTTTTGTTTTACTGGCCCTCACAGAAAAAATACAAGGGAAGCTTTCTACCCTACTGGCAACCTTTGGACAGGTACCCATGTTCTATTACATTTTACATTTGTACTTCTTTCATACCTTGTCTGTCATTCTATTTAGCCTTACCAACCCTGATAGTCACGAACAATGGATGGATCTGGGACATCGCACAACTATAGGATATTCTTTACCGGTCGTATACCTGATCTGGTTGCTGTCTTGTATTTTGTTTTTCTTTCTATGTAAAAAATACGGTGCTTATAAAAAGACACACCGTAACATCATTACCCAACTCATCTGATACGAGGCCATGAACTTTTTTAAAAACAATCGTTTTATACTATCCGTTGCCTCTCTGTGTCTTTTTACATTGCTGGGTATTTACACGTATCAAAAAGTAACAGCTAACGCCTCTCACGATATTGGTAAAACCGTTAAATATGTCGCCTACATCGGACGCTATACGGATGCGTCCAAAGGTATAGCCAGGGAAAAGCAAGAACAGAATCCTTTCGACCTACTGCATGATGCCGTGCTTTCGGAATACCTGAAACAGGTTGACTTACCGCACCACAGCCTCAAACTGAAACTATTTGATTGTGAAAAGTCAGGACTGGTCAGTGATTCGCTCTACAAAGAAATTGCGAAAGATACTTCGATTGTTTTAGTGATAGACAATACATGGGGTGTCCACTTAAAGGAATGCAGTAAAACCATTAAGAATTTTAACATTCCAGTCATCGCTATCAACGCCGATAAAAACAATGAAGACTTTGGCAACAACGTGATCTTTACCGGCAGTCATGACCATACACCCTTAGACATGGTGGCCTTTTTAAAGAAAGTCCTGAAGGTAAAAAAGGTCAACATGGTTTCGGAAACCGATTATCCTTTGCATGAATTATACCTCAAGGCATTGTCTGATGAAAACATTACCGTTCACAAACTCTTTTCATTGAAAGGGAAAGCATTTAATACACAGGATTCCATAGCACTCTATAATGAACTGGCTGATTTTTACACTAAAAATCCGGTAGAAAAAACAACCTGGACATTGATCAACACGCATGCTGCAGTCGGTAATAATTTACTCGATTACCTCGACACCCGTTGCGACAGCATACAACTGATTGGCCATTCTTATATTGTAAATCACGATGAACTGAAAACCTTTGGAGACAAAACCAATAACCGTTTAATCATCTGCAGTAACCCTACAGATGCATTAACCAAACAAATGTCTGTGGACATCGATAAATTCAAACGCAAGTATCCTGTTTATTTTCAAAACCCCAACCACAGCATGTTTGTAGAACGTTGCTACGATGCAGTGGAAATGATTAAAAATAAATTTGAATACCAAAGTGATACCTCTTTCTTACGGAAAGAAAATTTTATTACTTACTTCAGAAGTTTGCCGATGACTACCATCGTGGAAATGGACGAGCTCTACCTATACGACAGTACATTGACGGTATTACCTGAATTGTATTTCACGGAATATGCTTCCGGTAAATTGCATTCTTATCCTTTGCAGTTGAACGAGAAAAGAGAAGTGATTCCTAATCTATTTTTCGGCATGGAGATCGCAGACATCTACGATATAGACATGAACAGCAATTCCTTCACCTCTGATTTTTACTATTGGGTGAAACTGGATTCTGCCAACCTGGATGCAGAAAAACACATCATCTTTCAAAATATGAAGCAAAGTGAAAGTTCGCGGGAACTGATCTTTGAAAAAACTCATGGATCGACAGTGTATAAATTGTACAAAGTATCCGGAATTTTTTATGTGAATTACAACCTGGATAAGTATCCCTTCGATAAACAGGAAATTTATATTCGCGCAGAAATTTTGAACCCTTCAGATAAAATAAAAATATCGTTTGATCAAAAGAGTTTTGTCAAGGACGACAAAAGGCTAGAGTCATTTAAAATCACCGAATGGAACAAAGAAAAATTCTATGTCACCGTAGACAACGAGATCAACCGTGGCATGCACGGCGATCCGGACATTGATGAAGATAAATTAAGCGAATTTAAAAACATTTACTTCCGCCTGGAGATTGGAAGAAAAGTATTGAAGCCAATGTTGGAAATTGTATTACCGTTGATCCTGATCGGTCTCATCAGTTGTACTTTATTATTCCTAAAAGATATTTCTTTCGAAAATCTGGGGGAAGTCAGCATTGGTGTCTTCATGTCCATCGTTGCTTTCTCTATTTCTTTCTCTGCTTCTACACCTTCCTCCGACAGCTTGACGAGAGCCGATATCCTGTTCTGGATCACGTTCATCATTGTGCTCATTAATTTTGGGATTGTGATTGCCGTCAATGCGATTTACGAACCTCACGAATTAAAAAAGATGGATGTCCGTAAACTGAGTTATGCGATTTGCATTGTTTATCTGTTTACGAGCTTTGGGGTTATTTTTCTTTAATCGATAGTCACACGGTCTTGCCCCTAAATCCCCTAAAGGGGACTTGACAGAAATGAGTATGTAGCAAGAGCAATAACTCATTTTCTTGCTGTATGCTGTTGCTCTTGCGGTCTAACCCCTAATCCCCTAAAGGGGACTTTTGAAAATAATAAAATCATGAATCCTATAGACATTACGCCCCTTTGGGACGAATAGGAAATTAAAATAAACACTGTCCCGGAGGGACATAATGTCTATAGCCACGAAATAAATAATAAGCAAGTCCCCTTTAGGGGATTTAGGGGCAAGACCGTTGGGTAATGAATCAAATCAATTCAATTGTTCAAAAAACCGTTCTCTGTCAAACCAATAATTCCTCGCATACACATGATCTGCTTTCCATCCTTTCTGTACAAATAGTTTGGGACTGTAAGCATGCCAATCTGAGACAGAAGGAGAATAGAAATAACGTTGATCATCTGTAAAGACTAAATGTTCCGGGGATCTCTTTTCTTGTAAGTCAGAGAAATAAGCATTGGTATATTTATCGTTAGAGGTATGCAGCACAACATCACTTAATGTGTTATTTTTTTCAAAGCGAATACCCGGTTGCATCAGATCTACCTTATTCATTTTCTTTGAACTGGTGTCGTACACCAACTGCATGTATTGTTTCAAGAGTTCTGCTCCTTTGTTCTTGTGATGCTCTACCTTCAACTCTTCCGGTAAAATGCTCGATACCACAATTACTTTTTCTCTTGCTCTGGTGATCGCTACATTCAAACGATTTTCTCCGCCATCCTGGCTCAAGCTACCAAACTGTGTAACAATCTTTCCTTCCTTGCTTCTGGCATAGGCTACAGAGAAGATGATGATATCCCGTTCATCACCTTGTACGTTCTCAATATTTTTAATGAGTAAATCTTCCGGCAAAGCAAAGTCCGACGAATCCAAGGTATCCCGGATCAGAAAAGCCTGCGGATAGTTGAAGGTAATGATCCCAATACTTTTACCCGGATGAGTAAACAACAAATCCTGTACGAGTTCAGCGACTTTAAGCGCTTCTTCTATATTGGTATTATTGATCCAGCGTCCTTCTACTTTGACGTATTGCAATGCTTGTTCTTTTGAATAAGTGATATCAGGAATGATACGCAAATGATTGTTGTAAAAATGTTCGTTAGAAAAACGAATCAGATCTTCTGACTTACTGCGGTAATGGCCGGTCAACATGTTGGAAGGGAAATACCGCGAAGAGAAATCAAGCAAAGATTCCACATCGAAATCAATGTCCTCTTCTTCGTCTTCGTTCTTATAACGGACACGGTAAAGGTCACTTGGCTTCAATTGTTTGTCGTCTCCAATGACTACGGCTTGTTTGGCGCGGAACAAGGAAGGAAAGGCTTTCTCTACAAAACACTGAGACGCTTCATCGAAGATCACAAGATCAAATAAATCGTGCATCGGGAAAATTGTGGATGCCGTTTCCGGTGAAACCAGCCAACAAGGAATGAGATCTAAAATTTCTTCTTCGTGCTCCGCAATCAGTTTACGTACCGGCCATACACTTCTCTTTTTAGAGACCTGATGATTCAGGTCTCTGTAAGTGACTTGTCGATTCAGCCTGTTGTATTGAATGCCCGCGTATACCCACTCTCTTAGTTTTATCTTCAAAAATTCTAAAGAAAGACTATAGCGTCTATCGATCAGCATTTGTAATTCCTGTTCCTTCATTTCCCATTCGGGAGTAGAAACTGTTTTCAAAACAGGATACATCCTTTCCTTTTCTTCAATCCAGGCGCGATATATAGATTGCTTCCAGGTTTCTATTATCAGTGCTTTGTCTGCGTTGGTCACTTCCCGGATGACTTTATGAAACGAAGTAAACAACAACAAATCGAGATTTTTCTTGAGCTGTTCATAACCCAGCCAGCGTTCGAAACGTTGACTGATAAAAGCATACCATTGTATTCTGTATTTTTCTTCTACAAATAAATGATCTACCGTTTTGGGTTTCCAATGGTCAAAGTAAGGCAACAGCAGGTCTTGTCTTTCCTGCACCATCGTCATCAAGTCATCCAAACGTAATCTGAATAATGGAGTCGTTCTCCACAATGCTTTCAGCGCGGGTATATCGGAAGCCTTTTCCAATTCCTGATGAATGCGATCGAACACTTGCAAGTGTGTCGTGAAAAGCCTTTCGACTAAACCGTGATTCGTATTCAAAAATGTGTATTTCGCCCAACTGTCCTTGAGTGCCGTCAGCTGATCCATCGTAGCAAACAACTCTACTAAAAAAAGAACATCGTCTTTGCTGCTGCTTAATTTATTACTTCGCAGCCATACTTTGAATGGTGTGTCTGACAGTGCTACCCGAATTTTAAATTTTAAATGTTGCCAGCCGCTTTGCGAAGCCTTTTGCACGTTGCTCTTCCATCGCTCCAGATGCCATTCAGGAATGGGCGTTACCAATCGATTCATCAGTTTAAAACTACTGACAACGGTTGATTTCCATTGCATGAGCTGGTCTTTTGAAAACTGCTCTGTAGCCTCCTGAGAAATACGGTGTTGATAAACCAATGAATCGTTCGCCCATGTTCTGATTTTCTGTATCCAGGAACGCGCAAAAGAAAGATCGATGGCCGTCATCAGATTTTCCTTTTCATTCCAGGCTTGCAGCTGATGGAGGATAGCAGGAATCTTGTCCAGCAATTCCAACATCTTTTCTTTATCGTCGATCGAAAGGTCATTATTTACTGCTGCATGAATCAATTCGAAATCACTTTCAATGGCGGCTTGATAAAACAAAAACTGCTCTAGATCAAGGCTCTTATTAGACACTTCATTGACCGGAATGCTTTGAAACTCCAGGTCGAGATTGACCAATGTATGCTGCTTATTAGACAGCAGATACAAAGCATGCGCACTTTCTCCTCCTATCTGTGTATCGTATAAAGCTTGTTTGTATTTAGCAAAAAAATCAATCAACCGTGCGATAGAAGATTGTACTCTTGAAAATTCTTTTTCAAGAACGATTGTATCCGGATGTATATTTTGATTTTTATACTGTTCCGACGATTGAATCTGATCCGCTATTTTATCAAACAGGATTTTCTTTTCTGTTCCGGCATCGTGCAGCAAGGATACAAATTGTTCCAGCTCTATAGATTGAAGCCTTTCATAGATCACATCGAGTGCTGCTTTCTTCTGACAGATGACTAACACCTTTTTCCCTTTACCCAAGAATTGAGCAATGAGGTTGCAAATCAACTGTGTCTTGCCGCTACCCGGAGGACCTTGTACCACCAGCGATTGACCGGAAGAAACCTGAGCAATGATATTTTCCTGAGAACCGTCGACTGCAAGCGGAGTAAATTCTATCGAAGCCGGTTTCCCTTCTTCTACCGACTTATGGTATTGAGCGGCTAATAATGTTTCTAAGGTATGCTCAGACGTTTTATCCTTGAGCAAATCATAATCTGTATGAATATAAGATGCCGATTGCGGAAACAATCCCATCACTGCATAAGGCTTCAACTTATATGTGCCGGCAGGATATGTGGATTCTAAATCGGCTTTGTTAACCGGCAAATAATGAATGATATTCTCCGATAAAAACTCCCGGTCAAACGAAGGATGCCAACCTTGTTTTTTCAATTCTTCCAACAAGCTCGTTCTGAAATCCTGATCCGGCTTGTCTTCCAGCATGCTTACCGGATTTTCCAGCCAGGAAGGATCAAATGCATATTCTTCAAAATAAGACAGCGACAAAAACAATGACCTGTTCCAAAAGGGTTCATCCAGTGCTTCCTTTTCCAAGAATACTTCTCGCCCAACTTGTTTCAATTGGTAAGGAAAAAAAATCAACGGTGCGCGCAAAGGCATTCCATTTTTCAATACCCCTTCTACAAAGGGCCAACCGATGTAGAAGTCCGCGCTGCCTGTTTCATCAAAGATCAACTGTCGTGTACGAATCAGCTTCTTGGCTTCTTCCAATACTAATTCCAAATCATCAGGACGAATGTGCTTGACATCAGCAATTTTTATCACCGATTTACCCGCCAGCATAGACTTCACAACATCCAGCGAAGAAAGCGCAGACAAATAATCCCAGGCTTTTAAATCTGAAAATTTGCCTTTGTAAACCTTTGGCAAAAAAACAGATCTATTAGCAGAGGAAAGGTCTAACAGCCTGTTTCGGAATATATTGAGGAGTTCTTTCAAGCGTCGCTGATTTTAAACAAATATACCAATAGATGAGGAAAGCAGAATGAATAATTGCCTTAATAGTCTTTTTTTTTCATCTTACAACACATTCTATTCCATGAACCTGCTGAGTCCTATTTTAAGTGTTTGCATTCCTGTGAAGGACTTTAACGTTCATCCCCTAGTCGACGCACTGTTGAATGAAATACACGAAAAGAACCTGAATGTGGAAATTTTAATCGTGGAAGACGGTTCGAATGAATCCAGCAAACAGCTCAATGCTAGTCTGCTCAATAAAGCAGACGTTTCATTATTTTCCTTTGAAAAAAATAAAGGCCGCTCTGCCGCACGTAATTTTATGGCTCAAAAGGCTAAAGGAGAATACCTTCTCTTTATCGATGCGGATTCATTGCCTGTCAGTCCTTCTTTCCTTTCTATTTACCTGGATCAACTGCTGCCCCATGTCATTGTATCGGGAGGCCGTCATTACAGTGAGCTGTATAGAACAAAGGATCGATTGCTGCATTGGAAATATGGTATTCACCGCGAAATCATTTCTTCCCTAAAATCAAACCGTGTAGGTTTTCAATCTAACAATTTCCTGATTTCTAAAGTGGCGTTTGATACGGTTCAATTTGACGAATCATTGGTCTTATACGGACACGAAGACACGCTGTTTGGTAGCATGGCCAAAGCCAAAGGCATTAAAGTGCAAGGGATTGACAACCCCGTTATCCATACGAGCCTGGAAACCAATGAAGTTTTTTTAAGCAAATCAGAAGAAGGAATAAAGTCTCTGCTGCAAATCATCGATCAGCAATCCTCTTATCCTATAGGGATCGAAAAAGAATTTCGATTATGGTCGACTTATACACGCATGCAGTCTTCCGGGATGACGTGGGTGTTAAGTCTTTTGTCGTTTTGCATAAAACCAATCCGGTTTCTCTTGCTGCACTTTTCAGGACCTTTAGTGCTGTTTGACTTTTATAAATTATTGTTGCTTCACAAAGGATCAATAGCGATCCAACCCCGTTACAAATAATCGAATCACTCCTTTGGCATTGACCAGCGCGATGATCCCTTCTTTCGTCAATACAATATCAGCAGGCTGAAGTTTTTCCAACGTACCGTCCACCAAAAAATTAGGGTGCAATTGTTTGCGTTTCAAATTGGCCCTCGCCTGCACCGCGGCGCTGTCCAACTGGTCTCCGATGTAATAAGAAAAATAAGGGGCCATCTTTTTTACCAGTATATCGTGTGCCAGCCAATTGGCAGACTTCGTCAATTTGTTTTTAGTATCCAGGTCAAAATCCAGTTGACTAAAAACGACTTTCCTGGAAGTAGAATCATACACTGGCAATCCTTTTAAATACACTTTACCATTTAAGCTCCCGGATAACAATACTTCCGCCACCATCTTCTCTGCGTTGCCATAAAAACTAACGTCTTCAATCACAATTTTTTTCTTACCATTGCTGAACGTGTAGACTTGTCCTTTCAAGTATTTGCGGGACATCTCCGTTACATCTTCGTAACTGATATTCACCGCCAATTGAATAGTATAGGATGCCGATTGATTTTTTTCTACTTTATAATTAGGCAGATTAGAATGCGTCAATACGGGTTGCTTGCCAATGACTGTTTCTGTAATGGCTTTCAATCCAACAGTGACATACAAGTGTTGTGCATCCGAAGTAAAAGGAGAAACAAATAATTCTTTGGGTTGTAATTTTAGCCAGGTCGGTGGATCGGTGGATAAACTGATCGGTTGGTGCATGTAGTCCCAGGCGGTTTCAATGTATTTGCGTGTGTCTACATTTTTTTTCACCTGTTCATCGATCATCGCAGAGATACTCGCCTGCTGGCTTTTGATCATGCGATCAGCAACAATTTTAAAAGGAATGGTCAATAAGGGAATCGAAAACTTCGGTTGCACCAGCCATTCGTAACTGATGAAACGAGTAGTCGTTTGAATGTTCCAGAAAGGATCAAAATCAACTTTCGTACGAAAGATCAAAGCCAGTGAACCTTCCGCTTCTTCGGCATCAGAGAGCGACAAACCGAAGGATTGCAGCGACGCTCCTCCTTTCAACCAAACTTTTAGAGGAACACGGTATTGTATTTCGTTGCCATACAGCGATAAAGTAATGGGACTGTGTTTCTCTACTTTGACCATGAAATTATCATCTTCCATGTTATTGTCTTCGTACAAAACACCTTCGGTGTATTTATTCGCCAAAGCCTGCATTTCAGGAATCGAAAAATCCAGCGGAATACTGAAGGAGGATATTTGAGGAGAAAAATCAACTTCCTCGTACTTCTCTTCCGGTGCCACGGTATGCAAGGCTGTCCGGCATCCGCCTAAGGTCAGGATTAAAATACTGGACAGTATGCAGAGGCATTGTTGCATGGAAGATATAATAGTTGTTAGTTGTTAGTTGTTAGTTGTTAGTTGTTAGTTGTTAAAAAAGTATGATAACAAATTGACCTTATTAATCATCCTAACTAACAACTAATAACTAACAACTGTTTAACTTATTTCAAAGGAATTTCAAATTGAACCAATTCCACAAAATCCTGCACACGGTCTTCGATAGCATCCGGTGTAAGATTTAACAAACGTTCTGTTCCGAATTTTTCTACACAATAGGAAGCCATGGCAGAACCATGAATGATGGCACGTTTCATATTGGCAAAAGAAATGTCTCTCGTTTGCGCGATGTATCCGATAAAGCCTCCGGCAAAGGTATCGCCGGCACCGGTTGGATCAAACACATCTTCCAAAGGCAATGCCGGAGCAAAGAATACTTGTTCGTTGTTGAACAACAAAGCCCCGTGTTCTCCTTTTTTTACAATCAAATATTTTGGACCCATGGCCAATATTTTTTTCGCCGCTTTCACCAAAGAATACTCTCCTGACAATTGTCTGGCTTCTTCGTCATTGATGGATAATACGTCGACCATAGAAATGGTTTTCTTCAATTCATCCAATGCAATTTCCATCCAGAAATTCATGGTGTCCATTACGATCAACTTCGGTCTATTTTTCAAACGCTCGATCACCGTACGCTGTACCTGCGGTGACAGGTTGCCCAGCATCAGGTATTCTGTATTTTGATACGCTTCAGGGATGATCGGGTCAAAATCACCCAAAACATTCAATTCCGTCACCAGGGTATCTCTGGAATTCATGTCGTTGTGGTATCTACCGGACCAGAAAAAAGTCTTCTCGTCTTTTTTAATTTGTAATCCGGCTGTATTTACACCGTGGTGGATCAAAAGATCAATGTCTTTTTGAGGAAAGTCACCACCTACTACAGCAACCAAATTGACAGGTTTATGGAAATACGAAGCGGAAAGCCCGATATAGGTGGCTGCACCGCCTACGATTTTATCTGTTTTGCCAAAGGGGGTTTCGATGGCATCAAAAGCAACTGATCCTACTACTAACAAACTCATTTTGAATATTTTTTATTGATTTTAACTATTATATTTAAAGGTAAAAATAGGTATTATAGACTTGAAGAGGACATGTTAAACAAAATTTATTTTTTAACGCTAAAGCGTGCATTGCCAGTGATAGCTTTTCTTCTCTCCGCCTTTTTCTATCCTCTTTCAAGTCAGGGTCAGGGTTGCAGTGATGCAGGATTCTGTACCATGGGAGCCATGAGACCTAATCAGCATTACAGTACCCAAACGAATATCAAACTCCGCAGCATTGAGTTCTCCCAATATATAGGTTACACCAAATTTGATGACCTGATTCTCAATTATACACTCGACGCCAATGTGTCTGTCGGTAATAAAAATACGATACAGATCAAAGTCCCTTACCAATTCGTTTACGGTAGTTTGGCCAATACACACGGCACCGGCGACATCTCGCTTAGTTTTACAAGAAACGTCGTTGCCAAAAGTACTTATCAAGTCAACGTCAGCATCGGTACCAAAATACCAACCATGGTTCCCAATCTGAAATCCGATGATGGAAGACCATTGCCAAGCTATTACCAAACCAGTCTCGGGACCTATGACGCGATTGCCGGTATTTCTCTCATCACCAGGCAATGGCTCTTCGCTACAGGTTATCAGCAAGCATTGAATGCTGCAGGCAATGAATTTGTATGGGCCGCCTGGACCGGTTCTGACAAGCAGCAACAAGCGCTTGCCTATCCGGTTTCTAAAGATGTACTCCGCGGAAAAGACGTTATGCTTCGTATAGAACGTAATTTCCGTTCCTCGAAGTTTAATGCTTATGTCGGATTGCTTGGTATTTATAGACTCACGAAAGACAAAGTATTTTCTCCCACCTTTAAAGAAGTAAGAGAAAAAGATGGTACCACCGGATTAGCCTTAACTGCTTTAGGAGGCGTAGGGTACAACATCACCGTCAAGACCAGCATCAAAGGGATGTTTGGCTATAAGCTGATGGCACGGGAAACCAACCCCGACGGACTTTCCAGGGAATGGGTACAAACAATCGGAGTGGAATATAAATTCTAAACGTGTCGATCATGAAATTTAATTTTTACATACTCCTCGTTTTTTGTTTGCCGGTTTCATGGATTCAGGCACAATCGCAAGAACGCAATCTTCAACAAGCAGACTCTTTATTTTGGGCCGGTAATTATCAGGAAAGTCAAACATACTACCTGAAAGTAGCGGACCAGGCCGGCAAAAAGAACAGTGTCGTGTATTTTGCAGCTATACAAAAACAAGCAGAATGTCAGGTCAGACAAGGCCTGTTTGAAGACGCAGAGACATTGCTGCAACAAGCGTTGCTGGAATGTCCGTCCAATGAGGTTGCACAGAAAGCAAGCTTATTGAATACCCTGGGACTTTCTAAAATCGGGCAAGGGGCATACGAAGAAGCAGAAGATGTTTTGAATAAAAGCATTGCCTTAACTAGTAATGATAAAAATTTAAAGCCGGCTCTGGCAGAAAGTTACAATCACCTTAGCATTTTGTACTGGACCACAGCCAACAATGAAAAAGCAATGGAATATGCGTTGCAGGCTCTTCAACTTCGTCAAACCATTTATGGAGAGCAATCCGCTATCACTGCAGGATCTTACATGAACCTCGGTTTGATCTATCAACACAACGATCCGGAACAAGCGATTGTCTATTACGACAAAGCCATTGCGATTTACACCGCTGTATTCCAATCCAATCATCCACTCATCGCGAGTGCATTGATCAATAAAGGAATTGTTTACCAAAACGAACAAACGTATAATTCTTCCTTGTCTCAATTCGAAAAAGCATTGGCCATCATTGAGTCTTCTGTAGGGAAAAAACATATTAATTATGCCTTCACACTTTCGCATATTGGGAATGTGTATCTGCAAACAGGCAAAGTTGAAAAAGCAGAACAGTATCAATTGGAAGCTTTGTCCATTTTTACGGCCAACGTTGGTAACCGTCACCCGGAGGTAGCCGAGTGTTACAATGAATTGGCCGCTATTGAATTGCAAAAAAAGAAATACAAAAAATCGCTCTCCTATTACCAACAAGCACTCGTTGCCAATTCTTTTAAATTCAGCAATGAAAAAATATATTCAAATCCTTCTACCGAAGATGTCATCCATTCGGACTTGATGCTGAATACTTTTCTTTTAAAAGCGCAGGCCCTGGAAGAAAAACATGTGAAGAAAGATTTAAAAGTGAAAGACCTGCAATTTGCACTTAGCACCTTACAAAGCGCAGATACTTTATCCGAAAGCATTCGTCATAAACGCACCAATAAAAAAGACAAAGTAGAATTAGGTAAACTCACCAATGATATTTATGAACACGCCATTCACCTTTGCTTCATGCTTTCTGAAATCACGCTGCACAAACAGGCTTATTATGCTCAAGGATTTTTGTTTTCAGAAAAGAACAAAGCCGCTGTCTTGCTCGAAGCCATATCAGATGCCAAAGCCAAGTCTTTCTCTGGCTTGCCTGATTCCCTGTTGAAAAAAGAAAGCGAAATCAAAAAGCGTATCGCCTACGGAGAACAGCTACTCAAAAAAGCAGAGTCTGAAACAGACAAAACACAATGGCGTTCTTTTGTATTGAAAGAAAACAGGTTGTATGAAAACTACATTGAACAATTGGAAAAAGATTTTCCTTCTTACTACAACTTGAAATACAAAAAGAATACCCTTACCGCAAAAGAACTGCAGGCTCTATTACCGGATAGTACAGCATTGTTTCATTATTTTGTTTCTGACAAATACGAAGAAGTCTATTTGTTTGTATTGGATCCTAAAAAATTAAAAATAGTGCGTAAGGTAAAAGACGCGAACCTGGACAAACAATTAATAGCCTGGAGAAACAGTATTCGTTATCGTATGCAGGATCAGTACATCGACTTCGGCAATGAGTTGAGTACACAACTCTTGCCTTCCAAATTACCTGCTCATACATCACTCGTCATTAT
The DNA here is from genome assembly GCA_028288405.1 of Chitinophagaceae bacterium. Lineage (GTDB taxonomy): Bacteria > Bacteroidota > Bacteroidia > Cytophagales > Cytophagaceae > JACMQM01. Next base: position 72,347 of record JAQBNS010000013.1, read on the forward strand.
TCCTGATGGCCGACTCAGTTCCACTCCTTTCGAAGCGCTATTTACCAGCGAAGCAAAAGCAGAATGTGAATTACCCTTATTATTAAAAAAAGCAGCGATCTCCTATAACTACAGTGCTTCTTTGTATTTGGAAAGTTTAAAGAAAAGTAAAACACAATGTGCAACGGGCAATGTACTTTTATGTGCACCCATTACCTTCAACGGGAAAATCAATAATCTTCCGGGCACTCAAAAGGAAGTAGAAGGCCTTTCCTCTTCTTTCACCAATAAAGGATTTATTGTTCGTTCTTTTTTAAATGAACAAGCAAGTGAAAGTGCATTAAAAAAAGCAAGTGATAAAGAATGGGCATACATACACTTGGCGACTCACGGATTAGTCAATGAAAATGATCCTGATATGTCCAAGATTATTTTACAAGGCAATAAAGAGGAAGATGGTGATTTACATTCCGGAGAAATATACACCTTGAATCTAAAATCAGAACTCATCACGCTCTCCGCTTGCCAAACCGGTTTAGGAAAAGTAACAAAAGGGGAAGGATTGATCGGCTTATCAAGAGCCTTGCTTTATGCGGGAGCCAATAACATTATTGTATCACTTTGGAGTGTTTCAGATCAGGCCACCTTACAATTGATGACGAATCTTTACAACAATATTCTGAATGACACCAACTGCATCAGTTACGCCAAAGCACTGCAGAAAGCAAAATTGGAACTGTTAAAAAACAAAGAACTGAGCGAGCCTTATTTTTGGGCGCCGTTTATATTAGTGGGAAAATAGTGGTTAGTCGTTAGACGTTAGTGGTTAGTTTTGTAAAAGTGAACTAATGACTAACGTCTAACCACTAACGACTAATCTATCATCGCCATCCTCGTAAACGGTTTCGTCTGATCAAAGATGTAACGGTACGTCACATGTGTTTTACGGATTGAGCCGCCTGCAGATTCTGCCACACGCATCATCTTGGGATTAAAATCACCGATCCAGTTCATTTCAAATTCTGTATAGCGTTTCATCGGTTGTATCTTTTTGGCAGCAGCCATTACGATAGCGCCTTCCAGGCCACGTCCCTGGAACTCCGGAATGACGCCAAAGGCCACACCAAACATTTTTTTACACGCACCTGTCCATTTGTAATACAAGAATTTCAATTTCGCGATGATATCCCACTTGCCTTTCAGCTTGCCGTTTAGGTTTTTAAACAATTGATTCAATTCAGGAATCATGATAAAAAAAGCGGTAGGTTCTTCTTTGTAATAAGCAAACCAAATGATCTCTTCATCCAGCACAGGCTTTAACTGATTCATGATCGACATGGCTTGTGCTTTCGGCATCTCACGCACACCGGCATGCTTTGCCCAGGCCTTGTTATAGATGTAACGGAAATCTTCTGCGTATTTTTCGAGTTGATTTTTTTTGATGTGTTCAAAATGAAACAAAGGATCACGCGCAATACGATCCGCCTTTTGTTGGTACATTTCCGGAAGCTGACCGACTACCGGTCGCCAGTACGTGTATTGTTGAAAATACTCTTTGAAACCATAGTTTTCAAAAAGTGCTTTGTAATACTTATGATGATACGGCATGCAATAGTTGGGTTCGTAAAACCCGTCTACCAGCAATCCCCACCATTTATCGCGTTCCCCAAAATTGATCGGTCCATCCATAGCCTCCATGCCTCGTTCTTCCAACCATTTTTTGGACGTATCAAACAACAACTTCGCAGCAGTGGTATTGTCTATGCATTCAAAAAAACCCATACCACCGGTAGTGTATTCAGACGTTTTCGCGGTTTTTTTATTGATAAATGCCGCTACCCTGCCAATGGCTTGCTGTTTGTCGTTGTACAATACCCAACGCGTACATTCACCATGCCTGAAAAACTTATTGATTTCCGGATCAAAAATATCTTCTATGTCACTGTCCAAAGGACGTATCCAATTCGGGTCGCTTTTATAGAGTTCAACAGGAAATAGAAGAAAATCTTTTATTTCGGAAGAGGTTTTAACTTCTTTGAGTGTCATTTTACAAGGAATAATACACGAGGGACGAATATAGCGATTCCTGATTTTATAAATAACTCCGTTTCTCAGCAATTAAGGGCATTTTTAGAATTTGTAAATCCTTTATTGTTAGCCTAATGCTGATTCAGTGTTAATAATCTGCATTTTTTTTTGTGATTGTTTTGCAAATAATAAAAAAGCCCCTACATTTGCACACCCTATTACGGGAGCTTAGCTCAGCTGGTTCAGAGCATCTGCCTTACAAGCAGAGGGTCACTGGTTCGAACCCAGTAGCTCCCACATTAAAAGGTTTCAGACTTTAAAAGTTTGGAACCTTTTTTTATTTTCACACATTCCAACTCAATTTTTATGTCTTCACTAAAAACCTTCCTACTTATCTTTTGTTTGAGCTTCCATTCAGCAATCTCTCAAGAGAATATTCATGTAACATGGGGAAATCCATTCGGCGTAGATATGCTTGATCGGCTGAACGTATCGTATCTGGGAAACGATAATGAAGGCTCTTTCGTTGTTTTTAGAAATCAAGAATCAAACTACGGATCTAATGAAAAAGCCTACTTTTGCAAAATAGATGCTAAAGGAGAGATCATTCTACAAACAGACTTATTGGTAAAGTATAATAATGATAAACACGCCAAATACGAGGGCGTATTTAATATCAAAGGCAACATGTACCTGTTCACATCTTTTTGGGACAGAGCTTCACAAACCGCTTACATATGGGCGAATAAAATTGACAGTAAAGGAAATCTAATAATGCCTTCTATTGAATTGTCAAAGCAAAATACAGCATTCGATAATTTTGATTTCCGTCTTTCTCAAGACTCATCCTACCTTGTCTTTAGAAAAGGCCAGCTCTTTAAAGTGTTTGACAAAGATTTATCGGAACGTTGGAGCAAGCAAATAATACTTCCCTATTCCAATGCTAAAATCCGAGAACTTCACAACTACTCTCTTTCCAATAAAAACGTTTTACATATCATGTGCCGTTTCAGCTTATTAGGAGAAGGCAATACAGATAATAAAAAACCTACTGAATACTTTTATAATATTTCTAATTTTAATTTAGAAACAGATCAGCAAACAGAATATTTACCAAAAATTGATTCGGCCTTTTTATCCGGACTATCACTGGAATTAGATGGTAATAGCAATTTAATTTTAGCAGGCTTTTATTCTCTCTCCAATAAACAAGTTAAGCCAATGGGTGAGTATGAATATTATTATTCTTCCGGTCTTTTTTTCAAAAAGTATGATCCTATGACTGACAAAGAGATCATAGCTGTTCAGTACCCCTATACTGCTGATGTTTTGAGACAACTTGTTTCTGACAAAAAAACAGATTCAGGAGAAGAAGTCCTTTGGGGACTTTCGATGGAGAATATAAAATTCAGGGCAGACGGAAGTATAATACTGGTAGCACAAAAAACTCATACGCATGCCCTCACGAGTAATGGCAGTATAAGTGGTGCCAGCTATCAGTTTGAACAACTGATAACTGCTAGTCTGGACAACAAGGGTGCGTTAGTTTGGATGAGAGTGATCCCCACCCTTCATAGTTCAATGAGAAGTTACAATCTTCGCTATTATTCATACTTATTAGGTGTCACCAATTCATCGGTGTATTTTATTTACAATGAAAATCCAAGAAATGCTACCATTGTTGATCCGAGAGACTATGTGTACATGGATGAACCAACAAAATGTATGACCTCTATGGTAAAAATAGATTCATCGGGTACTGTGACGAAGGAACGTATTTTTGAAAACATGAATAAAAAAGAAATCACTTACCTGGAACCAACTTATTCAATACCAGTAAATAATACGAGATACATTATACTCTCTTCCAGCAGTAGTATAAGCAAAATTGGGCTTCTTGATTTTTCAGATCATTGATCAGAGTCTAACGAAATTAAAAAATTACTAAAAAACACCTAAATAGAAGCAAGTCATACGTTTAGATTTTATATCTTTCAGTTAAAGTTAACCTTGTGAAGTCCGTTAAGATCATAGGCCGTATTTTTCTGATATTCCTGGTTATACTAGGAACGATGCTTGTTGGCTTTATGCTCTTTTTTGAACAGATTAAAAGTTCCCTCATCCAGCAAGGCGTTGAAAAGATCAACCAGCAATTGCTGTCCAAAGTAGAAGTAGACCCCAATATTGAACTCAGCCTTTTCGAAGACTTCCCTAACGTCACCCTTATTTTCCACGAGGTAAAAATCTATGAGCCCGGAGATCAAAAAGATCCTTTGATTCTGGCTTCTATGGAAAAACTATCCCTGGGTTTTAATGTCATCGATGTAGTCTTCTACAAAAAATACAGCCTGGAAAAAGCATACTTGTTCAATGGTACAGTATTGCCCGGTATCAAAGCCGATGGAGAACCCAATTACAACATTTTCAAACCCAGCGATTCCAAGACGTCAACTGAATCTATCGATGTCAATATCAAAAGCATTATCCTTCAAAATGTTTCTTGTTCTTATTTCAACAAACTCAGCGGACAAGCTTATGAGTTTTCTTTGAATAAAGCGCAAGCCACTTTCAAGGTGCATAACGATACTTATAACATTGGCCTTGACGGATCAGTGACAGTGAATGGCATTACCGTAAGTGATAATACTTATTTTGAAAATAAGAAAATCAAACTGCGGGGCGAAATGTCTTACAACAACGAAGACGGCGCTTTAACACTTGGCACAACCACTGTTTCCATCAATGAGAGTGTATACAAAATAGAAGGAGATGTGCATACCAAAGAAGAAGAACTGGAACTGCATGTCACCTCCAAGACCGGTGAAATTGCTACGTTACTCTCTCTCTTACCCACAGAAAATTCCGATTGGGTAAAACGCTACCAGAATAAAGGAGACGTTTATTTCGATGCAGCCATCCAGGGAAAATACGACCAATACAATACGCCATCCATCGATATCTTGTTTGGCTTTGAGAATACAGAGATCACCAATCCGGAAGGAGGGCAAAGCATTAAACAAGCAGTCCTCAAAGGGAAGTTCAGCAACGGCGCTTCACATTCTTCGAAGACCTCTTATATAGAAATAGAACAGTTTGAAGGCACCTTGAACAACAATCCTATTCGCGGCTCTTTCAAGCTTACCGACCTGTCAGATCCTTACCTGGTGATCAAAGCAGAACTCAAACAAAACCTGAAAGACCTGGTTTCGTTTTTCCCTATTGATGGTGTGGATTCATTGGAAGGTAAAGTCTCTCTCAGTTTTGACTTTGAAGGATTGGTAAGGAACCTGAAGAAAAGAGAAGACCTGGAAAAAATCACCACTGCGGGTGAAGCTCAAATTGAAGACGGTGCGATGTACCTGCGTTCCATTCGTAAAAGTTTTAAAAACATATCTGCCGATTTTATTTTCAACAATACAGACATCTCGATCAATAGTTTGAGTTTCCGTACACCAAAGTCAGACATCGCCGTCAATGGAATGATCAAAAACGTTTTGCGCAAATTAATACTTGGCAAAGGCAGTATACTGGTGGAAGGCTCCTTGCATTCAGACAAATTGGTGTACGAAGATTTTATACTTCCCGCTCCATCAGGAAAAACAAATGGCGAATCGTCCATGACTTCACTGATGTTGTTTTTAGATTGCGACATCCGGCAATTGCATGTCAATAACCTGCACGCCAAACAGGTGAAAGGAATGTTGTCTTACAACGACTCCTTATTATTGTTCTCCAATGCCACGATGAATACTGCAGGAGGAGAAGTAGCAGGAAATGCCATCATGAAAATCAAATTGCCTCATCGTTCCAGGTACCTCACCCTCGACCTGGCCTTCAATGACATTTACATCGATAGCTTATTAAGAGACTTTAAAGACTTTGATCAAACATTCATTTCCCACAAAAACTTATCGGGAAGACTTTTCGGTAAAGCGGACATCTTTTTTATTCTCAATCCTGACGGCAAGATTGTAACAGAAAGTATACTGGCCAGCATCGACATGGACATTTCGGAAGGACGCCTGCGCAACTTTGAACCCATGAAAGCCTTGTCACGCTTTGCGGAAGAGGACCAACTCAACGATGTACGTTTCTCCAAACTGACCAATCAATTCCTGATCAAAAATAAAGTCATTACGATTCCCAACATGGTATTGAAATCCAATGTGTGCGACATTGAATTATCCGGCACACATGATTTCGACAACCGCTTCAAATACCATTTGAAAGTGCCTCTGAAAAATCTCAGCAAGAAAAAACAAAAAGAAGCGGAAGACAAAGACGCCTCTGAAAGCGGGTTGCTCGGCAAAACGAATCTATTCATCATCATCGAAGGACAAGGGGATCAGTTTGAAGTGAAATTTGACAAGAAACGCTTGGGCAAGAAAATAGCAGAGGACTTGAAGAAAGAAAAAGAAGAATTAAAAAATGCTTTCAAAAACGAAGAGCCTGAAATCAAACACAGCAAAGTGAATGACGAAGAGTTTTTTGAGTTTGACTAAACATAGGGACGAGCCAGGAGCTAGGAGGTACGCTCTATTCGTACCTCCTAGCTCCTGGCTCGTCCCTTATAATTACATCACCAAAAAGCTAAACAAACTCGGATCTTTATTGATCTCTTTGTATTGCACTTTTTTCTTCGCCATACGCTCGATCAATAATTCGTAATCCTCTTTGTGTTTCAATTCCACTCCAACCAAAGCCGAACCTTCGTCTTTGATATTTTTCTTCGTGTATTCAAAATGGGTGATGTCATCATTAGGCCCCAGTACTTCATCCAGAAATTCTCTCAAGGCACCTGCACGTTGCGGAAAGGTAATGATGAAATAATGTTTCAATCCTTCGTACAACAGAGAACGCTCTTTGATCTCTTCCATACGACCGATGTCATTATTGGAACCGCTCACTACGCATACGACATTTTTCCCTTTGATCTGCTCCTTGTAATAATCCAGCGCGGCTATACTCAATGCGCCAGCCGGCTCTACAACAATCGCTTCTTCATTGTACAAGCGGATGATCGTAGAACAGTCCTTGCCTTCCGGTACCAATACCACATCACTCAGCAATTCTTTACAGATCGCAAAATTCAAATCTCCGACACGCTTTACCGCTGCACCATCCACAAATTTATCGATGGTATCCAAAGTCACCACCGCATTATTAGCCAACGCCATTTTCATCGATGGAGCGCCTTCCGGTTCTACCGCTACGATTTTGGTATCCGGACTGTTCGCTTTAAAATAAGTGCCCAAACCCGCCGTCAATCCGCCACCACCGATGGGTACAAAGACATAATCAATCTTGCAATCGATATCCTCTAATATTTCCATTCCCACCGTACCTTGTCCGGCAATCACCGTCGCATCATCGAAGGGATGAAGAAATAAACGTCCTTTTTCTTTGCAATATTTAATAGACTCTGCATACGCATCGTCAAATGTATCTCCGGTTAATATGACTTCTACATACTCCTTCCCAAACATTTTTACCTGAGAGATCTTTTGCTTGGGAGTCGTAGCCGGCATGAAAATAGCGCCGTGTGTTTTCATCATGCGGCAGGAGAAGGCAACGCCTTGTGCATGGTTGCCTGCACTCGCACATACTATACCATGCTTCAACTCTTCTGCTGTACGTGAAGACATAAAATTATAAGCACCACGAATCTTATAAGACCTCACAATTTGAAGATCTTCTCTTTTCAGGTAGATGTTCGCCTGAAATTCGTCAGAAAGATTTTGATTTCGCTGAAGTGGAGTACGAGTGACTACACCCTTCAATCTCTCACTTGCGGCAATGATGTCTTTAGTAGTTACCAGTGGATTCATTATTCAACCAATTAGAAAGGCAATTTAGTTTTTCAGCACGGTTATAGCAAATACTAAAAAAATTCTTACATTGTAAGAATAACGCTATTCAGCATGCTTAAACTCAATGCCTTTCATACCATCAGCATTACAGGGATCGTATTCAGCCTGTTCTCTCATCTGTTGTTGTATATTTTTGACAAAAACATCACGCATTTCTGGTACTTATATCCTACCTGGGTTGGGGTGTTCCTGTTTGGCTATCTATGGAATGTCATAGATAAAAACGACGACCACGGTCATCACCATTAAGCCTTCGCTTTATCCTGGTCATAAGTAAAAGAATCCGGCTCCGGGTAAGAAAAAGTATAACCTGCTTTTTCCAGTTTACTGACATCTATCGTTTTTCCTTCTTTCCGATCCTCTTCTTTAAACTCCGGTAAAGGCATTTCAAAGCGTTTTGCCAATTGGGTATAAAAATCTTTTTTATACGGATGCACGGGAGAACAGGCATTAAAAACACCCGTTAATCTTTTTTCTAAAAGAAATCGAAGGCTCTTGACGGCGTCTTCCTGATGAAGCAAATTGACAGGATAATAACCACCGCTCAATTCTTTTTTACCTGCAAAGTGACGGATCAACAAACGAGACCCTCCTGTTAAACCACCCAAACGAACAACTGTTGCCGATAAGTTTGGAACAGATAAAAATACATTTTCCACTGCTGCCAACTCCGCATGTGCCGACTCTTCAGGCGACGACACACTTTCCTCTTTTGCCAGTCCTGAATCATCAGGATAGACAGCGGTCGATGAAGTATAGAACAGTTGCTGAATCCTGGGATAATGCGCTATCTCATTTGCCAGATGTTGCATCTGCGATAAGTATATTCCAGGGCTTTGTGTTTTACTACGCGGAGGAATCAAGACAATCAAAATATCTGTATCTAAAAAATCAGTGTAATCAGGGTTCGAGGACAGCTCGAGGACATAAGGCACTATACCTTTCTCTTTTAACACAGCAGCTTTATCGGCCTGAGTAGTAGAACCTTTTACGGCATATCCCAGTTGCAGCAAATGCTCTGCCAACGGCATTCCTAGCCAACCACAACCTAATATACTTACCGTTTTACGTACCACTTGCACCTTATCACTTACCACTATTTTATTTCTCAAACACCACCGCTAAGAAATCATTAAAGGGCTTAATCTGCGCAAATACCTTCAAGGCATAGTCAGGAAATTTAGCATCGAGCACTTCTGCATCGGAAAGGGCATGTGTAATGGTAAAACTTTTCAGTTTTAAGAACTCAGCCATCGGATGACCTTCTTCATATCCTTTGGGAATGCGCATCAATGCCGCTTCTTCGTCCAGCCCAGAAAAATATTTTTTGAAACTCGCTTTCTTCAGTAAAGCCTGCAATACGGCTCCTTCGTAGTCAATCTCCTGACGGATTTTTTCCAACACTTCTTTCTCCGGCATCCAGATTCCTCCAGCGATAAACGAAGCTCCGGGTTGTATGTGTACATAATAACAAGGCTTTGGAGACTTCTTCCCGCCGGAGGCAAACACCGCGGCCATGTTATTCTTATAGGGACTTTTATTCTTGGAAAAACGGACGTCCCGGTTGATACGGAATATTGTTTCTTTAGGAAGAGGACTGCCGATAGACGGATCCACCTTCGTCAAGCCTTTGATCAACACATCCACCTGGCCTAGAAATTCACTTTTGGCCACCTCGTACTCCTCTCGGTGTGCATCAAACCAGGCTTTGTTGTTGTTCTTTTGCAACGTCTTCAGAAAGCTCAATACTTTTTTCATGCGTTTTCATTATTTCGGGTAAAGATACTCAATTGATCTTGTTCAATACTTTCGCGGGATTGAAGAACGGCATGCTGCAAATGCGGCGCACGAATGCCTTCTCCGAATGTAGAAGGGCTGATGAATACCCTGGCTTCATCCCACAAGCCTTTATCGATGAGTGATTGAATCAATTGTGTCCCGCCTTCTACCAGCACG
>JAQBNS010000122.1 GCA_028288405.1 Chitinophagaceae bacterium
GCGGTTGGTTTATTGTTCAATAGATTTTATTTGCGCTATGGATTAAGTAAAGAAGAGATCGTCGCTACCCGCGCAGCAAATGAATTGTTACTGCATATTATAAAACTGGTTTTGTATGCGTCCTTTGATTTGCTCACTCAACAAGTGTTTCTGTTTGGACTTTTGATTGCTGTTGCTGCGATTTTATCTTCGCTGGGAGTTAAAAAAATACTACCCTATATCAGCGAACAACTATTTCAAAGATTAGGTTATACAGCCATGGTTATTTCTGGTATTGTGATGTTCTCCAATGCATCTGCCAATTTAATCGATCAAAATAAAGCCAGTTTATCTTACCAATCTGCCGACCAAGGAATAGACATGAAGATGCAATGGCAAAAAAGTACATTTGAATTGGAATTGGAATACGACGAAGGCTTTGAATTGGAATACCCTATCCAACAGAGTGAAATTCCTCTCAAGGAACAGCAAGAGATCAGCGAAATTGCCAAAGGAGCAGATAAATTAGTATTGGAAGAAGTATACGGTATTGATAAACATTATTACGAAGTCTATGTTTATAAAGGAGGGAAGCTCAACAAATATTCCATTTACCCCTAAAAAAAACAGGAGTACGACACGTCATATCGTACTCCTGAAGGTTATGAATAAGTAGTTGCTTTGTTACTGGTTTATACTGGAAGGGTAATCTAAGGTAACCGTGAGGTGTATAAAATTGGCTGTTTTTTTTAATTCAGTAATTCTGACATCAATTGATAGGTAGAAGAGTTGGGAAAATCCTTCGATTTTTCGAAATCCAGGGGTTTTAGGATGTATCCTGTAATGCCTAAATTTTCTGCAGTCACCCGGTCATAATCTTCCGAAGAGGTCGTCATCACAAAAACTTTAATATTTTTAAGGCTATAGTAGTTCTTGATGATGCCCAAAAACTCGATTCCGTTCATTTTTGGCATGTTGAGGTCCAGGATGATAATATCCGGTTTTATTTTCGTGCCATCAGGAGAATTACCATTTAATAGTGCCAGCGCATCCACCCCATTATGCGCGATATGCAATTCATAATCGATGGTTAATTTGCTCAAAGAGCGTTTTACACTCGTCACGTCAAGGTAATCGTCTTCTACAAGGAGTATTGTTTTGTGATTCATAGCTGTTTTTTATTGGCACTATCGATTTACTCAGTCACCGGATATTTCGGCCAGGTGAATATAAAAGCAGTTCCTTTACCCAATTTGGATTCTACTTTTATAGTTGCTTTATGGTCTTCCAGTATTTTTTTAACAATGGCGAGACCAACTCCCGTGCTTTCAAAAGCATCACGTTCTTGTAACGTTTGAAAGATGGTGAATATTTTTTCGTGGTATTCGGACTGTATACCGATGCCGTCGTCTTGTACAATAAATTCATAAAAGTCTCCCCAGTCTGACGCACTGATGTCAATTCTTCCCACCACTTTATTATTGTATTTTACCGCATTGCTGATCAGATTAGCAAACACTTGTTCGATATGCAGTTTGTCTGTTGTCAGTACCGGCATTTTGTTTAGGATATTGACAGTGAAGTTTGGTGGCACCAGCAATTCTACCAACTCATTGATCATCTCACCTACCGCTACTTTTTCAAAGCCTCGCTTTACTTTTCCGATTCTGGCATAGTCTAGCAAACCATTGATCATGTTCTCCAATCTTTTTGTACGACCCTTGATCAAGTCTATACTTTTTTTTACATCGGGAGTCAATTCTTTTCCATGATCTTCTTCCAGCCAGGTTGTGATATTGTCAATGCCCCGCAGTGGAGCTTTCAAATCATGAGAAACAACATAGGCAAATTCATCAAGCTCTTTGTTTTTCTTTTGCAGTTCCTTGAAGTTTTTTTCCAAAATGGCAGACATGGTATTGAGAGATTCGGAAAGCCGTCGGAGCTCGTCTTGTTGAGTATCATTTATGCTTTTGAAATTTCCTTTTGAAATCTCTTCTGCCAAGTCGACCATCTTAGCGATTCTACTAGTGATCAAGCGAATGATATACAAACCGGAAACCAGCGCCATCATGATGGAACAAAAGGTAAGTATTAAAGAAATTTGGCGCGTGTCATCGATAGATTTTTGGAGTATGACTCTTCGTTCTTGTCTTCTTCTATATTCGTAACCATCAAAATCCTGAAACAGGTCACGGATGGCATCGTTTAATCTTTTTCCAAAACGTGCTTTTACTTTCTTTTCAAACAATTCTTTGTATCGGGCACTGGCTTCAGGGAGCGTATCTTTTTTGGTTGTGATGAGTGAGTTCGAATAATCAATCCATTCTGTATGCAAAAGATTAATGGAATCTAACCGTTCTCTTTGCCTGGAAGAATTGACTAGGTTATGTTGTTCTCTAAGTAAAGGAGGAATGCTTTTTAACCCTTCATAATAGGTAATAAGAAAATCTTGCTGGTCTGTCAATAAATAACCTCTCAGACCACTTTGCATGTCAATCATGAGTTTACTTATGATATTAGAATTTCGGATGATTGTTTCAGAGTTATTGAGGTACGATGTGTTTTTAACAACCTCTTTTGACAAACGTTGATTGACAAAAAAATCAATAGCAAAAATGCTGATCAATATAATGATCCCTGTAAATAACTTGAATCGTATCGTCATGCTCTAGCTGGTTGATGGACGAAGCGGATGGAGAATATTAATCTCTATATAGTAAAGACAAAATTGCCGGTCAATACACCTAATCGAATTCCTCTTTTTTTAATTAGAGAAGAGATTTTATTTGGAAGATAAATTGTTCTTTGGTTTGATTCGAAAATTCTTTTTTCAAATCGGTGGTAAGAACATGAGACAAGATTCTCTTTAACTCTGTGAAGGAGTTCGGTTTTTTAATGAACAAGTTAGCCTGTTGTTCAAATACGTCATCAATTTCCTTCTGGCTTTCTGTAGTGGAATAAATGATGATGAATATATCTTTGAGCGAAGGATGATTTTTGATTTCATCCAGGCATTCGAATCCGTTTTTTCGCGGCATGTTCAAATCGAGAAACAGAATTTCCGGCATAATGATCGCGGAAGTCAATAGATAATCCATGAGCTCAGCTCCATCTTTTACCAATTGTAAATCGACAGGTAGTTTGAGATCGGAAATGGCATCCGAAAAAAGCATTCTGTCGTCTATGTCGTCATCGGCGAGCAGAACAGGTAAGAATTGAGGGGAAGCTGGTTTCATTAAAGGCTCTTAAAATTCCTCGTTAGATAAATAATTGATTGTACTTATGATTTTACTTTTACAGGAGCTGGTTTTTCAACTTCCGGCATGGGTAAAGAAATAACAAATGTCGATCCTTCTCCCACAGCACTTTTGGCAGAAATAAAGCCATTGTGTTCCTCCACAATTTTTTTGCACAAAGCCAAACCAATTCCCGTTCCTTCATATTCATTTTGATTGTGCAATCTCTTAAACATGTCAAATATTTGTTCAGAAAAGACTTGTTCAAAACCGATTCCATTATCGCTGATAAAAATTCTCGCGTACTTGTTTTTTGTTTCCGGACCTTTCAACTTATCTACTGCAGATTCGGTTTCTGAATAAATGCGTATGACCGGCTTAATGTCTTTTTTACTATACTTTAAACTGTTATGAATAAGGTTATAGAATAAGGGCCGCATCAGGTTGGGATTGATGGCCAGATTAGGGAGTTGTTCAATTTGAACTTCCGCCTTTTTTTCTTTGATCACATCGTCCAATTCCAGTAACACATCCTTCACCAATGGTGTAAGGTCGCTATTGACAAATGCAGTTTTGTCGATGGATATTTTAGAGAAAGTCAGAATATCTTTGATCAAAGCCTGCAATCGTGCTGTGGCCGTTTGAATGCGGTTGATGTATTTTTTTCCTCCTTCGTCTAAACGTTTTCCATATTCGGAATCGAGACGTTCGCTGAACACATTGATTTTTCGCAGGGGTTCTTGTAAGTCATGCGAAGCCATGAAAGCAAAGCGATCCAGGTCTTTATTGGCTACTTCCAGCTTATCAATATTTTGCAGCAATTGCAGATTGAGCAGCTTTACTTTTTCTTCGGAGTTTTTGCGTTCGTTGATTTCATTCTCCAGGTTTTTATTGATAGCAATCAACTTTTGTTCCTGAGCAATCAACTGATGATTTTTTCTATACAGCTCTACAAATACCGAAACTTTAGCCCGGAGTAAATCAGGATTAATAGGTTTGTAGATGTAATCAACAGCGCCCGTTTTGTATCCTTTAAAGATATTTTCTTCATCCTGACTATGAGCGGTAATGAAAATAATAGGGATGTGACGCAACCTTTCGCGTTCATAAATAAGTGATGCCGTCTCAAAGCCACTAAGGTTAGGCATCTGCACGTCCATCAGAATAAGCGCAAAGTCATATTCAATCAATAGTATTTTCAATGCTTCTCTTCCCGAATTGGCTTTTACCAATTGATATCCGGCAGGCTCCAGTAAAGAAGATATGGACATCAAGTTGTCTTCGCGGTCATCGACTATTAGTATTTTTGCCATAATTCTTATTTATAGAACCACATTCTCATTAGAGAAAGCAATTGGTCGATTTTTAGTGGTTTGGTAATGTAATCAGATGCTCCAGCTTCAATACACTTTTGTCTGTCACCTTTCATGGCTTTCGCTGTTACCGCAATGATGGGAAGCAAACTGTTTTTGTGTTCTCGTCTGATTTTTTGTGTGGTTTCGTATCCGTCCATTTCCGGCATCATGATGTCCATGAGTACCATTTCTATTTTTGGATTGTCGTTCAGGATTTGAATGGCTTCCTTACCACTTTCCGCCGTAACGATATTGATGTTGTAGCGTTCAAATACGGTGGTTAAGGCAAATAGGTTTCGCACGTCATCATCTACTACCAGAATATTTTTACCCGTAAGGATGTCTTCTTTCCTGCGTATGTTTTCAATGATTTTTATTTTCTCCGGTGCCAGGTCTTTATGGTTCACATGCAATTGAAGTATAGTTTCTTCCATGAGACGTTCCAATGAATTTACGCCTTTAAGAATGACAGTGCTGGATACACGGTTTACATGGCTCAACTCATTTTTGTTGAAATCTTTTGCAGAGTAGACAATAACAGGAGTGAGGTTCTTTTTTATTTTCTCTACCTCATTGATCAAATCTTTACCGGAGATATCCGGTAATGTATAATCCAGTATGATGCAATCGTACTCTCTTTCCTGAATGTTTTTCAATGCTTTTTTACCGGTGTCTACAATCGTGATCTTGATGTGATCGTCTTGTATCATCTTCGCAATTTGTGAAGACTCTAATTCATTGTCTTCCACGATCAATAAGCTCTTTACTTTCTTATTGTTGAATTTAACAATGTCAGTAAACAAGTCGTTGAGTACTTCGTTCTCCAATGGCTTCAGTAAGAAACTTCTCGCTCCGCGTTTCAAGGCCAGGGCTCTGTTCTCTTCGCCGGAAACTAAATAGATCGGAATGTGTCGGTAATTCAAATCGTTTCTCAAAAGATCCAATACTTTCCAGCCGCTGGTATCCGGAAGTTTTACATCCAGCGTAATGGCAATAGGAGAGAATCGGTTGATGAAATCAAATACTTCGAGATAGCTAATGGCGACCACTGCTTTCAGTCCATTTTCATGAGCTTTCTCAATGAGAATTTTGCCAAAACGTAAATCATCTTCTACGATCAATAACACTTTATCATTGGATTGAATGGTACTTCTATCGTCTCCACTATCATTAATCATTTCATTGACAATGCTCAGGTTCGACTCAATGCCATCGTTGGTAATGCGAATGGAATTCAAAAGCGTGTCAATTTCATCAGTGTCTGCTTTGTGTGGATCGTATCCGGTGATGCTGATCGTTGGAGCATTCAGAGAAGCAAAGTTATCCATCGGTATGAACAACGTAAAGGTACTTCCATGGCCGGGTTCGCTGGTCAACTCAATGGTTCCTCCCAATAGTTCTGCCAAACCACGACTGATCGATAATCCCAATCCTGTTCCTCCATATTTACGAGAGGTAGAACCTTCTGCTTGTTGGAAGGCTTCAAAGATAATGTTCTGTTTGTCTTGTGGAATACCAATGCCGGTATCTGTGATGGCAAAGGCTACTACTTTTGCCGCTGCATCCAGGTTGAGGTTATTGCCTTGTTTCCAGTTTCTGTTAGCCTCGTAAATTTTAAGTTTCACGCTTCCTTTTTCTGTAAACTTGAAGGAGTTGGACAATAAGTTTTTCAAAATTTGATTTAAGCGTTGAATATCCGTTTCTACTGCATTCGGCAATTTATTATCCGTTTCAATCATGAATTGCAAATGACGGGCTTCCGAGATCGGTTTGAAGGTTGTTTCCACGAAGGAAGCAATTTCAGAGAAGCGAACAGAAGAAATGTTGGCGGTAATGAAACCGGATTCGATTTTGGAAAGATCCAGAATGTCATTGATCAATTGCACCAAGTCATCTCCACAAGAGTGAATGGTTCTTGCATAACGAATCTGTTTGTCGTTCAGGTTACCTTCCGCATTTTCATAGAGTTGCTGCGCCAGAATCAGTAAGCTGTTCAGCGGCGTACGTAACTCGTGCGACATGTTCGCGAGGAATTCTGATTTGTATTTGGAAGTCAGCGTCAACTGCTCTGCTTTTTCTTCCAGTGATTTTCTGGCTTCTTCTACTTCTTTGTTTTTTACTTCCACTTCGTTTTTCTGTTTTACCAGCAACAAAGCTTTGTCTTGTAATTCATCGTTGGTACGACGCAATTCTTCTTGTTGTATTTTCAACTCACCGGCTAGTGATTGAGATTGAGTTAAAAGTTCTTCCGTACGGGAGTTGGTTTCGATCGTATTCAATACGATACCGATACTTTCTGTCAACTGACTCAACAATTCTAAGTGTGTTTCAGAGAAAGCATCCAAAGAAGCCAATTCGATTACTGCTTTCACATCATTTTCGAAAAGTACAGGAAGGATGATCAGGTTGGCAGGTTTTGCTTTGCCTAAACCTGAATTGATTTTAATATAACCTTGAGGAACGTTGGAAATCAAAATACGTTCTTTCTCCATGGCACATTGTCCCACCAGACCTTCACCGATGGCGAACTCTTTTGGTAGATTTTTTTCTTCTTTGTAAGCGTAAGCCGCAAATAATTTCAATTTAACATTGGTCGCGTCTTCATCTTGTTGCAGGATGTAGAAGGCCCCGTAGTGAGCGGTTACCACTTGCGCCAATTCAGAAAGGATACGTTGTGTTACGGTATTCAAATCTTTTTGACCCTGTAACATTTGTGTAAACTTCGCCAGGTTGGATTTCAGCCAATCTTGTTCCTGGTTACGAAGTGTAGTCTCTTTTAAGTTCGCGATCATTTGGTTGATCGTATCTTTCAATTCTTCCACTTCTCCTTTTGCTTCCACACGAATGGTTCTTGTTAAGTCACCTTTCGTTACTGCGGAAGCCACTTCGGAAATGGAGCGCACTTGAGTCGTTAAGTTTTGCGCCAGCTGGTTTACGTTTTCCGTTAAGTTTTTCCAGATACCCGATGCACCCGGTACAGAAGCCTGTCCACCGAGTTTACCGTCCACGCCTACTTCACGTGCTACGGAACTTACCTGATCGGCAAACACCGCCAGCGTATCAATCATCTCGTTGATTGTTTCTGTCAACTGCGCCACTTCACCTTTGGCATCGATGGATAATTTTTGTCTTAAATTACCGGTTGCTACGGATGTTACTACTTTCGCAATACCACGCACCTGAGACGTTAAGTTTGATGCCATACTGTTCACAGAGTCCGTCAAATCTTTCCATGTACCGGCCACGCCTTTTACTTCCGCTTGTCCTCCGAGTTTACCTTCTGTACCTACTTCCCTTGCCACACGGGTTACTTCGAAGGCGAAGGAGTTGAGCTGATCCACCATGGTATTGATAGTATTTTTCAATTCCAGAATTTCACCCTTCACGTCAATCGCCACTGTTTTGGATAAGTCACCGGATGCCACCGCTTTTGTTACTTCGGCAATGTTACGCACTTGTGCGGTAAGATTGGAAGTCATTTGATTTACAGAGTCCGTCAAATCTTTCCATGTACCGGCAACGCCTGGTACGAATGCTTGTCCACCAAGTTTACCGTCCGTACCTACTTCACGCGCCACACGGGTTACTTCAGAAGCGAAGGCTCTCAACTGATCCACCATGGTATTGAGTGTTTCTTTCAATTGCAAAATTTCTCCGCGCACGTCCACCGTGATTTTTTTGGACATATCACCGTTTGCCACAGCAATCGCCACTTCCGCGATGTTACGTACTTGAGAGGTCAGGTTACCCGCCATCTGGTTTACAGAGTCGGTCAAATCTTTCCATGTACCTGCAACACCCGGTACGTGAGCTTGTCCGCCCAGTTTCCCTTCCGTACCTACCTCACGAGCCACACGAGTTACTTCCGATGCAAATCCGCGAAGCTGATCCACCATCGTGTTAATTGTATTTTTTAATTCTAATATTTCTCCTTTA
>JAQBNS010000124.1 GCA_028288405.1 Chitinophagaceae bacterium
ATCCCCAATTGAGCGGCATGAGCAAAACCACCCAGATGATCAGTTCACTATTCTGCAGTTGTAACAAGTCCCATAGTCCTTCCAACTCCATCGAATTTCTGCGGGCGATCTCTAAAATGACTATAAAAGGGATAAAAAAAGAAATAAGCTTCCAGTATCGGAAGAACTTAGGTTTACTTTCTTTTAGTAATGAGGCTAAGTGGTTAACTTGCATAGATGGGCAAAATTGTAAAAGCGGTCACCAAAGAACGAATCATACTGGGAATGGATCCCGGTACGACCATCATGGGCTATGGAGTGATCCTGATCAAAAACAAAGAAATCAAATTGCTCCAGTACGGTGTCATCAAGCTGAGTAAGTACCCTAACCACGCAATTAAATTAACCAAAATATTTGAACGAGTACAACAATTGATCGAAGAATATCTACCCGATGAAGTAGCTATTGAAGCGCCTTTCTTTGGACAAAACGTACAGTCCATGCTCAAGCTGGGCAGAGCACAGGGTGTAGCTATGGCAGCCGCGCTTTCCCGTGATGTACCGATTGTTGAATATGCTCCTAAGAAAGTGAAGATGGCAGTGACCGGCAACGGAAACGCATCCAAAGAACAAGTTGCTGCCATGGTAGAACGTTTAGTCAACCAAAAACTAGAGGCAGAGTTTTTTGACGCAACAGATGCATTGGCTGTTGCCTTATGTCATTATTTCAAAAACGGAGAATCTGAAAAAGCATCTAAAGGCTGGGGACAATTTTTAAAAGACAACCCAAACAGGGTCAAGTAAATCATGCAAGTACACGGACACAGAGGATGCAGAGGGCTGATGCCTGAAAATACACTGGAAGCTTTTCAACTCGCTCTTGAATTAGGCGTAGATACATTGGAACTGGATGTTTGCATCAGCAAAGACAGACAAGTGGTGGTATCGCACGAACCATGGTTCAACCATGTGTTTTGCACACAACCCAATGGCATTCCGATTGACAAGCGCCATGAGAAATCTTTGAATCTCTACCGCATGAATTACGCTGAGATTCAACGGTTCGACTGTGGCATGAAACTACATCCTCGTTTTCCTGAACAAAAAAAGATCAAAACCCACAAGCCTTTGTTGCAAGAAGTGATTGCTTTGGCGGAAGCTTTTTCTAAACAACAAATCAACTACAATATAGAAATCAAATACACCAAAGAAGGATCCGATGTCTTTCATCCCGATGCCGCTACCTTTTCAGATGTGTTGATCGAATTGTTAGAAGCCCATCAAGTGCATAAGCGCACGATGATTCAATGTTTCAATACCGATGTATTAAATTATGTGCACCGCGTTCGTCCTCAACAAACACTCTCTTACCTGGTGGAAGAAGAAGGCACGGTTACAGAACAACTGAAAAGACTAGGCTTTATGCCACAAGTGTACAGTCCTGATTTTAGTTTTTTAACGGCGGAAGAAATAGAAACCACACACCGGCTGAACATACAGGTGATTCCCTGGACAGTGAATGAAGTGGAGGACATGGAGAAGATGATCGCGTTGGGAGTGGACGGGATTATTAGTGATTATCCCGATCGATTAATAAAAGTAATAAGTGGTAAGTTATAAGTGATAAGTACTTGAAACTATTGCTGACGATTCTCTGCTCTGATCGACGCTGGTGCAAGCATCTTTGCTTGTTCCTAAAATAACATAGAGCGTCCGCTCGGGTTTTCGGTTTTACTTCCATGCTCGAGCGGGACGCTCTAAAGAATTATAGGAACAAGCGTGGACGCTTGCACCAGCATAATCCCCTTTAGGGGATTTAGGGGTAAGACAGTTTGATTAGCCAAATCGTTTCTCTATCAATACCTCCACTGCATCATTATACTGTTGGTACTCTCTCCCGCACATCTCCTGAATGATGCGTTCTCCTTCCTGCTCTTCGATCAGAGGACCACGCACATGAATCAATTGTTTGATGGAAGCCGCTAATGCTTCGTAACCTCTGCCGGCTTTTAATAATTCCCGAGAAAATAATTCAAAGTCAACAACCTCCGCGGGAGCCAGCACTCTTCCGTTTACACTGGCATCTTCAATTTGTAATTGCGTCTCTCCTACTAAAGTCGCTTTAGCAACAGACTCTTCCCAGAAACCTACTTCTGCGGTGTTCGTTTCTTTTAATAAAAGTTCTTGAATACCTTTTAACCAGTTCAAAGAATAAGCAAACAGATCAAAATAAAAATCGTTGTCGCCATTCCATTTTTTTCCGTTAACGACTATACAATAACCGCCCTGAAAAGTAGAGTCGGTTTGATCTTCATCGGCCAAATAATAATCCAGTAAACTTTCCGGATTTTGTAATAAGTCCTCTACCGCAATGTGGTCTTCACCTACTAAAAGCTGAAAAGTAATGCTCAGGTTGTTTTCCATAATAAAAATGATTCAATTTCTATTTGTCACTGCATCTTGCAGCAAAATGCCGCCAACGGTTAAATTCACCTATACTTCGCTCTCCGCTCTGTTTCTTCGCTCTCCTTTTCCTTGTACTTTTTTTAACATTTCCCCACTTTTTCCGATTACCTTTTCCCTTCCAAATGAATATACTTTTGGATAATAAGTTCGCCAATCTCTTTTTTAGATGGCTCTCACACATTTTTCGGGTACTGGGGCGCAAGCTTTGGTACCCACTTTATTTACTCCAGGCGAAGGTTTTGAACATGTGCTAAAAATATCGCTTCTTCCTGTTTGATCCAAGCCTCATCGTGTGACAAGCAGTCCGCCATAATAGCAATCAGTTTCTTATAGTTGGGTTTCAGATCGACTAAGCGGAAATAAAAATCCGTCGTGCGACGAATGTATACATCATCTGGTTTTATAGCCTGCTCTACTGCCACCGCATATACAATTTGCAAAGTACACGAAAGTGGAGCCTGGTATTTTTGCGCATAATAATTGGCCTTGGGTATGTAAGCCAAAAAGGTATCGATATGGTCTCCGTAGCGTCTTACCAACAACTCCGCTTCATAACGCAGAATATTTAAAGCCGACATGACTTCCAATGTTTTCTTGGAAACGAAATAAGCAAAGGTTTCATCGCTTGGAAAATTTCCACCCCAAAGTTGTAAATTCACCGTGTTACTTCGTCCGTTATACTGCAATTGTTTGCACACCGCATCCACCGCCCGTTGCGCCATCTTACGGTAGCCGGTCAGTTTACCTCCTGTGATGGTGATCAATCCACTCTTACTGGTATACAATTCATCTTTACGAGAGATCTTTCCTTCTGCTTTACCTTGCTCCATCACCAATGGACGGACACCGGACCAAGCCGAATGAATCTGTGCCAACGTAATATTTTTCAATTGAAATTTATCTCTTACACAGGAAAGTAAGTAGTCCATTTCCTTCACCGGTATTTCCGGATCTTCCAATGAGCCTTTGTAAAATACGTCGGTCGTGCCCACATACACCATCTCTTCTCTTGGAATGGCAAACACCATGCGGCCGTCAGGTGCATCAAAGTATACGGCTTGTTTTAAAGGAAAATCAAAAGAACTCAACACAATATGAATGCCTCGGGAACCGGCCAATTTGGGTTGGTGTGTGGTTGTTTTGTCCAACGTAGAGATGCGATCCACCCAGGGGCCTGCCGCGTTGACCACACAGCGTCCTTTCAATTGGTAAGACCGGGCAGTCACTTCATCTTTAACGACTACACCTTTGATCTGTTGACCGTCATGGCTGTAGGTAAAGGCTTCTTCTGTGGCATAATTAAATAAGCTGGCACCTTTTTGTCTGGCCGTAAGTGCCAGGGACAAGGTCAAACGAGCATCGTCTGTACGGTATTCAAAATATTTGGCGGATCCTTTCAGTCCCTTTGTTTGCAGCAAAGGCAATTGCTCCAACGTATCTTTTACATTGAGCATGACACGTCGTTCGGATGATTCTACTCCAGCCAGCCATTCGTAAACCCATAGTGCTACAGCCGTACTTGTCCAGCCCAATTCGCCGCCTTCGTACACAGGAAGAAACATCGGATCACGATGCACCAGGTGTCTCGCGTTGCGTTGTAAAATGGCACGCTCTTGTCCGACTTCGCGAACGAGCGCGAACTCCATATTTTTAAGGTAACGTAGTCCTCCATGAATCAATTTGGTCGAACGACCGGAAGTTCCAGACGCAAAGTCTGCTTTCTCTACCAACAATGTTTTCAATCCTCTGGAAACAGCATCCAACGCTGCTCCGCAACCTGTAGCTCCTCCGCCGATAATGATGACATCCCACTCCTGCTCTGTTGCTTTGACAAAAGATTGTTCTCTGGATAAAAGGGAATCGATCATAATGTAGTTGTTAGTGGTTAGTCGTTAGTCTCAAAATGACTAACGACTCTAGCTTTTACGAACAATATAATAATAGGTTCATCCAGAATATTCTGTTAGACATTGCTTTCCTTAATTCATGAAAGTCATTAAACCATTCACAAAAAAAACACTCGTTGTTGGTTAGTTGTTAGCGCATCTAACAACTAATGACTAACGACTAACGACTTTACAAGCAATGTAATAATTGGTTGATCCGGAGCATTGGTGTACAATATAATCTTCTTTTCTTCTAATCCGGAAAGTCCTCTTGGATCAAGAGTAAAATAAAGCGTAGCACTTTCTCCCGCCGCTATAGAATTGGTCGTATCCAGTGTAAGGCAACTGCAACTCGTCTCCACCTTACGAATAACCAAAGGTGAAGCACCGGTATTTTTTATCGTAAAACTACCTTGTGCCGGTTTGTCGGCAGGAATCTCTTTCAGGTCTGCTTCATTCAGTAACAATTGAACCATTGGTTTGGTAGCGGAAACAACTGGCACCGGAATGATCTTACCGATCAGGTAAACGATGATCTCTTTAGGCGTATTGCCTTCCGCATACAACTCCACCATATCGGTATAGCTGCCCAGTTTAGCAGAGGTAGAAAAATCAATGGTAAAGATAACGATGGCTTCCTGCCCGCTGAGTAATTTATCGGGTAAGCCTTTTATGGTCACATAACTTGGTTTTTTATACTTGGAAGGGACAAAACGTACTGTTTCCTTTCCTGTATTTTTAATCTTGATGCTTTTCTCCAGTTTGCTATTTTCCAACACATGACCGACACGAATGTAATCGGAAGACAGCGCGACGGCACCATAATTGGTTTCATTCGTATTCTGATCCCACACCTTGACTGACGGTTCTACATATGATTTGATGTACAAGTCCTGCACAACAGAATCCGGCCATGTCAACAACGTGATCTTACGCACAAAAGGGCCGGGACGATTTTTAGGATTAACTCTGACGGTTATTTTCCCTTTAGACTTTGCCGCTAATGTGTCTTTGGGATAACTCACAATGGAGCATCCTCCATGTGTATCAATTTCCTTGATGAAGACAGTTGAATCCGAAACATTGCTCCATTTGAAATCCACCACCACATTCCCCGTATCTTCCGGCATGTAGCCCAGATCAATCTCCTTTGCTTCAAATGTCAAGGCAGATTGACCTTGAGCAGAATGAATCAGCAAACAAGTGATGCAAAGGAGAAACAGACGTGAGAAAACAGCAACAGCTTTATACATGATATTTATGGAATTTTATAAAGTATTTGAGGGAAACCATAGTTACAACGAACGAAGATATTATTTTTGTTGCTGAAGCACTAAGATTATTATCGAATACTATACACATGGCCAGAATACTTACAGGAATACAAAGCAGCGGTAAAACTCACCTGGGCAATATATTAGGCGCCATAAAACCGGCTATAGAGTTATCCAAACAACCGGGTAATGAATCGCTTTTCTTCATTGCAGACCTGCATACCCTGACCAGCCTGAAAGACGGTGAAGCCAGAAGAAACAATACGTATGCAGCAGCTGCAGCTTGGTTGGCCTGTGGCTTTGACACCGATAAAAATATATTCTACCGTCAATCGGATGTGAGTGAAGTATGCGAACTGGCCTGGATACTGAACTGCCTGACACCTTTCCCGATGTTGGCGAATGCACATTCTTTCAAAGATAAATCGGAGAAACTTTCCGATGTGAATGCCGGGCTATTCACTTACCCTGTATTGATGGCCGCAGATATTTTACTGTACGATGCAGAACAAGTGCCGGTAGGCAAAGACCAGATTCAACACCTGGAAATCGCCCGCGACATTGCTGCGGCATTCAATAAACAATACGGCGAAACCTTTGTCATGCCTACAGCCAAAGTCAGCGAATCGATGATGATCATTCCTGGAACGGATGGTCAAAAGATGAGTAAATCTTATAACAACATCATTGATATTTTCTTACCGGAAAAAGAATTGCGTAAACAAGTCATGTCGATCGTCACGGACAGCACGCCGATGGAAGCACCTAAGAATCCGGATACCGACAATGTTTTCAAGATCTATCAACTGGTAGCCAATGCCGAACAAACCGCGCAATTGAAGCGCAACTATTTGGGAGGAAATTACGGCTATGGTCACGCCAAACAGGAATTGTATGAATTGCTATTGATGCAATTTGCAAAGGAACGGGAAGCCTATAACCACTTCATTGGCAACAAGGCTTTACTCGATCAAAAACTCAAGGAAGGCGCACAAAAAGCGAAAGCGATCGGCTTACCGGTTTTGAAAAAAGTCCGGAGCAGGATTGGTTATTAATGTGAATGGTGAAGAGTGAGTAGTGAGGTGTTAGTGCTTCTCACTTTTCAGATTTGTTTCCAATATCACATTCTTCTTCGCACCTGTTGCCATTAAGCTCGGCGCACAAAAAGCGAAAGCGATTGGCTTACCAGTTTTGAAAAAAGTCCGGAGCAGGATTGGTTATTAATGTAAAGAGTGAGTAGTGAGGTGTTAGTGCTTCTCACTTTTCAGATTTGTTTCCAATATCACATTCTTCTTCGCACCTGTTGCCATTAAGCTCAATGCATGGAAGAAAAAAAGTCATTATTCAACGGTGAAGAGTAAGCTAAAACGATCAGTACTGCTCACTCTTCACAGTTCACCACTCACTACTTGTCTTCCCAAATCACATCTTTCTTCACCCCACCTACCAGCAGCTCAATACGTGTCGGACTTGGTACGAATACCAAACGGGTTTCTTTGTTAGGGTACAGTTCGGTTTCAATCAATACTCCTTCTCCATATTCCACCTGATAATGAGCAGAACCGTCTGCACTTTTACCGGTTAGGGTATAGCGTTGGCCTACATAGGCAATAGGCAATAGTATATCGTTGTCAGAACGGATCTTCTCGTGTGCATCAGAAATAACATCCTCCAGCATTTCACCGTACTTCTCCAGGAAGTCATCTTCCAGATCGTGTAATGCTTCCTCAATCTCGTCGTAATTCTTATTGTCGTATGTCAGTGTACTGAGTTTTGTTTTCATTTCCACTAATTCTAACAGATCGGCATTAAGAGCTTTGTTCATACACAATGAAATTTTATAGTGTTATAGGTTATATTTTCTTAAAATTAAAAAATAGAATTGTTATTTTACAGCAAATTATAGCATAATTATGCATAATTACACAGCATTTATAGACATCACCCTTAAAAAAGTATATACATGGTTAATACAGCTCACCTTTCCAAAGTAGACGGCGCCATTCTAGACAAAATAAAGCAATGGTTGGGACCCGAAACAGACGATATTACTCGTGAAACGCTAAAGTCACTTATTGAAGCCGGCAAAGAGGAAGAGCTGATTGATTCTTTTTACAAAGACCTTGAATTCGGTACCGGGGGATTGCGTGGCATTATGGGCGTAGGCACCAACCGCATCAACAAGTACACCATTGCCATGGCTACTCAGGGCTTGAGTAATTACCTGCTGAAACATTATAAAAACGAGCCGATCAAAGTGGCCATTGCACACGACAGCCGCAACAACAGTGACCTGTTTGCCAAGGTCACAGCTGAAGTATTTGCAGCCAATGGCATCAAGGTCTATTTCTTCAAAGCCTTAAGACCGACTCCTGAATTATCCTTCGCTATCCGCACTTTAGGTTGTAAAAGTGGTGTGGTGCTGACCGCCTCTCACAATCCTAAAGAATACAATGGTTACAAAGCCTATTGGGAAGATGGCGCACAAGTCATCGCTCCTCACGATAAAAACATCATCGACGAAGTACAAAAGATAAAAAGCCTGGCAGATATCAGGTTTAAACACGAAGCTTCCATGATCGAAGAGATCGGTGAAGACATCGATGAATTGTACCTCAAATCTTTGAAGAATCTCTCCGTAAGCCCCGATGCTATTGCCAGACAGCATGACCTTAAAATCGTGTATACACCCATACATGGTACCGGTGTGGTCCTGGTAGAACCGATTTTAAAACGCTTCGGATTTACTAACATCACCGTAGTAAAAGAACAGGCAGAACCGGCGGGTAATGGAAATTTCCCTACGGTGGTTTATCCGAATCCTGAAGAAGCCGATGCCTTGAAGCTTGCGGTAGAAAAAGCCAATGCCATCGGTGCCGATCTGGTCATGGCTACTGATCCTGATGCAGACCGCGTAGGTATTGCGATCCGCAACAACAAAGGAGAATTGCAATTGCTCAACGGAAACCAAACCGGGAGTTTGCTGATTCATTATTTATTAAAAGCCTGGAAAGAAAAGGGACAATTTAAAGGCAATGAGTTTGTTGTCAAAACGATCGTCACCACAGACCTGATTCCCAAAATTGCAGCCTATTATGGCGTGAAATCTTATGAAACCCTGACCGGTTTCAAATACATCGCAGCTCTGATTAAAAAATTAGAAGGCAAAGAACAATTCATTGCTGGTGGAGAAGAAAGTTACGGTTACCTCATCGGTGACAAAGTACGTGACAAAGACGCCATCGCCTCTTGCGCCATCATCGCTGAAATGGCGGCTTACGCGAAAGACAAGGGAAGCAGTTTGTACGATACCTTATTGGATACTTACGTGCAATTCGGTTACTACAAAGAGAACCTGATTTCATTGACCAAGAAAGGTAAAACCGGAGCAGAAGAAATCCAGAAAATGATGAAAGACCTGCGCGAAACTCCTCCTGCTACGCTTGCCGGTTCTAAAGTGATTCGGGTAAAAGACTATAATGACAGCTCTTGGGTCAATCCGCAAAATGGTGAAAAAGGAACACTGGACTTCCCGAAAGAAAATGTCCTGCAATTCCTGACAGAAGACGGCAGTTTGATTTCGGCCAGACCTTCGGGAACCGAACCTAAAATCAAATTTTATTTCAGTGTAAATGAACCGCTTAAAGACAAATCTCAATTTGAGGCAGTTTCTAAGCAACTAGACCAGAAAATAGATCGTTTAGTAACTGAACTGAACATTAAATGACCAGGCCATGAATACGCAACAAGCTCCCTCCGTTAAATCGATGACCATCGTATGGATCGCCATGATTGGGGGACTTGTGTCCTTTGGCTTAGTGACTTATGTCGCCTTGATTCCTATACAATCTCCACTGCAAGGTATTGATCCTTTGGTGTTTTATGTACTCGCGGTGGTACTGGCTCTGGGCGGCATGATGGGTTCCACGATCCTCTATAAAATACAAGTCAGAGCAGCCAGCCAGGTCAATAGCCCGAGCAAAGAACGGTTAATGTCTTTTTACATGTCTGCTTTTATTTTAAAAATGGCTCTTTTAGAAGGTCCTGGCCTCTTTTCAGTGGTGGCCGGTTTGTTGACACATCAGGCTCTTTTTCTTTCTATTACTGCCGGATTGCTCTTATTGATGATCATAGCCAAACCTACAGAATTACAATTCAGACAAGACTTCCTGGATGGAAGAGCCGGGTAATTTTTTCCACTTTCCCAAAAAAATACAAGTTCCTTCCTATTTCCCGTGCGTAAATTCACTATTTTTGTGGCTCATTTTCACACAGTAGCACGCATAGAATACGGAGCAAAATGGACAACAAATATTTCATCATCGATTTCGACAGCACATTTACTCAAGTTGAAGCCTTGGACGTGTTGGGAGAAATTTCTTTAAATGGAAATCCCGACAAAGCAAAATTACTACAAGAGATTGTAGATCTCACCAATCAGGCCATGGACGGTAAAGCATCGTTCTCTGAGAATCTGGTAAAAAGATTAAACATCCTCAAAGCACATAAAAATCATATCGATCCATTGATCGAGAAACTAAAAACGAAAGTTTCCAAATCAGCTGTTCGCAATAAATCTTTTTTCAAGGATTACGCAGATCAAATTCACATTGTATCCAGCGGCTTCATGGAGTTCATCGCTCCTGTCGTGATGGAGTATGGCATCAAAGCAGAAAACATCCACGCCAATAAATTTAAATTTGACGACAAAGGCAACATCACCGGTGTTGATGCCAGCATCGCTTTGAGCGAAGACAAAGGTAAAATCAAATTGATGAAACAACTGAACCTGAAAGGTGAGGTATATGTCATCGGTGACGGTTATACCGATTACGAAATCAAAGAAGCAGGATTGGCTTCTAAGTTTTACGCTTTCACAGAAAACATTTCTCGTCCTTCTGTAGTAGCGAAAGCCGATCACATCACACCTTCTTTTGATGAGTTCTTGTACGAGAACAATCTTCCAATGGCCTTGAGTTATCCGAAGAGTAGAATCAATGTATTGTTGTTGGAAAACATCCACCCGGAAGCAGTACGCTTGTTCAAAGAAGAAGGCTATAGCGTAGAAACATTCGCCGGTGGAATGGACGAAGACGAGTTGTGCGAAAAAATCAAAAACGTTTCTATTCTTGGTATCCGTTCTAAAACACAAGTAACGGCTAAAGTATTAGAGAACGCACCTAAACTGATATCCATCGGAGCTTTTTGTATCGGTACAAATCAAATTGATTTAAGTACGGCACTTCAAAAAGGAATCACCGTATTCAATGCACCGTTCAGCAACACGCGAAGTGTAGTAGAATTGGCCATTGGCGAAATCATATTGCTCTACAGACGTACACTTGATAAAAGCATGCAAATGCATGCCGGCAAGTGGGACAAGTCCGCTGCCAACAGCCGTGAGATCAGAGGAAAGAAACTGGGTATCGTAGGTTACGGTAACATCGGTGCGCAACTTTCTGTGGTCGCGGAATCTATCGGTATGGAAGTGTATTACTTCGATGTGGTAGAAAAACTTTCTTTGGGTAATGCAAAAAAATGCAACAGCCTGAAAGAACTATTGGAAACAGTCGATGTAGTCAGTTTACATGTAGACGGAAGAGCTTCTAATAAAAACATCATCGGCAAAGAACAATTTGACTGGATGAAAAAAGGAGTCATCTTCGTTAACTTAAGCCGTGGTCACGTTGTGGATATCGATGCCTTAGCGGAGAATATTACTTCCGGTAAAATCATGGGAGCAGCATTAGACGTATTCCCTTACGAACCGAAAAACAACGACGAAGAATTTGTCAATAAAGTTCGCGGATTGAAAAATGTCATTCTTACTCCTCACATCGGAGGAAGTACAGAAGAAGCGCAGTTCAACATCGGTAACTTCGTACCGCAGCGCATCATGGAATACATCAACAGTGGTAACACGTTGCACAGTGTCAACTTCCCAAGCATACAATTGCCGGCATGGAACCATGCACACCGTTTGATTCACTTCCATGAAAACATGCCCGGTATCATGGCGAAGATCAACCAGATTTTTGCGAAGTACAACATCAACATCGTTGGTCAATATTTAAAAACCAATGAGAAGACAGGTTATGTGATCACTGATATTGACACCAAATACAATCAGGAGTTGATCGACGAATTGAAAAACATACCGAACACGATACGATTCAGAATCATTTATTAATACGTAGCACAACCGTGGCAAAAGACAATAAGATATATTTCACTCCCGGGCCGTCTGAATTGTACCCAACAGTACCGGCACATGTGGCAGAAGCATTGGATCGTAAGATTCCTGCAATGTCACACAGAAGCAAAGCCTTCCAGGAGATTTATGCGCATGCTGCGCAAGGTTTGAAACAATTATTAAATCTTCCTGATAACTACCAGATCTTATTTTTAAGTTCTGCTACCGAAACGTGGGAACGTATCTTACAAAACTGTGTAGAGAAAACAAGCTTTCACGCTGTGAACGGTTCATTCTCTAAACGTTTCTATGAGTTCTCCGGTGAATTAGGTTTAACAGGTATCAAAGCAGAAGTTCCTTTCGGAGAAAGTTTCACTGCAGATAGTTTGACGATTCCTGCAGAAGTAGAAGCCATCTGTCTGACACAAAACGAAACAAGTTCCGGAGCAGCCATGCCGGTGAGCGAAATCAGTAAAGTAAGAGCGAAACACAAAGACGCGTTAATCTTTGTTGACGCAGTATCTTCTCTGCCCTTCCCTGATTTTGATTACAGCAAAATTGATTCAGTCTTTTTCTCTGTACAAAAATGTTTTGGATTGCCGGCCGGACTAGGCGTGTGGATTCTGAACGAGCGTTGCATAGAAAAAGCAAAAGCAGTAGCTGCTAAACGTTCTACCGGTACATACCATACCGTAGAGTCTATGTTGTCTAAAGCGATAGTGAATCAAACACCGGAAACACCCAACGTATTAAACATCTTCTTACTTAGTAAAGTAGTAGAAGACATGAATAAAATCGGCGCCAAAGCCTTACGCGAATCAACCGAGCGCAAAGCGAAGTTGATTTACGACTACTTAGCGACAAGCAACAATTTTGAAATCTTCGTTCAAGACGAAGCTCAACGTTCTAAAACTACCATTGTGGCCAACACCAAACTGGCACCCGCAGAAGTCAACAAAATTCTTGCTGCTTTTGACATGGCAGTAGGAAGCGGATACGGAAACTACAAAGAAAAACAAATACGCATCGCTAACTTTCCCGCGCACAGCGAGGTGCACGTGGAAAAATTAGTATCCACCCTTAAAAACCAAATAGGATAATATGCTACTTAACGAAGGAGATTTTTACAGCGAAAACTTTTCGTATTCTGCGGAAGACGTAAAAACATTTGCAACTATTTCAGGAGACTTCAACCCTATTCACATAGATGAAGCGTATGCAGCAAATACGGTATTCAAAAAACCGATTGTGCATGGCATCTTCGCGTTGAGTGTATTTTCCAAAATGATCGGTATGACTTTTCCGGGAGAAGGAACCGTATACATGGGACAAGACGTAAGCTTTAAGCGTCCTGTGTTTGTAGGAAAAGAATACATCGCTAAAGTCACCATATCTTCTGTAAACCGCGACAGGCATACAGCTACAATCGCTACAGAGATATTGGATGCAGAAACAAAAAAATTGTGTGTAGTTGGCGTCGCCATGATCCTGCACAAAGAAAAAATATAATCACCTTCTACTGGAATGGGAAATAAAGAACGGTTACAACTCATTCTGATATTCAAAGGAGCACTTCTTCGCAAGATGCTTCCAGGGTTAATCATGGTCTCTTTATTGACCTCTACCCTTGCCCTTATTCATTTCAACAGCAAAGAACTACAAAGTTTCAACCTGACCATCAGCGCTGCACTTCCCGGATACATGGGAGCCGCATTGGGCTTGCTGTTGGTGTTCAGAAACTCTACGGCATACGAAAAATGGTGGGAAGCCAGAAAAGAAGTAGGAGCACTCGTTAATACATCGAGAAATCTTGCCCTGTGCCTGAATGCTTTTTTACCTTACGGTCACAAGGTAAAAACATACATGATCGAATTATTGACATCGTACGTCTTCACACTCAAGGATCATTTACGTGACAAGGAAACGTTTTCACACTTGGGCAATCTGACCGACAAGGAAAAAGCACTCGTTACTAAAGCGGAGCATAAACCCAATATCATTGCTAACCTGATGATGGTTCATATCGAGGAACTGTGGAGGAATAAAGAAATTACAGACTTCCAGCAATACATACTGATTGAAAAAGTAAACGGTTTGATCGATGTTCAGGGAAAATGCGAACGCATAAAAAACACACCGATACCGATGGCTTACGGTTTTCTTTTGAAATTCTTCATCAACATCTATGTGATCATCCTTCCTTTCAGTTTGATTGATGACATTGGCTGGGGATGCGTTCCTCTGGTGATGTTACTGTATTACATTCTGATGAGCATTGTCGTTACAGCAGAAGAAATAGAGGAACCGTTTGGTACAGACCTTAACGATTTGAAATTGGATTTGATCTCGCATAATATCGGGAATAATATTCGGGAGATTATTGGGCACGAATAGAAAAGGGACTAGCCAGGAGCTAGGAGGTACGTCTATTTCGTACCTCCTGGCTAGTCCCTTAATTTTTTATGCTGACACTAAATACTTCTTTATCGCCTCCGCTATCGTATTAAACGTCTTAGAAAGCAACGCTTCATTCTCCTCCAATAACGTCACACGGAAACCTCTCAGGTCAGAACAGAAAGAAGAAATAGGAACTACACAGATACCTGCCGATCCCAGCAAGTAGTATACAAAACGCTTATCTAAATCCACACCGTCTTTGCTCACCCACTCTTCTACCATCTTCTTCACTTCCGGATTGGCGATGGGTAAGGTTTGTTTATTGTTGAGCGTTCCTTCTTTAAAGATAATCGTATTATAGAAGGCACCGTAGGTTTCATTGAACTGCAACTCCGGTACAGCAGATAAAATACCGGCGATGATTTTGCTGCGTTTTCCGATTTTCTCGTTCAACTCCAAACGGTATTGTTTGTAGTTGGGATGAGACATGATCTTCGGAATCGCTAATTGAGGCAAAGTAGTAGAACATACTTCA
>JAQBNS010000033.1 GCA_028288405.1 Chitinophagaceae bacterium
GCTTTTTTCAAAGCCGCCGAACTGGTTTATGAATAAAAATACTTATCTTAGTTTATAAACCTATTTTTATGAAATCAGTTCTGATCCTATTCTTCCTTCTCTCTTACAGTGTTTCCTTTGCACAGCAAGTAGATAGTATTTCCATTCCTAAAAGAGTAGTCTACAAATATACAGATCCTGCTGTCATCGCGAAGGCAAAGGAAATCATTGCCAAAGAACTCAGCGATCAGCGTGAGTATGCCTTAATCGATAATGTTTTATTCGTAGGACCCGGTCTTTGGATGCGCTTCAGCAAAGTAAAAACATTAGAAAAAATAGAAGGCGGTAATGTGACCCACATGGTAGACAATTACAAGCTGCCCGGTAAAATGACGCAGAGTATTGAAAATGGAAAAAAAGTTTGGGATCAAGTCTGCAAAGAAGTCAAAGGGAAAAAGTATATCCTGAGAAAATTAACGTACGATGAATTGGAGTACTACTGGTCAGTCATTGCTTTTGACATCGAAGAACCTTTGCTGGTATTAGAAACAGACGAACATAAATACATCTTAAACTTATCTCCCAAGACCTATAAGCTCTTCAACCTGGACGGCATGCCCGAAAAACGTTAAGGTATTAATGGCCAAACGTCTATAATACGCTGAAAAGCAAAATATAACAGTCTATACTGCTTTGAGCTTTGGGAGAAAATGCTTAGTTTAATTGATTGTTCACGACAGCAATCTGCATTTTTACTTCCACCCATGAATGAACGTAGCATTTGGGGAACACCACAAAAAGTAATACTCTCTGTCCTCTTTGGGATAGCGAGTTTGCTTGCCTCTCCATATGGGATAGCCTTCATGCTGGGCAGCATACAAATTGACCTGCCCTGGTCTCTTTTATTACCAATTTTTATCACCATGGCCTTTGGCTGGCGATACGGCTTATTGGCCGGTTTGTCGGGCGGTGCTTTTTTTCCTTTCCTCCTCTGGGGAGAAGACGGATGGGCCAATGTAAGCACCAGTATACTTTACCTTGCTTTTTTTGCTTTGCTTGGTATCGCTGCAGATAACCGTTACAGCAAAAAATTATCGATCATACCTGTACGCATCATCATCGCTTTGCTTATTTACTTCGCCTGCAATTACCTGTACGATTATTTTGTTTTTAACCGCATGCTCAGTTTGAATCCTTCTTTCTGGAGTCCCCATGCGATACGTTATCTTCCGCAAGAAATACTGAATGGTTTTGTATTCAAAGACAGCATCAATGTCATCGCGCTTACACTCGCTGCAGATACGTTACTGCGCTTGCCTTTCGTACGCAAACGGATTGGCATGCAAGTACCGGCAGCCATGAAATCCAACACCTTTATTTTTATAACGACCTTATGTATTCCCATCATCATCTGGCTCGCCTTCATTGCTATGGGAGCCATGTTGCTGAGAGGAGACAATGCCTTGCACTATGAACACAAATCCTTTGCGCTGATCCTGATTTTAGCCAATGGTTTTTTGGTCGCACGACTGCTGTTTTATTTTAGCGAAACACAATTCTTCATTCAAAGTAAACTAAATGAGAGCGAAGAAAAATACCGTCTGATTTTTGAAAACGTAGAAGACGTGGTCTATCAAATGGATTTCGATGGCATTGTATTGAACATCAGTCCTTCTGTATATGCCATGATTGGCTATACGGCAGAAGAAATCATCGGCGGTCCTTCTACCTGCCTCTATGAAACTGATGAAGAACGTAACGTCCACCTTCACTTGCTCTCGAAGGATGGATCGTTGAATGATTACGAAGTTACTGTTGAAACAAAAGAAGGCGTATTCAAACACGTGTCCGTCAACAGCCGCATCATTTACGATGCACACGGCGCCCCGCATCATATCGACGGTGTCATCAGGGATCTCACGGAGAGAAAGACCTATGAGTTGCAAATTGAAACACAAAACCAGCAACTTCAGATTAAGAATAAAGAACTGGAACAATTTGCTTACATCTCCTCTCATGACTTGCAGGAACCCTTGCAAAACTTGCTCAGCGTTTCTCATACCATCAGTGAAGAGTACAAAGGCAAGCTCGATGAAAAAGCAGATACTTATTTGAATTTCATCAACCAATCGGCCTCGCGCATGCAAGAATTGGTGAAGGGTTTGTTGAACTACGCCAGGATTGGTAAATCAGAAGAACTGATCAAAGTAGATACCCAGCGGTTGGTGCAGGATATTCTAAGCGACATTCAATCCTACATCAAAGCACACGACGCAAAAATTACAGTAGAGGAATTACCGGTGGTCAACGGTTATCCGATAGAATTGAAACAACTCTTCTCTCAGCTGATTGGTAACGCCATTAAATTTCGCAAACCAGGCGTGAAACCGGAGATTACCATATCGGCCCAAAAACAAATAGGATTTTGGTTGTTTGCTGTGCAAGACAACGGTATCGGCATTGATCGCAAAGACCAGGAAAAAATATTCATGATCTTCAAACGACTGCACAATAGAAATGAATACGACGGAACAGGAATCGGTTTGTCTCATTGTAAAAAAATAGTAGCGCTGCACGGCGGAAATATTTCCGTACACTCTACACCGGGAAAAGGCAGTACGTTTAACTTTACCATTCCAAGACTCTAATGGATACCAAAAAGAAACTTCAATGCGTATTGCTGATTGACGACGATGAAGTCACAAACTTTCTCAATCGCCGGGTGATCGAGTATTCTAAAATAGCAGAACACGTTGAAGTAAAGCTTAACGGCCAGGAAGCTCTTGATTTTCTCACCGATAAACAAACGACAGACAATTCCCTGCTTCCTTGCCTGATCCTGCTAGACATCAACATGCCGGTGATGGACGGTTGGGAATTTATGCAGGAATACACCAAAGAAGCGCTGGATCAAAAAAAGAACATGAACATCGTCATGTTGTCTACCTCCACTAATCCCGACGACATCAAACGTGCAGCAAGTTTACCATTTGTGAAAGCATTCAAGAGTAAGCCGCTGACCTCAGAAGTTTTAGAGGAAATATTGACCAACTATTTTTAAAAACTTCGATGAACAAGTCCCTGCTCTATTCCCGTATCTTACAATTTAGTATTGTACTGAGTTTTTTACTGCCTTTCTTTTTTGTGGGGTGTGATCAAAAGACAGATGAATCAGCCTCGGTGTATGATAGTACAGTTGTGGCTACCGATACGTTGAGTAAAGATGTTTTGGATACACTGCATGAAAAAAACACGAGTTCTGATTCTTCCACCATTAACACCACACAAACAACAGATACGATAGGCACAGGGCCTACAGCTGCCGTTTCGGAAGAAAACGATAAATCTTTTTCAAAAGAACTTGTTCGTGAATATGAATGGTTAAGCCCAATTCTCATACCTTCTCCGGAAGTTTATACAGGTATTGCTCTGGTCATTAACTTAGGAAGTGAAGCCATTTTCATTAACATCTTTTTTGCGTTCTTATTAATACTTATTTGCTTATCGATAAAGTTTTTAGAGAAGTATGCCATTCGGACACAAATCCTTATAAATATGCTAGCCCTAGCATTTTTATACGTATACATTCCTACATTTTTATCGGGAGAACGTCTATGGGGGTTCTGGGTGTGTTTCACACTGATACTTGTTACCATTGCCAATGACATCTATCGACTCATTGAGCAAAGAAGAAAAAATATCGCAGTAAAATAGTTCACATGACGATCAACGATATCATCTCCCGCATAAAAAACAATCAACAGGAATTGGGCATCACCCTGTATGCAGAGGCATCAGATGAAAAAATAGCACTTACCGAATCTGTACTCAACCTGCAATTTCCAGAAGATCTAAAACTATTCTATAGATTCTGCAATGGTTTTGAATCCGATGGAGATATGTTCCGCATCATTCCTTTAGAGGAGATCATCGACAACGAAAAAAACAAAACACTCCTTCCACATCAATTCTATATCGCTGAATATATGGACTATTGTGACATGTGGACGGTAGGCATTAATGCATCAACGAATAGCTATTCCATTATCAACGAAGCAGAAGATACCGTTACGCTGACACATTCTTTTGCGCTATTCCTGGAGCGTTTTTTAGACAAGGGTATATTCGAAGGACTTTGCGACTGGAGAACAGAAATTACAAACAACAATTAAAATAGCATGAAACATTTATTGACCTGGACTTTGCTTTTTACAAGCACGATGACGTTCGCACAGGAACTTTACCAACCCCGTCAAATCAAACAAGCCTACGACAAGCAAACCCGTTCACCGGACGGCAAGCCTGGCAAAAATTATTGGCAGAACACTGCGAAGTATGACATCGCACTCACTGTCACTCCTCCTGATCGCAGAGTGAAAGGAACAGAAACGATTACGTACACGAACAATAGTCCGGACACTTTAAAAACTATTGTCATCCGTTTGCTGTTGAACAGTCACACCGCACAAGCCGTCAGGCAATGGCCTGTGTCTTCTGCTTACCTGACATCCGGCGTGCACATTGACCGTTACGCCGAAAACAAAGTGGTGCAACCCTGGGAAGAAGGCGGCAAAGACAAAATTACCTTTCGTCAAATTAAACTGGCTTCACCGCTTGCGCCTAAAGCCTCTGTACAATTATCTTTTGATTGGCACTATGACCTCTCCGTAGAAAGCGATCGGGAAGGCGCCATCGACAGCACGACTTATTTCCTTGCTTACTTCTACCCTCGCGTAGGCGTATACGACGACTACAACGGTTGGGACGTGACGCACTTTCCCGAGTCGATTGAATTTTACAACGACTTCGGTGATTATCATTTAGAAGTGACGGTACCTAAAAACTACATCGTCTGGAGCACCGGTGATTTGCAAAACACGGAGGAAGTATTGCAGCCTGTTTACGCCAAACGTTTGAAACAATCCATGACCTCTGATGCCATTATAAAAATAGCGGATGCCAAAGAAGTCGCAGCGAAGAACATTACCCACCAACAAACGAACACCTGGAAATGGAAAGCAACCAACGTCTCTGACCTGGCATTGGCCATCAGCAATACGTATGTATGGGATGCGTCCAGTGTCATCGTAGACGATGCGAGCAAACGTCGTGTCAGCGTACAGTCCGCTTATGCAGATACTTCTGCTGACTTCCACCAGATGGTAGGTTTCGGGAGACATGCCCTTGATTGGTTTTCGCATCACTGGCCGGGAGTCGCTTATCCTTATTCCAAAACAACTGTCGTACAAGGTTTCGCCGATATGGAATATCCGATGATGGTCAACGACAACACACAGAGCGATGCAGACTTTGCACGTTTTGTTGTCGAACATGAGATTGCACATACCTGGTTTCCTTTTTACATGGGCATCAACGAAACACGTTACGGCTTCATGGACGAAGGATGGGCCACGGCTCTTGAGTATCTCATCGGTACGGCAGACATGGGCAAAACCAAAGAAGATTCTTTGTTCAAAATGTTCCGTGTGAATCGTTGGGCTAAAAGTTCGATTGCCGAATCAGATCTTCCGATCATCACGCCTACCAGTTCCATGACCGGTCCTGCTTTGAGAAACAACGAATACGGAAAAGCCGCGCTGGGTTATTTAGCCGTGAAACAACTGCTCGGTGACGAAGGATTCAAAAAGGGCTTACATACTTTCATGGAACGCTGGAACGGCAAGCATCCTACACCCTGGGATATGTTTTACAGTTTCAACGATGGGTCAGGTAAGAACCTGAATTGGTTTTGGAACAACTGGTACTTTAGCAATAACTACATTGATTTGACATTGACTTCAGTAGAAGCCAATTCTTCCAAGAGTATCGTCAGAATTAAAAATACAGGTGGCTTTGCGATTCCTTTTACGATTGAGGTTACTTATCCTGATGGCAGCAAGCAACAGTTTCACAATACACCAATTGTTTGGGAAACCAATCAAAAAGAGATTTCATTGCCTCTGCCGACTAAGGCTGCGCCGGTAGATGTTGTGATCACCAGTGGTATTTATGTGGATGCGAATGAGGGAGATAATGGGTGGAATGGGAGAAGTAAGTGATTAAAACACTATTATCTTCTATTTCTCACGCTGGCGCCAATATTTATTGGTGCCTCTTCACATAGGGCTTCTGCCCGGGCTTAGCAATTATGTAATGATCATTTTTTAACCTACACGCTGGCGCCAATAACACGCTGGCGCCAATATTTATTGGTGACCCTTCACATAGGGCTTCTGCCCGGGCTTAGTAATTACGTAACGATCATTTTTTAACCTTAATTTTTATGAGTAGAAAATACAGAATAGGCGATCAACGCCACGCGCATTTCGTAACCTTAACCGTACTGCATTGGATTGATTTTTTCATTAGAGATGAATACAGGCAGGTCATAATAAAAAGCATCCAGTATTGCCAGAATAATAAAGGGCTTGAAGTATACGGCTATTGCATGCGTTGGCGCCAGTTTCAACTGGTGCCTAAAATGACATAGAGCTTAAGCTCGGGGTTGGCAGGAATAACAAAGCTTACTTATTTTTAGAAGTATTTTTTATTTTTTTTTATGAGCAGAAAGTATAGAATTGGCAATCAACGCCATGTCCATTTTGTAACATTCACCACGGTAAATTGGATTGACTTCTTCATCCGTGAAGAATACAGATCAATTCTGGTAACAAGTATAGCGTACTGTCAACAGCATAAAGGCCTTGAAGTTCATGCCTATTGCATCATGACAAGCCATGTGCATTTGATTATAGGCAGTAATGGTTTATATAAATTGGAAGATATTATCCGAGATTTCAAACGCCATACATCCGGTTGTTTTCATAAACTGTTAACCGCAGAAGATACTAATTATGAAAGTAGAAAAGAATGGATGTTATGGATGATGCAAAGAGCAGGAAAAAAGAAAATGAATACCAATGGATTTCAATTTTGGCAGCATGACAGTCATCCGATGGAATTGTTCAGCGATGCAGTATTTTACCAAAAAATGAATTATATTCATCTGAATCCTGTGGTATCCGGATTTGTGAGTCAACCGGAAGATTGGTTATACAGCAGTGCAAGGAATCATGCAGGGCTTCCTTCTTTGATTCGATTGGTTGATGATTAGAACAGTCCCGAGCTTAAGCTCTATGTGATGCCAGGCACCAGTTAAAACTGGCGCCAACGAGGAAATTGGATTATATTCACCTTAACCCCATAGCAGCAGGTTTAGTAGATCAGGCGGAAGACTGGAGATACAGCAGTGCAAGAGATTATGCGGGTAAGCAAGGACTAATTACATTAGTGGAGAATTAGATCCCGGGCAGAAGCCCTATGTGAAGGGGGCACCAATAGATATTGGCGCCAGCGGGCTTATCATCGGCAGAGGATTAGTTTATTTCTTAATTTCAATTATAAAAAAATCATGAGCACCGAACCCATCGTATTTGAACATACTTTTGACGTACCTGTTGCCAAAGTATGGAAAGCCATTACAGATGCTGCTGAAATGAAAAACTGGTATTTTAATCTGCCGGAATTTAAAGCGGAGAAAGGCTATCAGTTTCAATTCACCGGAGGAGAAGAAGGCGGTAAACAATTTCTACATTTGTGTGAAGTGACAGAAGTGATCCCTGAAAAAAAGTTAACGTATAGTTGGCGCTACGATGGTTATCCGGGAAATTCTTTTGTTACCTTTGAATTGTTTGATCAAGGTCAGCAAACGCTACTGCGGCTGAGTCATGCCGGACTTGAAACATTTCCCGATCAACGGGAGTTCGCTGTTGAAAGTTTCATAGGCGGCTGGACTTACATCATTCACACCTCATTGAAAGAATACTTAGATAAAAAGTAAATCATGAGTAAATACTTACTTCACAGAAAACTAAAAGCAAAACCAGGAAGCGGAGAACAGCTTTCTTCGATATTGCTACAAGCCGCTCAGTCTATTGAAACGGCCAAAGGCTGTCAACTGTACCTGATCAGTGTGGACACGCAGGATAAAGAAACCGTATGGGTCACAGAAGTTTGGGACAGCAAAGAAGACCATGACAATTCCTTGAAATTGGAAAACGTCAGAACGCTCATTGCACAAGCCATGCCCATCCTGGACGGCATGCCGCAAAAAGGACAAGAACTGCAACTGCTCGGAGGATTTGGATTGAATACATAGATCAGAAAAGAAATGTCAAACCTACAAGAAACCATTCAAGACCTGCTCAACAAAAAACTGGAGATCACACTTTCCGGTAAGACCTACAATCTTCATGTGATCGACTGGAAAAAAATTGCAGACGAACACGAAGACGTCATGGAACAAACTGAAGGCATGGACGATGAAGAGGTGGGTGAATTTTTATGCGACCACGAAACAGAACTGATACAAATCACAGAATACTTCATGAACGATGCCTGCGATGAAAAAGTAGAGGATGACAAATGGTTGCCCTTTGGTCTGCTGGGATTAAGTCATCATCCCGATCACTACGCAGAAACCAATCACGAGGGTTTGCTCTTGCTTGACATCAGCAAAGGCAAACAAGACCATCCTACCGTTATTTTATTCAAAAAGGACAAAGCTCAAATCGTAGCGGCTTCAGTAGAAGAGCTCGATATTAGAACAGTGAACTAATAGCCACAATTAGGTATTTTTTATTTGAGCTATTATGTCGTCCTTATGAGTATGAATGCTATTTACAAACATAAAATCTTATTTATAATGGCCTTGTCCCTGGTGCACTGTTTTGCTGGTGCCCAGGAATACAAAGGCTTTCCAGAATCTAATGGCATATGGGTCGGTTATACGTATTTAATTCCTACCATGACATGCTCTGAATTTCGTTATGAAATAAAAGGAGACACAACAATCAACGGTATATTTTACCATAAATTATATACTGATACTTACATCGGAGCTTTCCGTAAGGAAGGATCGAAAGTGTATTATGTAAACGATGAGATCAATCACCCTTATCCATATTTTTTCTCGTTTCCAGGACACGAAGAAGTCTTGCTTTATGATTTTTCATTAAACGTAGGTGATGAATACATTTATGCAAGAGATGAAAATGGTGTCGCTTATATAGAGACAGTGACCGGAGTTTCAGAAGTCACGAGAAATAGCAAGTTAATCAAGACCTGGTCATTCAACGGAGGTGGAGGCGGTGGATTTATTTTAACGGATTGGGAACAGGGATTCGGTAGCACCACTTCTGGTTTCTTTCCTACTTACGTTTTAGCAGAGTTTTCAATTGGTTTGATCACGTATACTGAAAATGAAGAAGTCTATCACTTTCAAACTTCTCCTTGCTACAATCCTTTGGCTATAAAAGAAGGGCAAACTCAAAATAGTATGGATGCTTATCCTAATCCTTCCGAAGGAAAATTCGCCATCAATTATTCATCGCCTATCTCCAACGCTTATCTTTCCGTTTATTATTCCACAGGAAAAATTTTACAGGAGCAAACAATTACAACACCTGATTTCGCGATAGATCTTTCCTCTTACCAGGCGGGCATCTATCTAATAAGCCTTCGTAATGAGTCTTCTATTACTTATCTGAAATTGATCAAAGAATGATGTTACAATTTGTAGACATTCTGTAGATGACAGACTCTCTTCCCAAAATAAACCGGCAATAGTTGTCGGCTTATTTTATTTCTTCTACTTTTAGTTGTGTCCCATCCATGACTCAGATGAAACAACTGCTCTTTTTTATTCTCCTTTTTATTTTTCCTTTTTCTCTTTCGGCTCAAACCAGCAAAGAAGAAATAAAATTTAAAAATTTAGTAAGCCTCGAACCTCAGAAAGATTGCTATACCTTTAAAGCGAAGGATATGACTGTCTCGATTTGTAAAGGAGATGACGCTTCTCAGCTTGCTGCTTATGGGCCCAAATCTATATGGCTCGGCAGGAATTATCCCAATTTAGATTACTCTGATCTCGTCGTTACCTTTTCAAAACCTGTTACGTTCGTAGAGTTCAACATCAGTCATTTCGACAACGATGAAATGGGGAAAGAACAACTGGAAAATTTTCATTTTTTTGCCGGCGATAAAACAGAATTAACAAATGGGATCATCCAATGGACAG
The DNA here is from genome assembly GCA_028288405.1 of Chitinophagaceae bacterium. GTDB lineage: Bacteria > Bacteroidota > Bacteroidia > Cytophagales > Cytophagaceae > JACMQM01. The sequence continues at coordinate 10,058 of JAQBNS010000033.1, forward strand.
CCAATTCTGATAAGACAAGCTATGATCGCAGGAAACAAATCATCAAAGGAACAGCAGATGCTACGGGGGCTGAGGCCAGCGGCAAATTGACTTTATCCAGCCCTACTCCTTTTACTAAAATTGTTTTCCGACAAACCGTTCTTCTCGGAGCACCCAACGGTGTACACCTTGATGAGAAGTTTACCTTTTCAAAAGACACCATTATTATTCCTCCTGTGATAAAGGCAGAGGATCTCATAAAAGAAGATAGCCTATCCTCTGCTATTGCAACACAAAAAGCACAAGCTGAAAAAGATGAGATTAAAATTTCTTTCAAACGTTTGGCCGATCTGAAACCTCAGGAGGATTGTTATACTTTCCAGGCCGATGACATGATCGTTACGGTCTGTAAAGGAGATGCTACTTCTCAGCTTGCTGTTTTCGGAACCAAAAGTATGTGGCTCGGTAAAAATGCTCCGGATACTGAGCATTCTGATGTCATCATCACTTTTTCAAAACCTGTTACATCTGTCAATTTCAATATCAGTCACTTCAACAACGATGAAACATCCGGAGATGAACAGCTGGAAGATTTTCGTTTTTATACTGATAAAGGTGAAATGAATGGTAAAGTGAGTTGGTCTGGTTCTGAAATGACCACCTTTGATTCGTCTAAACGCATCATCAAAGGCACAAAAGGAGCATGGGGACCTGAAGCCAGCGGAAAGCTCACGATGTACAGCACAACACCCTTCACGAAAATTTCATTCCGTCAGACGGAACTTCGTGGCGCTCCCAACGGCGTAATTTTAGACGACTCATTTACTTTCAAAAAAGACACGGTCATTGTTACACCAGTTAGTGCTATCGATACATTACCGGTATTAGCCAAAGACATAGTAGTGCAGGAAATTAAAGAAGAACAGGTTCTAAAAAAAGATACGATACCCGATACGACCACCACAAAGGATATAACGGCACAAAAAAATGTTGTCAAAAAAGAGGTAAAACCCAAACCTATTAAGAAAAAAACGCCTGCACCAGTCACTCCTGTGAAGAAAACGACACCTGCTCCGGTAGTTGTGGTAAAGAAAACCATCCCTCCAAAAGAGCCCGTTAAAAAAACAATCGTCAAAACGGAAACACCTAAAAAAACAGTAACGCCCAAACCTGTTGTTAAGAAAAAGGCCATACCCAAACCTCCGGTAAAAGAAGAAATAGACACACTGATCACCTATAAACTTTCACAGATCAAGCAATTGAAAGTGGGTGAAAAAATAAAACTGGAAAAAATTTACTTCAAACAAAGTTTACCTGAATTACTGCCGGACTCTTATCCTGAATTGGATACACTGGCTGATATCCTAAAACGATACCCCACCTTAGAATTAGAACTACAGGGTCATACCGACAACCAGGGCGTAGCCGTATTGAATCAAAAACTTTCCACGGAACGTGCAGAGGCCGTCAAGCAATACTTGATCGCTAAAGGAATCGCGTCCACACGCTTGACAGGTAAAGGATTTGGGAGCAGCAGACCCTATACCGATAATGAAAGCGAAGAGCATCGTCATAAAAACCGGAGAGTGGAATGCATGATTACCAAACGGTAATCATTTCCTTACATTTGTTGGACAAAAGTCTAAATATAGTTATCATTAGTAAGTCTTTCGCTTGCTATGATGCACTCTCCCATTTCACTATTTGGCCGCTCGGTCATTTCATTGTATTTATTTGCCGCCCCGCTTTTGCTCACTGCGGCAGACCTGTTGCATTATTACCATCATTTTATTTTCTCTACGCTGGCATTTAAAATGTCGCTGGTCACCTATGTTGTAGGTTCTTTCGGATTGGCGTACCTATTTGAGAAACGAGCCCTCTATTATGGATTAGCCGGTGCAGGTTTGGTGACATTAGGAGCCATCACTTTCTCAGCCATATCCACCGTTGATCTTTTCCAGGATATGCTTGCGCATGGACACTTCAAAGACGAAGACATGCTGCACCTTAAAAATGTCGTCGAGACTTCCAAAATATTTAAAACCATTTACCTTCCGTCCATGTATGCTTTTCCTTTGGGATTATTGGTGCTGAGTATAGGAATATACCGGGCACAATTCACCAGACATTACCTGGCCATTTTATTATGTGCAGGCTCCTTGCTGCATACCGTAGCGAGGATATTAACCAGCTTTGAATTTCTATTTTTATCAGAAGCGATTTTAACAATGGCTTCCTTTCTGACAGGAGTTTATATTCTTCGTTATAAAAATTTAGATTAAGAAAAAGATTGTTAGTTGTTAGTTGTTAGTTGTTAGTTGTTAGTTGTAAAAACAAATAATTAGATGTCAAAAGAAGCCTATAAATGAAGGTGAAGGTTGGAATCCTATTTTAGAGTGGAAGGTCATTCGTAATACCTCCTTCCACACCTGGACTCCTGAAGCAAATAGCATCAGAACAGAGATAATCACTGATAAAATCATAAAAAAAGTCTAAAAAACGTATATTTCCAGTCAAAACATGTAAGAAAGAGCAAGTCCTCTTGTAGCATAGACGCAAGATATAACCAGCTATTTTATTTACTTGCAAAATAATGAAAAAAGCGCTCCTATGCGGTTAACACCTCTGTTCCATAATCATTTTAGTGAGGATGGACTCCTTATTTATTGTTTAAAATGGTGCACATCTGTTTTATCTGCGCAGGTTCTCCGCCAATCTTTTTCTTTACTTCTTTCTGTCGTATTGCTGGTGAATGCCATCGGTTATTATCCGCTTTTCAAAATCAAACAATGGCAGGTACACGAAAAAATGAAAACACACCTTCGTACATCGCTTCCTAATGACCAACTACAATGCATCACTATTGCAGCCAACGACGAATATAAAATTCATTGGGAGTGGGAATGGGAAGAAGAACAGGAATTTACATACCAGGGTGACCGCTATGACGTGGTGCGCTCAACCACCCTTGGCTCTACAACTTATTATTACTGTATACAGGATACTCAGGAAACTCAATTATTTGCACAGCTGGATGAAGAAGTAGAGCGGAAAATGGATGACGCAAAAAATCCTTTGCAGCAAACAGGAAAAAAAATGATGAAGACTTTTTCTTCCCTGTGTGATAAAACCGATGCTCATTGTTTCACCAGGGAACAATTAATAGCACAACAGTATTTTGACTTTCATCATTCTTTATACCAATACCATTTTTTAAATAGCATAAGCCCTCCGCCCAAATACAACGCTTAACCTATTTTATTATTGATGCCGGCTAAAAAGCAACAGGTTTAAAAATCTGTAGGTGCATCATGCATTCACTTATTACCATTATACATTTAACTCCTCATGAAAAATCTATACACGATAGTCCTGGCACTTTTCGTATCACTTCCTCTTTTGGCTCAAACAGGGCAATTGAAAGGAAGAGTATTCGATGCCTACAACAGCAATCCTTTGATCAAAGCGAATATACAAGTGGCTGGAGTCGACATGACTACTACCGATGAAAATGGTGTGTTCTTCTTAACATGCAATGACTCCATGCAAATTACAGTTTTCTCCATCGGTTATGAACCGTATAAGCAAGTCATTAAAAATTGCAGCAATGAATTGAACATCGGTTTGAATCCTTCTTACGACAACCTGAATGAAGTGGAAGTTACTGGAAGCAAGCCGGAGTCACATATGAACCTGAAACAGGCACAATCTATTGGTATCCTGACAACGAAAGAACTCAATAGAAACGACGGTTTATTTTTAGAAAATTCTCTTAACCTTCTTTCCGGTGTACGCATGGAAAAACGTACACTAAACGGTGGCCAACGCATCACGATTCGTGGTTATGGTAATTCCAGTAACTTTAACGGAAGTGGTATCAAAACATACTTAAACGGAATTCCTGTAACAGATGCGGAAGGTACAACGATATTGGATGACGTAGATTTCAGCACGTTGGGTAAAGTAGAAGTTATTAAAGGTCCTGCATCCAGCTTGTATGGAACCGGTATAGGTGGTGTTGTAAAAATGTATACCGCACGTCCTACTTACAAAGGTACCAAACTTACTCAACAAGGACAGATCGGAACATTTGGATTATGGAGTACTAATAGCAGATTACAACATGCAACAGACAAATCTTCTGTGCAGGTAAATTACGGTCATCAAAATTACGATGGATATCGGGTACATACCTCATCAAAAAAAGATTTTGTTTCGTTTATTAGTGATTTCAGGAATAATGATAAACAAACAATATCTGTATATGCTGGCTACAGTTATTCTTACAATCAACTTGCAGGGCAATTGGATAGCGCTTCTTTCTTTAATAAAGAAAATAAAGGAGAAGAAGCCTATTTAAACAATAATGCTCATGTTGAATTTGAGACCTACAGAACTGGAGTTTCACATAGCTATGAATTTTCAAAACATTTTCAAAATGTAACCAGCGTGTATGTTAGTGGTTATAAACAATCACAAGCTTCTGCTGCAGGGTTAAATAATAATCTTTTTCAGAACTATGGTAGCAGAACAGAATTTAACATAAATCTGCTTAATGGTAAAGCAATAAGCATACAAGGTACAATTGGCGGAGAGTTTATAAAGAGCAATTCTTATAAAAAAACATATAGTTTATCCGATACAACTGTGCATACTGTGCCATTAGGTACTCCGACGAAATTAACTGCCGATCTGCAAACAGCGAGTATGCAATACAGCATATTTACACAATGGGATATAAAACTTCCACATCATTTTGTATTTACTGTTGGAGGTAGCTATAACTTCATTGAATACCAGGTAGCGGACAGACTTACGTTCCCATCTACTCCGGCGCATAAAGATCAATCGGTTAACAAAATTTACACTCCAATATTTACGCCTCGTATAGCATTACAAAAAAGTATAACAGAAAATATTTCAGTATATGGAAATGTAAGTCAAGGATATTCTCCTCCTACGCCAGCGCAATCGGTGATCGTCAATCTTGGACAAGTTAATTCTGATCTTAAACCAGAAAAAGGGACAATGATAGAAATAGGTTCCAAAGGAAATCTTTTGAACCGTCGTTTAACTTATCAAGTTGCATTATTTAGTATGCAAATTACGGATAAGTTGACTACTCAGAACGGAACGCTACCTGTACCTTATTCGTTTACAACTAACACAGGTAAACAGCTGCATCAGGGATTAGAAATAGATTTGGCTTATACCTTGCATAATGACACATCTGGAATTATCTCTCTCATAAGACCATTCGGTAGCTTTACTTATTCTGATTTCAAATATAAAGACTATAAAAATAATAATAACAATGACGCTACAACGATTGATTACACAGGTAAAAAGGTATCGGGTGTAGCTCCCATTATGTTCAATGTAGGATTAGATGTTGAACTGAAGTGGGGCATTTACTTATATACTACTTATCAATATGTCGATGAAATGCCAATTACGTATGATAATTCACATTCTGCTTCTGCTTATTCTTTACTAAATGCTAAATTAGGCTATAGAAAAGAACTTGGAAAACACTTTGCTTTCGACATCTATGCGGGTGGCAATAACCTAACCAATAGTCTATATTATAACATGGTATTTCTCAATCAGCCATTTCCAACTCCAGCGAGTCCAACTACTCCTGCACCGGCTCTATACTTGCCGGCAGCTTATACCGCTACGTTCTATGGCGGTTTGAACCTGAGTTATAAATTTTAATAGTCGAGGGGAGGAACAACATTTCTCCCCTTTTTAACTTTCTATTGCATTATGAAAAAATATTATATACTAAGTGCTGCTGTGCTGGCGCTTCTTTCTTGCGGAAGATTTGATAACAAAGAAGAACAAGGCGAACGGGAAGAACGCATTGTATGTGTCTCCAAACAATACAATGAAATCATCTATGCGTTGGGTGCACAACAAAACCTGGTGGCGGTAGACATTTCCAGTACCTATCCTGAAGCCATTAAAAAACTACCTACGGTAGGTTATCACCGTGCCTTAAGTCTGGAAGGTCTATTGGCTGCTAAACCTACACTGATCCTTCACAGCGGTGTTAAATCAATGGGACCGGAACATGTGGTGCGGCAATTGGAACAATTAAAAATTCCAATGAAAGAATTTACGACACAAAGCAAAGACATCGAAAGCACTAAAGCGTTGATACGCGAAATGGGAAAATACTTTAAAACAGAAAAGCGTGCGGATTCCCTGTGTGCCATATTAGATGCAGACATGAAAGTCGCTTTGGATTCCGCTAAACTCTATACCGATACACCTAAAGTGTTAATCATCCACTTCGGAAGAGCCAATAACGTTTACCTGATCATTACACAAAAAGGTCCTGCCGGTAAAATGATCCAATGGGCAGGAGGCGAAATGGCGATGACAGATACTACCGGTATGAAACAACTATCCGCAGAGATCGTAACCAAATCAAATCCCGATGTCATTTTGCTGACTGACTTTGGATACGACCAATTGGGCAGCCTGGAAAAAATAAAAGAACTACCCGGAGTCGGAAGTACAAACGCCGTCCGCAATAACCGTATCTACCGCATAGAAGAACATGACCTGGTATACATGGGACCTCGCACCGGTAAAACAACTCTCACACTGCAACGATTAATTCACCAGAAATAAAGTATGCAGCAATACAAGTATACGCTACCCTTTTTGATTGTATTACTGATCATTACCGCATTATTTTCCATGCGGTACGGAGCGGTATCGATCAGTCTGGAAGAAATATGTTCTGCTCTGCATCATTGTTTTACCGGAAATGAAAACATGGACCTGAACGAACGCATCTTTCTGGAGATCCGTTTGCCAAGGGCCATTCTTTGTCTTGTCGTTGGAGCCAGCTTAGCAGTAGGCGGCGTATTGATGCAGGCTTTATTTCGCAATCCGATTGTAGAACCCGGACTGGTGGGAACATCCAGCGGTGCTGCTTTCGGATCAGCATTGTATTTTGTACTGGGCGCTTTATTTGATTACCATGCCGGAGAATGGACACTTCCCTTTGCGGCATGTGGCGGCGCATTATTGTCTACTTCTTTAGTGTTTGTCTTGTCTCAATCTAAAGATACCGGCAAAAGTTCTATCGTCGGTTTACTGTTGACAGGGATTGCGATCAATGCACTCTTCATGAGCGGTGTCGGATTTCTCTCTTACATCGCCAGAGATCCGCAAGCACGTTCCATTACCTTTTGGGGCATGGGCACTTTATCGGGAGCTAACTGGCATTCGGTCATCATTATTGGATCTTCGTGTATCCTCTGCACAGGCATCGCCTTGCGCTATGCCAAGCATCTCAACGCCCTGATGATGGGTGAAACAGAAGCACAATTCATGGGTACGGATATCAAACAACTGAAACGAAAAGTTTTATTAGTGAATGTCATCATGGTAGCTGTTGCTACCGCTTTTGTTGGTATCATCAGTTTTGTCGGACTGATTGTACCTCATCTCTTGCGTATCGTCAATGGTTCAGATAATCGCTTTTTGATCATCAACAGCGCTTTGCTCGGAGCCATCCTACTCAGTGTAGCCGATTTGATTGCCCGTCTGTTGCTTATACCGGCAGAACTGCCTATTGGTATCGTGACTTCCGTTGTAGGCGTTCCGGTATTTATTTTCTTATTGAAAAAGAAAAACTATTTATTTTAATATGCTGACCGCACAACACATCACGTATAAAGTAGGCAACAAAACATTGTTGGATGATGTGTCCGTACACTTCAAACCGGGTGAGTTCAACCTCATCATCGGACCCAATGGCGCAGGTAAATCTACTTTGGTAAATATTCTGTCCCACCAACTGCAGCCTCAACAGGGACAGGTATTGTATAATAACGAAGACCTTACAAATTTCTCCATTGCTTCTTTAGCCAAGATCAGAGCCGTACTTTCTCAAAATATAGAATTGGCCTTTCCCCTCAGCGTAACGGAAGTGGTGATGATGGGACGTTATCCTCATTTTACGTCTAAACCCTCTGCTCACGATGCTGAGATTGTACAAGAAGCCATGCATTTTTTCGATGTTGTTGCTTTGGCTGAAAGAAATTTCATGACACTCAGTGGCGGAGAAAAACAACGGGTACACTTTGCTCGTGTAGCGGCCCAAATATGGGAATCAACAGATGCAGCATGCCGCTACCTGATACTCGATGAACCCTTGACATTTTTAGATGTGCATTACCAGTTTGATTTCATGCACAAAATGAAAGACTTACTAAAAACTCAGAACCTCGTAGTGATCGGTGTCGTACACGATTTAAACCTTGCTGCAAAATTTGCTGATCAGATTATTTTATTGCATCAAGGAAAATTATTAGCACAAGGCGACCGAAAAAAAGTACTTACCAAAGAAAATATAAAAACAGCCTATCGTCTGGAACCTTTTATCCACGAGGATAAAGGGGCAATGTATTTGTTTTTTGAATAAGATAAAATAGTTGTAAGTGGTAAGTGGTAAGTACCAATACAAATAGTCCCCGCAGGGTCCTCTGCGAGAGACCCTGCGGGGACTAAGAGGTAAATGACAACTAAGTGATACTTATCTGAGCTATCCCTGGAGTAGTGCTAAATTTTATGAACTAAATGATCTCACTTTTAGTTTTTTAACACATTATATGGATCTTACTTAATAAGCGCGGTTCTTGTTATACCATCACGCAGGGTCCTCTGCGAGAGACCCTGCGGGGACTAACAATACAAATAATATTGTACTTACTTACTACTTATCACTTACAACTCAATAAAATAACTTTTCAACACCGGGAACAAAACCATCTATTCCATTGTCTAGCTTACTATGAACCCACAAGAAATCACCGTAAAAATGGCACTCCAGTCCTGGGACACTCAAGTCAGCAGAGCCGCGAAAGTATTTGATAGTTTGAACGACGAACAACTCTGGCAGGAAATTGCTCCCGGCAGAAACCGCGGGGTCTACTTACTAGGACATTTGATTGTTGTCAACGATGGCTTATTTAAATTTTTCGGATTAGGCGATCGCCTGCATGCCGATTGGGACGATGCCTTCTTACGCAATCCCGATAAAGCCGGATTAGATTTTCCTTCTACACCTGTCTTAAGACAAGCCTGGATAGACGTGCACGCTAAACTAGCCGAGCAATTTAAAAGCATCTCAGCAGACTCCTGGTTTCAACGTCATCAATCCATGACCGATGAAGATTTCACCAAAGATCCTGCGCGCAATAAACTGAGTGTATTGTTGAATAGAACAGCGCATATCGCTTACCATTTGGGGCAGGTGGCACTTATAAAAAAATAATTAGTTGTTAGTTGTTAGTTGTTAGTTGTTAGTTGTTAGTTGTTAGTTGTTAGTTTAAAAATATATTTATTAAATAACACAGGTTTGTTTATCCGAACTAACAACTAATAACTAACAACTTTATTCTATTTCCCCTTACGCTCAATTTCACGTAAGTTTTCCATCTTCTTATTTTTCAAAAATCCGTTGATGTCGTACAGATGTTCTTTGATGCGTTTGTTTCCGAACTCGTATACTTTCGTTGCCAAACCGTCTAGGAAATCTCTGTCGTGAGAAACGAGGATCAATGTGCCATCGAAGGCTTGCAGCGCTTCTTTCAGGATGTCCTTCGTTTTAATGTCCAGGTGATTGGTCGGTTCATCGAGAATCAATAAGTTGACCGGCTCCAGCAACAATTTGATCATCGCCAAACGTGTTTTCTCTCCTCCTGAAAGTACCTTCACTTTCCTACCGGAGATCTCTCCGCCAAACATGAATGCTCCTAAAATATCTCTAATCTTCGTACGTACATCTCCTACTGCAATGTGATCGATGGTATCAAACACCGTCAACTCACCGTCCAGCATGGCCGCCTGGTCTTGAGAGAAATAACCGATCATGGCATTGTGCCCCAACTGCACTTTGCCTTCGTAGTCAATTTCACTCATGATGGCTTTTACCAAGGTTGATTTACCTTCTCCGTTTTTGCCAACTAACGCAATCTTCTCTCCTCTTTCAATCGTTACTGAAGCATTGGCAAATACTACATGGTCACCATATTTTTTTGTTAAATCTTCGATGATCACCGGATAATTTCCTGAACGAGGTGCCGGAGGAAATTTCAAATTCAACGAAGAGGTATCCACTTCATCGACTTCCAATATTTCCAGTTTCTCCAACATCTTCACGCGCGACTGCACTTGCAGGGTTTTAGAATAGGTTCCTTTGAAACGCTCGATGAACTCCATGTTATCGGCAATCATACGTTGTTGTTCTTCTACCGCTTTTTGTTGGTGTTCACGACGCTCCTTACGCAACTGCAGGTATTGTGTATAGTTGACTTTGTAATCGAAGATACGTCCCATCGTGACTTCAATGGTACGATTGGTAATGGCATCGACAAAAGCTCTGTCGTGGGAAATCACCATCACCGCTTTGGCACTGTTCAACAAAAAATCTTCCAGCCACTGGATCGATTCAATGTCCAGGTGATTGGTGGGTTCATCGAGCAAAATCAAATCGGGATCTTGCAATAAAATCTTTGCCAATTCAATACGCATTCTCCATCCGCCGCTGAACTCGCTGGTATTGCGTTTGAAATCTTCTCTGACAAAACCCAAACCGAACAAAGCTTTTTCAATCTTATCGTCAAAATTAATTTCTTCGATGGAATAATATTTTTCTCCCAACTCAGAAACCTTCTCGATCAGTTTCATATAATCATCCGATTCATAATCTGTTCGTGTTTCCAATTCGTGATTGAGTTTTTCCATCTCCGCTTTCATGCCCAATACTTTGGCAAATGCTTTGGACGTTTCTTCGAATACCGTACACTTATCAGCCGTTAACAAATGCTGGGGCAGGTAAGCAATGATCGCATCCGCCGGTGCGGATATTTTACCTGTGGTTGGTTTTTCTGCTCCTGCAATGATCTTCAGCAAAGTAGATTTACCCGCACCATTCTTACCCATCAGGGCGATCCTGTCTTTTTCATTGATGTTGAATGAAATATCACTGAAAAGCGTAGCGCCACTGAATGCTTTCCCTATACCGTCTACTGAAATCATAAATTGAAGGAGATTGTTGAAACTCAACTACAAAACTTGTACAAGCGGAGTTAAAAAACAAGTGATTAGTGAAATATAGTATGGAAGGAAGGTGATTAAAATAATCATACTTTATTGAGTTTGAAAGAGGTAGGGAAATAAGAGGGAGAGAATAGTTCAGTCCCCGCAGGGTCTCCTGAAAGGGACCCTGCGTTCTTGAAAGCGATGAGCATTCGAGAATCGCGCAGGGTCCTCTGCGAGAGACCCTGCGAGGACTAAACCGCACAAATCACTGCGCTTCGGGCTTTCCACTCGATCCCTAACGCAAAATAAATGTTAGATTAATTAACCTTCGAACCGCATTAGGGATTGAGCCATTGTCTGAGCTCTTTTTCTTTGGATTTTTTAGGATAGATTGAAAATCGAAGATTGATTCCAAAGAAAAAAGCGAGTGGCGAAAGCCCGGCCCGACGAAGGAGGGAAATGCCCAAATTGAAGACAGTCATTGATCGCTACAAACTACTAAACTATCATATACCTATCCTAGCAAAATATAATCTAGTATGCATATAATTGCCTTTCCGCTCTTCAGTCCCCGCAGTGTCTCCTGAAAGGGACCCTGCGTTCTTGAAAGCGATGAGCATTCGAGAATCGCGCAGGGTCCTCTGCGAGAGACCCTGCGAGGACTAAGTATACATATAATTGCCTTTCTACCCTTCTTCATTTAAATAAATAATGTTACCTTTTGACACCATTTCCGCATTAAAACGACACATCACCCTTTCTAGTTGACCATGGACGACCACTCCTTAGAAACCCTCAAAGAAGCCCTTAAACATTCGCCCAATAATATTCCCCTTAAATTATTGCTGGCCGAATCGCTCTATAATTTGCATCGCATCGACGAAGCCGAAAAAGAATACCTGGAAGTGTTGGCATTGGAAGACAACGTCAAAGCGAAAATAGGTTTGGCAAAAGTCTATTTCAAAAAAGAAAATTACTCTACGTGTAATGTCATTCTGGAAGACCTGATCAAAAGGACGCCCGACAACATGGAGATCCTGGTATTGCATGCCAAGGCCTTGCTGCGGGAGAACCTGACAGCAGAAGCGATCAACGTATACCAACAAGTGCTTCGCCTGAATCCATCCTTCAAAGAAGACGAACTGGATGCACGCTTGCGCAGCACTTCACAAGGGCCTTCAAACGATCCGGAAGCGTACGAAGAGAACAATGCTTTTTTAGAAAAACCCTCCGTTAACTTCGGTGATGTGGGCGGTATGCAAACCGTTAAAAAAGAAATTGAATTAAAAATTATCCATCCGCTCAATCATCCGGAACTGTATAAAGCCTACGGTAAAAAAACAGGCGGAGGTATTTTATTGTACGGACCTCCGGGTTGTGGAAAGACACACATCGCCAGAGCGACCGCGGGACAAGTCAATGCACGTTTCATCAGTGTCAGCCTCAACGACATCCTGGACATGTGGGTAGGCAACAGTGAAAAGAACCTGCACGAAGTATTTCAAACCGCCAGAGCCAATACACCTTGTGTCTTATTCTTTGATGAGATCGACGCCTTAGGTGCCAGCAGAAGTGATATGAAGCAATCCAGTGGCAGGCATTTGATCAATCAGTTTCTGCAGGAACTGGATGGTATAGACAACAACAACGATGGCGTTTTGATTTTAGGTGCGACCAACACACCCTGGCATCTTGACGCAGCCTTCAGACGTCCGGGAAGATTTGACCGCATCATCTTTGTTCCCCCTCCGGATGCCGAAGCGCGCGAAGCCATTTTCAAATTAAAACTAAAAAACAAACCCCTCGACGGTGTGGATTATGTAGCCCTTGGTAAACAGACCAATGATTACTCCGGTGCAGACATCGAAGCCATCGTAGACATCACCATCGAACAGAAATTGGAAGAATCGTTTCACGACGGTGTGCCGAAACCCATTAAAACCAAAGACCTCCTGCAGGCCTGCACCAAACACAAAGCCAGCACCAAGGAATGGTTTTCTGCGGCGAAGAATTTTGCACTGTATGCGAATGATTCGGGGTTGTATGATGATATACTTTCTTTCTTAAAAATAAAGAAGTAATCCTCTCAAAGGTATGCGTGAGGGATTGAAGCGAAAAGCCCGGAACGCAGCGGAGCGGAGTGAGGACTTGGAGCGGAAAGCCCGGCCCGCAGGGACACGCCCAAACTACATAAAGTTATTATAGTATTAAACCTCTAATAGCACAACCTTTTTTACATATTAAAATATAATACCAATACATACTATGCCAGACCAACTCATTCAACGCGCAGAACTCCTTATTCAACAACATAAATTTCAGGAAGCTGAAAAAGTGCTGGCTGATTTATTGTCTCAATACCCGACAGACATTCGTGTATTGGCACTGATGGCTGAAGTACAATTGCAGCAAGACAAAACGGATGAAGCGGAAACACTGATCAATAGTGCGATCGGATTGAGTCCGGATATTGGTTACCTCTATTACTTAAAATCCCGCGTGGCCATCAATCGTAAAAAATACGACGACGCGGAAAAAGATTTAAAAGAAGCGATCTCAATTGAACCGACGGATGCAGATTTTTATGCCTTACTGGCTTCCATCAAGCTCATGCGGAAAAATTACGATGCCGCGCTCGAAACGGCCAATACGGCCTTAGAACACGATCCCGAAAACATCTCCGCATTGAATACCCGGAGTACCGCTTTGCTCAAATTGGATCGTCACGAAGAATCTCATCAAACCATAGAAGGAGCCCTGCGCGAAGATCCTAATAATGCGCATACACATGCCAACTACGGATGGAACTTGTTAGAAAGAGGAGATCATACCAAAGCGTTGAAACATTTTTCAGAAGCCTTGAAAAATGATCCGAATTCAGAATACGCCCAGATCGGTATGGCTGAAGCCCTTAAAGCACGGTACATCGCGTACCGTTGGTTCCTGAAATATTCTTTTTGGATCAGCAACCTGACAGCCAAATACCAATGGGTTGTATTCATAGGATTTATTGTAGGATTTAGACTGTTGCGGGTTTTAGCTAGCAACAGTCCTTCTTTATCGCCTTACCTTACGCCACTCATCATCGTCATTGCTTTCGTTGCTTTCTCTACCTGGGTCATTACACCCATCAGCAATTTATTTCTGCGCTTCAACAAATACGGCAAGCATTTGCTTTCACCGAAAGAAATACTCAGCTCCAACCTGGTAGGTATTTCAGCGTTTGTTTTTATAGCAGGCGTATTGACTTATTTCATTACACAAAACGTTCAGTGGTTAGCCCCGGCCGCTTTGGGATTTAGCATGATGCTTCCGCTTGGTGTTGTGTTCGATGAAACAAAATACAAATATGCCTTACCTGCTTATACCTTAGCCCTGGGCCTGATCGGTACGCTAGCTGTATACAGAGCCATGACCGGTCCGGAATTATTCAGTAATGCTTCTTTGATTTATGTTCTGGGTATTACCGCTTTCCAATGGGTCTATAATTATATGATGATCAAGGAAAGCAATAGATAATTGAGCAAGGAGGCACGAGCAAGAAGAAATCGTACCTCGTTCCTCCTTGCTCGTACCTTCACTCACTATGTCGCCTACCCTACCCAAAGATATCGCCGCATTTCTCAAAAGCAAGCCTCCTTTGTCTGTAGAATTATTTCTGCTGTTTTATAACTATTATGTATCCATAGGAGCAGACTACATAGAAACCACCAAGACCACTGTGGCCTTTGGTAAAAAAAGGTATTGCTACATTTATCAATTCAGCAAACCCTTTATCAGCGGGGTATTGCGCTTAAATGAATTGCACGAAGATCCGGACTTGTTTTTTAAAACAGGCAAAGTAAGCAGCACTACTTACGTGCATCATTTTCGCTTGTATGAACAATCGGATTTGAATGCAGCGTTGAAGAAATATATGAAACTGGCATTGAACGGAGACTATGATAACCAAATTCTTACTTAGAATACTGATTGCCGGCTCAGTTTTACTGATCGCTAGTTTTGTACTGACCTTATTAAAATGGCAACACGCCGGTGAACTTTTTATCATCGGATGTGTCATTATTATTATTGCAACTGTTCTTTTTAAAAGCATTGAATAATTTTTTTGATTCTTACAGATAACGATTCCCGTACTATTCCTTAAGTCGGATAAATTGATTATCTTCCTATATGAGAATAATCATCCTGCTGTTTTCATGGATCGTCTTGTTTCAACAAGCCAATGCTCAGCATCAAAATGTGCATTGTTCAAAGGCCAGCGCTTTTTCACATCAAAAAACGCAGCGCATCAGTATTTCTAATTCCATACTGCAACAGATGGATCAATACGACGTCCATTACTACAAACTCGATATTGCTGCAGAACGAACAACAACAGCGCTCACCGGACATACGACACTGGCCGCCACTGTCGTTCACGGACCGCTTACTACTTTTGTATTTGAACTCGGAATTGAAATGACAATTGATTCGCTTCGTTTCAATGGTGCATTGTCTTCGTTCACACGTACCGATTCTTTTGTAACCGTTACCGTACCTATTCCTCTACCTGCCGGATCAAACATAAAAGCCGACGTATACTACTCCGGTACTCCCAATGGAGGCGTAGGAAATGGCAATGAACCATTCGGTAACGAAAGTATCACATGGACCTTAAGCGAACCTTACAATGCCTACCATTGGTTTGCGGTGAAACAAATTTTAACCGACAAAGCCGATTCCTCTGAAGTTTGGATTACGACGTCCGATGAAAACAAAGCAGGCTCTAACGGTTTACTAAAAAATACTACACCCCTACCCGGTAGTAAAAATCGCTACGAATGGAAATCCAATTATCCCATTGCTTATTACCTCATTTCATTTACAGTAGGCAAATTCATTGACTATACCATTTACGCTCATCCCATAGGAGCGGCGCAGCCTGTGCCTGTTATCAATTACATTTATGCCGATCCAGCCGCACTGACTTATTTCAAAACAGAACTCGACAAAACACCGGACATGATTGAAACGTTTTCGGATATGTTTGGCTTGTATCCTTTTCATGATGAAAAATACGGCCATTGCACCGCCCCGATCGGTGGTGGGATGGAACATCAAACGATGACTACCGTCAATGATTTCTTCACAGGTCTTACTGCACATGAGCTGGCTCATCAATGGTTTGGCGACCATGTCACCTGCGCCGGCTGGCATGACATCTGGCTCAACGAAGGCTTTGCCTCTTATTGTGAATACCTCTACCATCAAACGGATCTGGCATCCAACGCCCAATCCTGGCTTGACATTGCCTACAATCAAGCAACTGCGCAACCCACAGGCAGTGTATATGTGAACGATACGACTGATGTCAACCGTGTTTTCGACAGCCGACTGACCTACAAAAAAGGAGGGTTATTGCTTCACATGCTTCGTTTTGAAATCAATGATGATGCGCTATTTTTTCAGGGCATGAAAAACTATCAACAAACCTATAGTTACCGCAACGCTTCTGCTGCTGATTATAAAGCCGTCATGGAAACAGCGGCAAGTAAAAATTTCGATACTTTCTTCAATCAATGGTATTATGGTTCCGGTTACCCTATTCTTTCCGCTACCTGGAATCATTCTTCCGGAAATAATTTTTACCTGCGACTCTCGCAGACAGGATCTGATCCTGCGGTAACTCCAGTGTATGTTTCTTCGCTGGAAATTTCCCTGCAACGGTCTGCAGCGGCAGATACGCTGATCCGTGTGTCCATCAACCAGGCGACGAATGAAATGGTGATACCTCACGTGCAAGGCACGGTAACAGGTATCACACTGGATCCCAACCGATGGGTATTGCACACGTTGGATCAAATCACCTACGACCCTTCTTTGATCATCGCCTCCACAACCCAGGCTCAGGAAGCGAAGCGAATCACATTATATCCTAATCCTGCTACCACAGAAATTCAACTGAACCTACCGGAAAATTATCAAGACCAGGCGAAATTGTACGATGTCAGAGGACAGGAATTACAAAGCTTTGTACTCGATGGAGAAACTTATTTATTAAAAACCAATCAACTCTCACCGGGACTTTATTTGATCGTGTTGCAGGAAGGAAAACGAACTATTCCATTCATAAAAAAATAACTATGCTCAAGGCTTTAGATCTTTACTACGAGCAACAAGAAGAACCCACCAAAGGATGCCTACTGGCTTTAAGACATTATTTAATCAATTTCGAAACTCCGTTCACAGAGGCCTTGAAATATGGAATGCCTTTTTTTCTATACAATGGAAAAATGTTCTGTTACCTCTGGACGGATAAAAAAACAAAACAACCTTATATCGGAATTGTAGACGGTAATAAAATAGAACATCCTTTATTGGTACAAGACAAACGTGCCCGCATGAAAGTGTTGTACATCGATCCGGCCAAGGATATACCGGTTAAAACCATTCAACAAATTTTGAGGCTGGCGGTGAAATTAAGGAAAGTATAATATTATTTTTTAAGCGCATTCAACTTATCCAAATGCTCCTGAATCAAAGGAAGGTACTTGACTGCAAAAGCTCTGATCTCATCGTCCTTTACATGTAAGGCATCGGTAAACAAACGAATGTCGCGCTCATGATCGATGCGCATCATGCGGATAAACTGATCATCGAAATCAGTTCCCTTCTTTTGAAGTAAATCTTTCAATCCCTCTTTCTTGTCATCGCTGATCATTTGAGGCAATTGAATCTTTTTATGAACAGCCAATGTTTTCATGACTGCAAATAATCTATTCTGATCTTTTACCATCAGCTTTCCATACGCTCTGATCTCTGGAGTTGTTCCTTTTGACCCGGCAGCTTGTCCTTCTTTAATTCCCATCAAACGGCCGTCAGCAATTTTCACCAAAAACTCTGCAGAAGGTTCATCCAATAAATATTCCTTGGCTCGCTGTTCGTTTTCAAGATCCGCCTGACTCACACTGTCTTGTTGATTGGAAGTGCTGCAGGCAGACAACAAACATACACTTAACACAAAAAGAAACTTGCTCATATATTTTCGGTTGATAATAAAAAAAGGCATCCACCATTTGGTAGATGCCTTTTTCCAATTACTGGTTAAATTATTTTTTATCCATGTCTTTGGCATCGCTGTTTTCTTCCGCTTTAGCCATTGGTCTGTTTGTTGCTTTGATAGCCACAAATCTTACTTTTTCTTTAGCAATCGCCAAGTTGTCTTTTGTAGCCAATTCTTTTTCTACTTCATTTTTTCTAGTGTCCAATGCTTCGTACAACACTTTGATTTCATCCCAATCTTCTCTGGAATAGTTATCTTTGTTGGCATCTATCACATTTACGAAGTTTTCGTATACACTACGGATGTTTTTAGCATCTACCCATGCAAAGCTGATGTCTGCACCGATTTTACCTTCACCGAATAAAGCATCTCTGAATGCTTTTTTCTTAGCATACACTTCTTCGTCTTTTTTCTTTTGAAGTTCTTCTGAGTATTTAGTTTTGTACGCTTCGAAATCAGATTTAGCTTCTTCTACTTTTTTCTTTTCTTCTTCATTGTTGATGGTAGCGGCTTCTGCTTTCACTGCTTTTGATTGGTAGCCGGCTTCTACATTTGCCCAATACGTATCAGAATACTCAGCATCTGCTTTTTTAACTGAATCAACGTAGTCGCGTAATTCTTTACGAGTGACTGTTGCTTCGTCATTTTTTTTCTCACAAGCTACAAAACTGATCATCGCAGCGCAGCTCAACATCAAAACTATTTTTTTCATTTTGTTTAGTCGGTTATGTTAAAAATTTTTAAGGTTACCCCATTCAAGTCAATTGTTAAGCCAAAAACTCCCCTGTTTCTGAAAAGCCTTTATTTATAAGCCTCTGCAAAATCATTCTTATTTTACGCATCATAAATGATCTTCTTCACTATAAAAACGGGGTGATTTTTTCACAGCTTGGCGATCGTATTGTCCGGTTTTATTCCCAGTTGGGATATTTTACCTCGCCTATCTTTGTTTCAACAAGTAACACAGTACTACCTACACGCTATACAGGAAGAATAATAGGAGAAGTATATTTGCTCAAAAAAAACACCGCGAAAAATTCGCGGTGCTGTATAACAAACAAAAAATAGAGTTTGACTTAGTAAATTCCTTTATAAGGGTTATACACATAATTGAGATCAATGCTTCCAAAATTCTTAAAATAAATATTGGCCAGACGAGCAGGATCGGTCGCCAATTCTCCTACACCAGGAAGATCATCCTTATCGTCCCAACCCCAGGGCGTATGAGCCCCACCGGATCCAACGGTCATTAAAAATGCTTTGCCATTGTCTTTAAAAGATTCCGCGTTAAATCTTCTGGCCCAAAAACCATTGGCTTCAAAAATGTCGGTCAATTTATATTTCACCTCGCGATCATCATTGTCGGACGGAACTTCTGCTACATTCAGCGTTGGATAATACTTCAATCCATCTCCTATAATATTAACGATCGGCCAGGCCTTCAAAGCATGTCCTTTCGATTCTTGTGCGGTAACGGGATGCAACTGTCCATTGACGCTTTCAAACTTCAACGCACCATCGATACTTTCCTGATTGCTTTGTAAAGCGCCGCCTTCTGGAACAAAAGAAAAGAAATCCGAATGCGCAACGGTTACGATACCTTGTACTTCTCCATAGCCATCATTGGTACTGCTTTTCTTCACGATGGTCAGGAAACCCTCCAAATCGTTTTCATGGTAGTCGATGTTGGCAAAACAAACATTTGCCCAATCTCTTGGATGAAAAAAAGCATAGACAATGTAATAATGTGTACCTGTTTCTACCACTGAATAATAACTGTGTGCTTTTGGAGCAAAGCCTTTATTCGGCTCGATATTGTTCCAGTTATTAGAAGTGATCCAATCGTTGTCAAAATCGATGTTGGTAATATAATCTCCCCTCCCCGACATCGATCCACAACCGGCATTGTCGACATCCTGATAATGAACCGGAGCCCAACGCAAAGCCAGTTGCTGGTAATAGCCATTGCTCATGCGAGCCGATTTCTTGTCTGTTTCAGGTTTTACTTCTTCACTGTCATTTCTTTTACAGGCATTGTTCAAGAGTAATACAATCAAAAAACTGGTAATAAAAAGTACTAATGTGTTTTTGTTCCTCATAGCTATAGGTTTTTAATTTTATCAAAAATAAAGGCCGCATGTCACGCGGATGTTAACCGAAAAAAATCAAACCTTAATTAAAAACCAGAATAGCACATAAGAACTAACCTTATGGAAACACTGGCATAGAAAGAGACTGGAATACTCTTTAGACAGCTCAGTCAACGTTAATGAATCATTTTTAGTACAGCATTTAGTTTGCGCGTATCAAATCCTGTGGTTATATTAACCTTATATTGCGGTTTCGTAAATTTTACTATTTCACTTACAGACAGTACATTCATTCGTTAACATTCACATGATATACCTCCATCAGTATTTACCCATTGTCATCAGTTCCGCTTCGGTATATCTTTTCATCATACTGGCCATACGCTTGTTTGGGAAAAGAGAGTTTGCCCAACTATCCATCATAGACCTTGTGTTTGTTTTATTGATCAGCAATGCCGTTCAAAATGCCATGGTGGGACCTGATACTACTTTAACCGGCGGATTGGTTGCGGCATCCACTTTGTTCTTGCTAAACTTCCTTCTGAAAGCGCTGACCTATCGCTTTGCTTTCTTTCAAACGTTTATTACCGGACAATCGATCGTATTAGTATATAAAGGAGAAGTCAATGAAGAGAATCTGAGAAAGGCGCATATCTCTGTTAACGAACTCATCGAATCGATACACGAACACGGCAGTAGTTCTATCAAGGAAGTTGATCTCGCTGTGCTGGAAACAGACGGCAACATCAGTGTCATTTCCGATGACTTCAAAAAACGGAGCGTCAAACCTCGTAAGCGCAGGAAAAAACTGATGTCCTAAACTAAAAGAAAGAGAGCGAAGAATCTTTTTTTTGGTGTCAGGTCTTCAGACCTGACACGGATGGAATTAAACCATGCCGATTACTAATGGCCGACAGTGTCAGGTCTGAAGACCTGACACCAAAAAAATAATCGGAATGATACCACATTTTTTATAGAGGTAAGCCTATGTATTTCAAGAGGTATCAATGCATGTGTCAACACGCATCAAAATGATAACATACAAGCTCTTTACTAAATGAAGATCCTTGTTTATATTCAGGAATCATTTCATACTGACTAATCGCTGTACCTATGATATCCAGTAGCAGAACACCATTCCTCAATAAGAGTGTAAGAATCGTCAGAGTCATTTCTATTACGCTTAAAAAAACCAAAAACAATACGGCTCTCCTTCCCCGTTTTTTATTTTCTAAAAACTAATTACAATCATTTTTTATGGACTTATCTTAGTCTGTTTGAAAGTTTTCCAAGGTCAATACGACCTCTGCTTTTTCCTTCGCCCGTTAACTCATTAATCTATACCGTTGACTAAGAATAGTTAGGCTAACTTTTTATCCCATTCTATATTCGTTACAACGAAATGAAACAAATAGATCATGCGCTAAAATTTTCAGCAGGATCGTCCGCTTTTTTGTATTCATTTCGAGCTAACCTTTTTTTCAACCAATAAACCCAACAACTATGTTAAAATTTAGACAATTATTCATGCTTGCCTCTTTGGCAGTGGGATTGTCTTCTACCACAATGGCAGAAACAATCTTTGTAACGAATACCAACGACAGTGGCGCAGGCTCTTTGCGCCAGGCCATCAATGATGCCAATGCGAATGCTTCCTTAACCACTATCCTGATCAACATTCCGGGAGCTTTAGGAGCAGATCGTATCATCAATGTACCAACGGCTCTTCCTGCTTTTACAACTCCTGTAGAATTGAGAATCGACGGAGGACAAACAGGCAAAGCGGTATTGAAAGCACCGATCATTAACGGTCCCGGTGCTGCCACTACAGGCCTTACTTTCGCTGCCGGTTCTGCGAACTCTAAAGTCGAATTTATTTCTTTCAGAGATTTCGTCTTCAGTATCGTACTGAACACAGGAGCGATCAGCATCAACAACAACCGTTTTGAAAATAACCAGGGCGGTATTGATATTCGTCCCGTAGGCAGCGGTGGCAATAGCATCAAAGGAAACGTATTTACTACTACAAACACCGGTGCTTCTGCTTTTGCTGGTGTAAGTGCAGGCAATATTATTCAAGGTAATAGTTTCACCGGAACAGGCATCAACTTAGGTGCAGGTGGAAACACGATTGGCGGTCCTGGTAATGCTGATCCCAATACATTCAACAACACACCCGGTACAGCGATCAATCTTGAAAACGGAAGCGGATCCATCGTACAACACAATACCATCAATGGTAGTCATGGTGCGGGTATCACCGTAACAGGTGTGGACATTCAGATTCTGTCCAACAACTTATCCAACAATGTGGGTTGGGACATCACTGTTGGAGGAAATGGTCACTCCCATAAAATTGGGTACAATCAAATTACCGGTGACAACGGTATCTTCAATGGTATTCTTTTGACAAGCGGTTTGTCTTATAGTGTATACAACAATACGGTTAGCGGTGGAAGCATTGAATTGCAAGACCTGTCTTCGTCTTCCTGGTATGGGAGCTTGACCGTAACTTCCAATGTCATTGTTAATGATCCACAAGGCGTGAGTGCTCACGGAGGAATTTCTTTGACAAACACCACCAATGCCAGAATCAGAGGCAACGAAATCCATAACAATGCGTCTAACGGAATCTACTTGTACAATTCTACCAACAACCTCATCATCGATAATAACATCTATGAAAACTTCAGAGCAGGTGTTAATGTAGGAACCAGCTTGTACAATAAAATTTCAAGAAACATCATCCGCAACAACCATGCAGATGTAAACGGTGGAAGAACAGGTATTGCTTTGACTTCAAAAGCAGCGCCAACCATCACTTCAGCGAAACGTGTAGGAAACAACTTCGTGATTACAGGAACAGGTTCTGTAGCTAACGATACCTTAGAATTTTTCTTAAGCGATAGAGCAACAAGAAATGCTACGTTGGTTCAAAATGCCTTGTCGTTCCAAGGTGCCATTCAGGCAACAGCTACTACTTGGACTGCTACGCTTTCTGCAGTGAACTACAACAGTGCTGAAATTTACTTCATCGCTACCGCAACAGATTTGAATGCGACCACGTCTACGTTCTCTAAGGCAGTAGGTGTTGAAATCAACGGTCCTACTTCTGCAACAACCAATCATACCTCTACTTACTTTGCAGAATACATTCCGGGAGCCACTTATTCTTGGTGGTCTACGTTGCCGATTTCAAACCTGACTCAAAACGGTAACCAGGCTTCTTTCGATTTCAATCAGGTAGGATCAGGTACTGTATCTGTAGGTTATACCGATCCAACAACTGGTGCATGGAAACAATACAGTCTGGCAGTAACAGTATTCGGTCCGGCCAGAGAAGGTGCAGCGGAAACTACTCCCTCTGTACAATCCCTGGCTTATCCTAATCCATTTGTTACCACCACTCACGTAGCAGTAGAAGGCACTGAAGCTGTAACGCTACAACTATACGATGACAAAGGCACTTTGGTATACAGCTCTGAAGGACATGCTCATGGTACCAGTGTTGAACTGGGCAATGACTTGAAAGCAGGCATCTATACGTTAAAAACCATTTCAGGTGCTAACGTAAAAACTACCCGAATTGTAAAAGCTCAGTAATAACTCTTTCATTTCATCTGAAGGCCGTCTCCCACCAACAAGGAGGCGGTCTTTTTATTTATGCCAAACTAAGTTATTGGGCACATGTCTTTTATACAATAACAAATAGTCCCGTTGCATAATGCCTTCTGAAATGTTAAATTGAGTCATACCCTAGCACTCATGTTTGACAACATTCACTTTAGTTTTCCGCTCCATAATCCCGTACTGATCTTTTCTTTAGTACTCTTCATTATACTCTTTGCACCTATTATACTGAGCAAACTCCGCATTCCTCACATCATAGGCCTTATATTGGCTGGTGCAGTGGTTGGACCGTACGGAGTCAACCTGATGTTAAGGGATTCCAGTATTCAACTATTTGGCACCGTCGGATTGCTCTATATCATGTTTTTGGCTGGTCTTGAAATTGACATGGCTGACTTTAAAAAAAACAAATACAAGAGTATTCTATTTGGCTTATTTACGTTCTCTATTCCCATGACTTTGGGAACTCTCGTAAGTTATTATTTACTTCATTACAGTATTCTTTCTTCTGTATTGTTGGCAAGCATGTTTGCTTCGCACACATTGATCGCCTATCCTATTGTCAGTAAATTCGGTGTCATCAAAAACCGCGCAGTCAATGTAGCTGTAGGTGGAACTATGATTACCGATACGTTAACCCTTCTTGTACTGGCCATCGTAGTGGGTATTGTCAAAGAAGGCGTAGGAAAAGAATTCTGGATTACCCTCGGTATTTCTCTCAGTGTTTTTGCTTTCATTGTTTTAGTATTGATTCCCATCGTCGCACGCTGGTTCTTCAGACAACAACAAGATTCTGTATCGGAATACATATTTGTCTTGGGTGTAGTATTTTTCTCTGCTTTCTTAGCTGAACTGGCCGGAGTTGAACCGATCATCGGCGCCTTCCTGGCTGGCCTTGCACTCAATCGTCTGATTCCGCATACTTCTGCTTTAATGAATAGAATAGAATTTGTAGGCAATGCCTTATTCATTCCTTTTTTCCTCATTGGTGTAGGCATGTTGATCGATTTTAAAATTTTCACTGCCGGTACAGAAGCATTGATCATCGCCGGTGTAATGACTACTCTTGCTGTCATTTCTAAGTTCATAGCTACTTACCTCACTAAAATGTCCTTCCGTTTTACAAAAGATGAATTCTTCATGATGTTCGGGTTGAGCAGCGCACATGCGGCAGCCACACTTGCAGCGGTATTGGTCGGTTACAATATTATCCTTGGAACCGATGCCAATGGAGAACCCATCCGTTTGTTGAATGAAGATGTACTGAACGGAAGTATTGTAATGATTCTCATTACCTGTACCATCAGTTCTTTCGTAGTCAGCAGAGCCGCCAGAAAAATAGCGGATGCTGAAAAAGAAGCAGAGCCAAACAAAGAGAATTCGAATGAAGTCATTAATAACTTTCTTATTCCCATTGCAGACGAAGACACCGTTCAAGGTATCGTTGACTTTTCTGCTCTTTTACACAGTAAGAAAAATACCACCAATTTCTTTGTCTTGAATGTCCGCACGGAAGAAGAAGATAATGAAAAAACAGGATTGAAATTATTAGAGAAAACGCAAAAAGCAGCGGCTGCCATCAATTTGGAAATGACACCCATTTCTCGCTATGATACCAGTATTTCCAATGGTATCATCAATTCTGTAAAGGAAAACAGCATCACCGATATTTTCCTGAGTGTAAGTCCAAGCAAGGATTTCATCAGTCCAAATTTCAATAACATCATTGAGCAAGTCGCTGGCAAAACAGACGATACTATTTTTATTTACAAATCTGCACAGCCGATTAATACCGTCAAAAAAATAGTCATTGCTATTCCACCGAAGTCGGAATATGAAATTGGTTTTATCAAATACTTACAACGTCTGTTAGCCCTCAGTAAAGAGCTCAGTGCCGGAATTGTATTTTACACGAATAAAACATCTTGTAGTAAAGTAAAAAAAGTATTGACCAACAGCGGACATAATCTACCGGTAGATTATCAGCTACTCGACGAATGGAGTGACTTCCTGATCATTTCAAAAAGTTTATCCGCCAATGATTTGTTGGTAGTAGTCAATGCCCGAAAAAACACATTGTCCTATAATAAGTTTATGGACAAACTCCACAGACAACTGGCGAAGTATTTTCAATCCAATAATGTATTGATCCTTTATCCGGAACAATACAATGCATCCGAACTGGAACGAAGAAGACTGGATGGATCTATTGATGACTTGATTGAAGAGAATCTGAAACGTATTGATTCGATTGGGAAATATTTTAAGAAGATGATCAATAGGAAATAAATCATACGGTCTAACCCCTAAATCCCCTAAAGGGGACTTTTCATTTGTTAAACAACATCATGATGACAATAAACAATAAGCCCATTGCATCTACATGCAATGGGCTTATTGTTTTACTATGAAGTAAAGTCCCCTTTAGGGGATTAGGGGTTAAGACAGTTTGATAATGGTCTGGCAGTTTCAGCTCTGAAGACCTGCACCCAAAAACTACTGATTGCTATCAGTCTTTTTATAATTCCTAAAATTATAAGTAAACGTCACCATGTAATACCGCTGCAAGACATTCGTTCGTGTATCTTCGTTGTAGACATCCGTGAACGTACGACTGACACTGTTGTTCTGTCCAAGGATATCAAAAACGGTGAACCGCAATTCGGCTGCATTGTTCTTTAAAAACTTATAGCCTAAGCCCGCATTCCACAAAATATAATTCTGGTTATACCCTGCTGACAGTCCGGCGTTGTATTGATGATTGGCTTCCGTATTAAACACAATATGCTTGGCCATGATCAGGTTCAATTTCACTTTAGAGCTCTGGTTAAAAAATTCTGCATCCGAACTTTTATTCAACGTGTTTTTTACAAAATTATAACTGGAGTTCGTCGATACAGTAAAATCAACATTACTGCTGATATTGCTGCTCAGCACCAATCCAGCGCCCAATGCGGGTGAATTGGCATAATTGGTACGTCCGTTGATGAGACCGGGTGTACGGGTATAATTGGCAGACAGGTTTACATTCACATTAGACTTAATACCGGCAACGGGACGCCCGTAAGAAACGAAAGACCGTGCAGAAACATAACCGTCCACATTCTCTTTTGTAATGAGCTGTGCTCCTCTGGCCATGTTTACTCCGTCGATCACTGTATCACTGTTGGCAATATAAGTACTGTTGGCCACGTAATCTTGCGTATACGACACATTGAGTAACGTAAAAAAATTAGAGGACTTATCTGAATTCGTAGCAGAATAACGAGCCGACATGTTGTGCTGATATTGTTGTTTCAAATTGGGGTTACCGGTACTTAACTGCAAAGGATTACTGTTGTTCAATACATTTTGCAATTGATCTACACTTGGAGCCGTAGTTTGTGTGCGGTAATCCAATCGTATATTTTTCGATTTGCTAAAATTAATCCTCAAGCGAGCAGAAGGAAGTAAATTGGAAAAGGATCTATTCAATGTGTTTTCTCTCGGAAAATCCTGGTCATTATTCAAACTGGCATATTGGTAAGCCATATTAAGCCCCACCTGATACTTCTGTGATTGATAACGATAACCCGCTCCGCCAGAATGAGTGATGTAATCACTTTTAAAAACATTCGAAAGCGAGGTGTCTTGCTGGTTGTAGGATTGGGAAGCATTATCAAAGTTATACGTTCTTTTATCGCTGGTGCTTTGCGTGTAATTCAAACCATAGTTAAACTCCAAAATGCTTTTCTCACTTATCGGTTCTGTATAAGAAACTTTACCGTCCGCAGAATATCCATTCTTTAACAGATCAGAATGTTGGTTCAAGGTATCCGATAAAGAAGGATTGGTGTAAAAATTATTTTGAGCGAGGAAATTATTCACACCCGATGTTTTGCTGTAGCCTGTGTTTAAGTTCACCGAAAACGTTCTGCCTTTCTTTATGAATTTATGACGAAACAGCAATTGGTTAGCAGCGCTCAATGCATACTGATTAGAGTTGTAATCATTTAACGTACTATTAGCAAGCATAGAACCTCTTGACGTCGCACCGTTCAATGAACGCTCTCCATCATTTTGCTGGTAGGAAAACTTAGGGACGATCAATAATGAATTCATCGAATCCATTTTGTAATCAATCCTGGCATTGAAACGATGATTGACATTGACGCTATTGGAAAGCGTATGTTCATTGTAGGTCTGCACAGAATCAGAAGTTTGCACATACCTTCTGAATACATTTTTATCAGACAGGTTATCCGCACGGTTAAAAAAGTAACTGGCTGTGACATCCACTTTCTTTCCCCATTTGTCTGAATAATTAAGTCCAATAGCATGCGTCTTGGAAACACCGCCCTGCGCACTGACCAAGAAATTATCGTTGCTGCCTCCTGATCTTCCACCGCCGCCGCCGCCGGAACCACCACCTCTGCCACCTTGACTGGAAGAACTACTTACTCCCAATAAATCATCGGCAGAAAAATTCTGCTCATTGATGTTATTGCTTTGTCCGATGATGCTGATGCGTCTGTTGCCATTGAAAATATTGATATTTCCACCTGCTCTGTACACATCATTGTAACCATATCCGGCATATACTTTTCCAAAGTTTCCGTCACGCTTATCCGGCTTGGTAACAATGTTGATTGTCTTTGTTCTATTGCCATCGTCAAAACCGGTAAACTGAGACTGATCGCTGAGCTGATCGAAGACCTGTACTTTATCAATGACTTCTGCCGGTAAATTTTTCAATACAGTAGACGGATCATCGCCAAAAAATGGTTTGCCATCTACCAATACCTTTGTAACATTTTCACCTTGTGCCTGTATTTTACCATCGACAACCGTAACACCGGGCATCTTCGTAATCAGGTCTTCTGCAGTCGCATCGGGATTAGTTTTAAAAGCATCGGCATTGAATTGCGTCGTATCTCCTTTCTGCACAAAAGACTTTGCCACTGCTGTAACAATAACCTGGTCTGCTTCTATTGTAGAAGTCATACCAATAATTCCCAAAGTCGATGAACTATCTCCTACGCTAATCGATCGGACTTCATCTTTATAACCTACATATAAAATTTTCAGGATGAAGCTGCCCTTAGGAACTTTGGTCAGCACAAACTTCCCATTCAAGTCTGTCGATGCCGGTTCTGCTACCAGATTCGAATCGGGCAAACCTAATAAAACTACAGTACCATCTACCAATGGGTAACCATCGGACTTATCCTTCACAAATCCTGATACTGTGGTTTCTTGCGCGTAGCTCGCTGTATAAATAAAAAATAAAGAAATAACGGCGATCCATTTTAATTGAAACAGCGCAAACGGATAGACGACCTGTACAACAGACTTCGTCATTAAAAACTGCTTTTATTGATGAACTCTTGAAAACGTTCTTTATAATTGTCCGCTACCGGCATGTAGGTTTCTCTTATCTTGATCTTACCTCGCTCTACGATCTCTATTTTGCTCAGGTTAATAATATAAGAGCGGTGAATACGCATAAAGTCATGCTCTGGCAATTGTTCTTCTATCGCTTTCATACTCATCAAAGAAAGTATAGGTGCCGATTTATCTTGCAAGTGAATCTTTACATAATCTTTCAATCCTTCTATATATAAAATATTCGACAGGTCAATGCGAATTAATTTATACTCCGATTTCACAAAAAGGTAAGATTGCTTTTCTTCTTTCGTTTCTTTTGAGGGTTCACCTCTATCAAACCATTCTTTCGCTTTGTTTGCCGATCTTAAAAATTCTTCATAACTGAATGGTTTCAACAAATAATCTAAAGCATCTACTCTAAAGCCTTCCAATGCATACTTTTCAAATGCCGTAGTGAAAATAATCTTAGGGCCGTTTTTTAGTGTACGTGAAAATTCTATGCCCGTCATGTCAAGCATTTGTATATCCAAAAAGAGCAAATCTACCGACTCCTTTTCGATGAGTACCATGGCTTCCAAAGGACTGTGACAACGGCCCTTCAACTCCAGAAAAGGAGTTTGAGTAACATACCGCTCAATCAAATCAAGCGCCAGTGGCTCATCGTCAACAATCAGGCATTTGATTTTTTTCATAACTGTACTTCTATAATTGCGTGATGTACTTTATTTTCAACATATGTTCTAAACTGGTAATTCTTACCAGGCTGCAATTCGATTCTTTTCTTCAAGTTACCCATGCCTATACCTGACCCGCTTCTATCCAATTCCTCTTTAGGATAATTGCTGTTGCGGACACTGAAAGTTAACTGTGTTTCTGAAATTTCACAACGAATTTCAATAAATGACTCCTGCGAACTTATTCCATGTTTAAAGGCATTTTCAACCAAAGAGATAAACAGCAAATGCAATATTTCTACGTCTTTGTAGTGCTCCGGAAAATCACACGATACTTTTACATGCTTCGGTACACGCATTTTCATGAGTTCGATATAACTTCTCGTGAAGTTCAACTCTTTGGACAAAGTAGTCGTCTCTCCTTCTGTTTCATACAACAAATAGCGCATCATCTTGCTAAGCTGATGCAAGGCTTCTTTCGATTGTTCGGGAGAAGCATCAACCAAAGAATAAATATTATTCAACGTATTAAAGAAGAAATGCGGCTGCAACTGGTATTTCAATCCGTTCAATTCCGATTTCAATTGTTCATTCTCCAATTGTTTTTTCTGGTCTTCAAAAGCAAACCAGTTCTTTGTCATTTTAATCGATACAGACGCTCCAATGGTAAGCACATAGGAAATTAAAATACGGGAATAATTCCAAATGGCTTTATTGGAAAAAGAAGTCAAACTGAAATGAGGAAGACGATCTACAATAAGCGCACTACGACCAGCATCTATAATGAAAATACCCGCTACGAAAAAGACAAGATTAATAAGCGTAAAGGTGGCAAAACGTTTTGAAAACCAATAACGATCAATCAGCAGGTAATAGTTGAAGTAAAAAATAATGGCATACAAGATCAGAGGAAGCAGCGCCACACCCACTATGGAATTCAGCTTCATGGGTTCGCGTTCCCCTCCGGAAATTAAAAAGGGAAAGGTGAAAAAGATGACCCATATGAAAACGTGTAATATGGCTTCAGACTTTTTCCAATATTTAAATTTGTTGAGCATGCTGATATTCGGATTGATGAGCTACACTATAAAAATGGTCATTATTGTCTTTTATTAAAAGAACAATAGAAGAAGAGTGGATATTTATAGACGAAAAGGAGAAAACAGAGAGCTGATAGCTGATATGTCAATTAATAATATGTTAGCAAAATAAAATAAATCAGATTTCAGTTTTCAGCTCTCTGTTTTCAGTTTTCTACATTAGGTATGACAACAGTAAACTTAGTTCCTTCCCCATGAACACTATTCACCTGTATTGTTCCGCCTAATTTTTGTGTGGCTTGTTTCAAAATATACAATCCCAAACCTGAACCGATCGATTTATCATTTACCTTATAAAACATGTCAAAGATTCTGGTCAAATGCGTTTCCGTGATACCAGGACCATTGTCCTCGAATACAAATACGCCCTCTTTATGGGTAATTTGAACAGACACTTTTAGCCAGGAATCCGGCTTGCTTTCATCCTGGTATTTGATGGCATTTTCAATCAGGTTTTGCAAGATAGAATACAATACTTTACGATCACTTACCAATTGCGCATCTCCTGACACATCGATGGAAATAGCCAGTCTGCTAAAGTTTGGCAGATGATGAAATGTTTCCATGATTTCTTTGATCATCATTTCTACATCAATCTCTCCCTTCTGCAATTGAGAAGTTTTAAGCTTTGTAACGGTCAATAAATCCTCTAAGATCACATCCAGTTTAGTCGATGTTTTCATGATGTGCTGAAAATAAACAGCCACTTCCGGTACGTTTTCAAAATCTACCAGCCCCACTTTTGTCAAGCCCATCAATGATCGCAAAGGACCTTTGATGTCGTGAGAAGCCTTATAAACAAAGGAATCCAGTTGACTGTTTTTTTCTTCCAGTTCCAGCGTACGTTCTTTTACTTTTTCTTCCAACTGAAGATTGAGTTGATCTTTATAAGCTTCCTGTGCTTTCAATTGACTGATCAGATTTTCCTGTACTTCATTTTTTTCACGGATAATCAAACGCACACGATCGCCCAAGGCAATAGAAAGCACCACAAACTGGATCACCACGCCCATGTTGAACGAGTAAAAGGCCAACACATCATTGATCACTACGCCAAGGGCTTCCACCAGCATGATACAGAAATCAATAAACAAGAACGTAAATCCAATGATATAATAACGGGATGCCTTATAGCCTTCTTTGTAACTTAAAAAACCTGCCACATAAGCCAGCAACATCAACGGGAAATCCATGTAGAGATTTCTCGTAAACTGACCCGAAACTAAAAGCCCGATGACAAATACTAACGTTCTGACAACGATGGCACTCAGGATGAGCTTATCGAGCAAAGGATTGTTGAAGCGTGTATTCAAAAAGGATCTGGCATACAGCAGCAAACTGATCGCGATACAATACAATCCCAAAGGTTCCGCAAAGGCATTCAACATCGGGTAGTTGGGCCATATGAATTGAAAGCCCATGCCATCGCGTGACAAAGAATAAAAGCCGGTACTCGCTACATAAAGAATATAATAGATGAAAGAGTTGTCCCTGTCTCGTACAGAAACCAGCATCAGCAAATTATAGATCGCCAAAGCCAGCAATATGCCGTAGAAAACCGACACATAAAAATATTCGTGTGTAGTATAAGCCACATAGCGTTGTACACTTCGCACAAGACCATACATAAAAATCTCATGTTTGGAATACACTCTCATGTACACCACCGATTCTTCCGAAGGCAGCGGAGGCAATTGGAAAACAAAATTAATGTGTTGGAAATTTTTCTCTGCAAATACTTGATTGTCGCCAGCACGTATGATCTGGTAGCCCCCGTCCTTCAAAGGAAGATAGAGTACAATATCATCCAGTCTGTTGTCGTATAACTCCAGCAACCAGGTATTCTTGCCGGAAGAAATATCTTTCAATCTAAACCGTACCCAAAAGGCTGAACTGGCATCATTAAATTGCTGTCCTTTGATAGAAAAAGAACGCGGATGCAAATCATACTGACTGACCACTTGCTCGAAGGTCATGGTCTTGGTACTGTCTCTGAAAATATCAATGGTAGAACCCGCTACAACATACTCCTCGCTGCGATCACTCAGTGCAATGATATCTGATGCCATTACATTCGAAGAGAAGAATGCCAGACCTAAAAAAACGATATAGGAGTAGATACGGTTCAAAAGGAGGAACAACATTAAAAGGATACTAAAGTATACGATTGATGAAGGAGTATGTTCCCTTAAAGATGCCGTTTTTAAAACTGAGAAGCCAGCAGTAGATGAATATCCTTATAGGGAATATTAAAACGCTTACTCAATAAAATATTGGTCAAACAACCTTTATAAGAATACACCCCATTCTTAAAGCCCTTCTTCGCATAAATCATTTCTTCCACTCCACCCACATCTGCAATCTTAAGCAAAATAGGTGTGAAGATATTACTCAGTGCGGTACTCGCCGTACGCGCCACTCTGGAAGGAATATTAGGTACGCAATAATGAATGACATCGTACTTCCTGTATACGGGATTATCATGGGATGTAAGTGTGGAAGTTTCGAAACATCCTCCCTGATCAATACTTACATCAATGATGACAGAATTGGGTTTCATCTCCGCCACCATTTCTTCCGTAATGATGCAGGCACCATCTTCCGGACGCAACGAACCAATTACGACATCCGCTTCTTTCAATTCTTTTCTTAACGATACCGTGTTAATCGTAGAGGTATATAACTGCATGCCTAAATGCTCTTTTAATCTACGCAGTCGATACAAATGTTGATCAAACACTTTTACTTCCGCACCCAAACCGATCGCTGTACGAGCCGTATATTCGGCCACTGTACCGGCACCTAATATGACTACTTGCGTCGGTGGTACACCTGTCACACCACCCAGGATAACACCCATTCCATTGTAACTGCTCAGGTATTCCGCAGCAATCAACATGGCAGTACTTCCCGCTATTTCACTCATCGCTTTTACGACAGGCTTACTGCCTTCACGATCCTCGATGAATTCAAAAGCGATGGCATTGATTCTTTTTTTATTGATGATATCCAGGTAACCTGAACTCAACTGTGCCATCTGCAAAGCGGAAATTAATGTTTGTCCGCTTTTCATATATTGAATCTCTTCGTTATTCGGAGGATTCACTTTTAAAATAATGCTGCTTTCAAAAACTTCCTGATGAGAGTAAACGATCCTTGCTCCTGCTTCATTGTATTCTCTATCCAAAAATTTGGCTTTCGTTCCTGCTCCTGATTCAATCGAAACGATGTGACCATTATTAACGAGCAAAGCGACAGCTTCCGGTGTCAGGCAAACTCTCTTCTCCGTAAGATCGAGCTCTTGAGGTATGCCTATTGTCAGTTGCGCGTTCTTTTGTTTTATCCTCATCAATGATTCCTGAGGATAAAGCGTTTCCGCCATCATAGCAGTAATTCCCTTGTCAATTTTAGTTGTGGGTTTCATGTCTTTTCAATGAAATAATTCTTCGGTGTTCATCCTCCGCTTCCAATGTCAATTCGAGGTAGCTGTAAGGCAGTATAGAATGGATAATACCAGGCCATTCTATCAGGCAGAGCGAACCAGAATCCAGGTACTCTTCAATGCCTATATCTTGTGCTTCGCGCAAAGAGTTTAATCGGTGTAAATCAAAATGATAAACCGTATCGCCGGAAGTCAACAGGTATTCATTCACAATAGGGAAAGTAGGACTGGTCACGTTGTCCGTTGTTCCCAAAAAATCACATAAGGTTCGCACGAGCGTTGTTTTGCCCGCACCCATTTGTCCGTAAAGCAACCACACAGAAATTCCTTTGCCTGCCTGAAGCAGTTCCGGAACTACCCTACCCAAATCTTCTACCGAAGCAACCTCCCAGCGCTTTTGCACTGAAGCTTCCAAACCTGTCATTTCTATCGGATCAAAGTATTAAGTTACTCAATTTAGATCGGATGTTCAAGGGGCTTGGACTATTTTCTATAGGAGCATATGATTAAATCTTTAAACTTTCGTGTTAAAACACGCTGGTGCGAGCGTCTTTGCTCGTTCCTATAGCAATTTAGAGCGTCTCGCTCGGGGCTTCCATATAACAAAAACATATATAGCAAAAAATATGGCGATGATTAATTACATCTTAGTCCCCGCAGGGTCTCTCGCAGAGGACCCTGCGAGGACTAAACATAAAATGTCCCCGAGCGGAACGCCTATGTAATTTTAGGAACGAGCAAAGATGCTCGCACCAGCGATGGTAATACTAACAAAAAAAGGCCCGTCAAAGACAGACCTTTTACTGATCACTGACTACTGTCAACCGATCACTATTTTTTAGGAACCAAATGCACAAAAGGAATAATAATCTCCTCCATAGAAACTCCCCCATGCTGGAAGGAATTTTTATACAAATTCACAAAGTGGTTGTAGTTATTGGGATATACGAAGTAGGTATTCATCATCGCAAACACATAAGAGGAACTCAATGTTTTACTTGGCAGGAAAAAACGATTCGGTTTTTTAACCGAAAACACATCCTTCGATTCTTCGTAACTCAGGTTACGACCTTCCTTGTAACGCAGGTTGGAATTGGTTTCTCTGTCGCCAATTACTTTGTGTGCTTTGTCTACTCTTACCGTACCGTGGTCTGTCGTGATGACCACCTGTATGCCTCTAGCCGCCAACATTTTCAGCATGTCACGCAAAGGAGAGAAATTATACCAGCTCGATGTCAGGGAACGATAAGCCGACTCATCCGGCGCCAATTCTTTCAACACATCCATATCCGAACGGGCATGTGATAGCATGTCCACAAAGTTATAGACCACCGCATTAAATGGGTTTTGTTTGATCAAGCCCACTACCTGATCCAGTAAGTTTTTTCCTTGCTGTTGGTGTATGATTTTATTGTACGAAAACTTAATCGGACGTTTGTTGCGCTCCAAAAAGTTACGCAACAATTCTTCTTCGTGTTGATTTCTGCTGCCTTCATCCTGTTCCCAAATGGCAGGAAATCTCTTTTCAATTTCAGAAGGCATCATGCCTGCAAACAGCGCGTTACGCGCATACTCCGTGGTAGTAGGTAGTATAGAGTAATAATGCGATTCTTCGTTCACATAAAAATCTTCTGTAATGAATGGTTCCAACATTTTCCATTGATCATAGCGCAGGTTATCAATCAGAATAAAGAAAATCGGTTCTTTCTTATCGATCAAAGGCAAGACTTTAGTCGCCAGTAATTGATGCGACAATAAAGGTTTATCGCTACCCGCATCGTTCAACCAGCCTTCGTAGTTTTTCTTAATAAATTGAGAAAACAATTGATTGGCTTCCGTCCATTGGGTTTCCAACACTTCACGCATTTCTCTTCCCTCTGTACCTTGAATTTGCATGTCCCAAAACACCAACTTCTTATACGTCTCTGCCCATTCTGCATGACTCAGGTTATCGGATAATTCCATATTCAGCGTTCTGAATTCTTGCAGGTATCCGGAGTTGGTCTTTTCCGTCATGATGCTTCTGTTCTGCAAAATCTTTTTCACAGAAAGCAAAATTTGATTAGGATTGATCGGCTTGATCAGGTAATCGGAAATTTTCGATCCGATGGCTTGTTCCATGATCGCTTCTTCCTCACTCTTCGTGATCATCACGACAGGCAAGGCCGGGCGATAGGCTTTGATTTGTGTCAAGGCTTCCAGACCACTCATACCGGGCATATTTTCATCCAGGAATACGGCATCAAAAAACTCTGACTTGCATTTGTCCAGTGCATCTTTTCCACTCAATACCGGTACGATGTCTATTCCTTTCGCTTCTAAAAAAATGATGTGAGGTTTCAACAACTCAATCTCATCATCCGCCCATAAAATCTTGTACCTTTGCATATGTGTATAGTTCAAATTCGAAAAACAATCCTAACTTTATCCTAATTATTCTTTAGTCCATAAGTATTCTATAAATCATTTCAATCCTTCGTTTGAT
This sequence comes from Chitinophagaceae bacterium, assembly GCA_028288405.1. Lineage (GTDB taxonomy): Bacteria > Bacteroidota > Bacteroidia > Cytophagales > Cytophagaceae > JACMQM01. Next base: position 46,937 of record JAQBNS010000033.1, read on the forward strand.
AGAAGATGAAGACGATAAATTGAATCATAGGGTCCTAATACATAATCCGGGTTTATCCATTAACACCTAAAGTACATCTTTAGTACGCATGAGCAAAAAAAAAATTATAAATGATCCGGTCTACGGATTTATAGAGATCAAGAACGATCTGATCTTCGATCTGATCGAACATCCCTACTTTCAACGACTACGCCGCATCAAGCAACTGGGATTGACAGACCTTGTCTACCCAGGCGCCTTGCACACCCGATTCCATCATGCATTAGGTGCCATGCACCTGATGGAGCAGGCACTTACCAGCATTGCCGCCAAAGGCATTGCCATTTCTGACAAAGAAGCGGAAGCCGCTAAGATTGCGATCCTCCTGCATGACGTGGGACATAGTCCTTTTTCGCATGCTTTGGAACATTCCATCTTATTCAATGTCAAACACGAAAGCATCTCTGAACTCGTGATGGAAAAACTCAATCAGGAGTTCGGAGGGAAACTCCGTACAGCCATTGAGATGTTTAGAAATACCTACTCCAGAAGATTCTTCCATCAGCTGATATCAAGTCAGTTGGACATGGATCGTCTGGATTACCTCAACAGAGACTGCTTCTTTACCGGCGTTCACGAAGGCACCATCGGTGCAGAACGCATCATCAAAATGCTGAACGTGGCCAACGATGAGTTGGTGATCGATCAAAAAGGTATTTACAGTGTGGAGAACTTTTTGACCGCCCGCCGTCTGATGTATTGGCAAGTCTACTTGCACAAGACTACCATTTGCGCTGAAAAAATGACGGTACAGATCATCGATCGCGTACGCCATTTATTGAAAAAGAAAGTCACAGTTCCTTGTCCGGAATCATTGACCTACTTCTTAAGTAAAGAACTCAGCATCAATGATTTTTCATCTAAAAAACAAGGGCTAAATCATTTCATGAACCTGGATGACCACGACATTTGGTTTAGCATCAAACAATGGATGAATCATCCGGATAAAGTATTGTCCACCCTGTGCAAAATGCTCGTGACGAGGAAATTATTCAGCATCCAGTTGTCCAATCAGGTTATCCCTAAAAAAGAAATAGAAAAAGCCAAAAAGGCGACAATGAAGCAGTTAGGGCTAAAAGAAGCTGATTTAAAGTATTTTATACTGTCCGGAACGGTGAGTAACGAAGCTTATATTCACACTAAGCATAAAGAAATCAAGATCCTGACCAAGGACAAAAAACTGATCAATCTGGTCGGTGCCTCTGATCTGCCAAACATCAAAGCATTGGGGAAAATTGTTAAAAAACATTATTTATGCTTCCCAAAAATTGTATCTTTGTAAGATTGTGTTCTTTAGAACAGGAAAATCACCTTTAAATTCAGGTCAAAAAATAGTTGAATGGAGTTTACAGTTGAACAAATAGCCCAATTAATTGGGGGACGCATACAAGGCGACGCGACTACAAAAATCAGCAAATTGGCAAAAATCCAAGAAGGTGATGGAAAAAGTCTGGCGTTTTTATCCAATCCAAAATACGAAAACTATATCTACACAACAGATGCAGGTGCAGTGATCGTAAAGAATGATTTCGTTGCGAAAAGTGAAGTGAAAGCGACCTTGATTTTTGTAGAGGATCCTTATACTTGTTTTACTGCTCTTCTTGAACAATACCATAAAACAATGCTCTGGAGCCGCATGGGCATTGAGGAGCCGAGCTATATCGGTAAAACTTCTTCCATCGGTGAAAATCACTACAGAGCTGCATTCTCTTATATCGGTAACAATTGTACCCTTGGTACTAACGTGAAGATTTTCCCTCATGTTACTATTGGAGACAATGTAAGCATTGGAAATAATGTCATTATTTATGCCGGTGTAAAGATTTGTGCAGATACCGTGATCGGTAATCATGTAACGATACAAGCCGGTGCGGTCATTGGAAGTGACGGTTTTGGATTTGCACCGCAAGCAGATGGTTCTTATAAAAGCATTCCTCAAGTAGGTAATGTGATCATCGGTAACCACGTAGACATCGGTGCCAACACCGTGATTGACCGTGCTACCATGGGTTCTACTATCATTGAAGACGGTGTAAAATTAGATAACCTGATTCAGGTCGCACATAATGTTAAAATAGGACAAAATACAGTCATCGCTTCTCAAGCGGGGGTATCCGGGTCTACAGAAATCGGCAAACAATGCATCATTGGTGGACAAGTTGGTTTCTCCGGACACATTAAAATTGCCGATCGTACGTCTATAGGAGCACAGGCCGGAATCATGTCTTCCGTTACCACTGAAGGCCAAAAAATGATTGGAAGTCCGGCTTTCGATGCCAGAAGTTATTTTAAATCTTATACCATTTTCAGAAAACTACCGAAGGTCATGAAAACCATCGAACAGCTGGAAGAAAAAATCATCAGTTTATCAAGCGAAGTTAAATAGAGGCGGCAGCATACAGCATGTATACTAAACA
>JAQBNS010000038.1 GCA_028288405.1 Chitinophagaceae bacterium
GCCAGTGCAGGAATAAGCTCTCCAAATTCTGCAATATCTTGATCAGAAATATAACCCAATAAATGGATAGAGATAACTTTATGAGTCGTATCACACTCCGAAGAAGCAAAGGACGTTAAAGAAAAGAAGCATAAATAGATGAACAGTATTTTTTTCATAAGTCAGACTACTTATTCGTATAAACAAACGGTGCTTTCAAATCACTTACCAGTATTTCAAAATCTCCATCTTCTGTGATCCACTTCAAATCATTGCCTACAAACGCCAGATCTTGTTTAGCGATTTTGAATGTCAATGTTTTCTGCTCTCCTGCTTTCAATTCTATTTTCTCAAAGCGCTTCAGTCTCTTCACTGAAGGGGTAATGGTTGCATACAAATCCTTTGTATACACTTGCACCACTTCCTTGCCTGTTCTGATACCTGTATTCGCAACGGTTACAGAAATGGATAAGGTATCACTTCCTTTCAACTGAGCAGTATTCAATTTGAGATCAGAGTACTTAAAGCTCGTATAACTTAAACCCTGTCCAAAGCCATACTGAGAGTTAACGGCTGTAAAGTTATAATCGATATCTTTTTCCTCGGAAAACTTATGATCATAAGTATACAAAGAAGCAGTACGTCTGGGATAAGTAAACGGCAACTTACCACTAGGATTGACTTCACCGCATAATACATCCGCAACAGCACGTCCTCCTTCATCTCCCGGAAGATAGGCCATTACAACAGCAGATGCAAATTCCTCGATATCATGAATAATCAATGGACGGTTGAATGACAACACAAACACCAATGGTTTCCCGGACTTGGCCAATGCTTTCACTAAGTCTTTTTGTGCCTGTTTCAAGTTCAGGTCTTGTATATCACCTGGTTTTTCTACGGATGGTTCTTCGGCCAAACATACCACAATATAGTCTGAGCCTTTAGCAGCAGCGACTGCTTTAGCCGTATTGATGTCTTTGTCTATGCTTGTGCCTTCTACATAAGTTACTTTATCCTTACCGATATTATCCTGCAAGGCTTGGAGGATTGTTTTCTTTCCGGGAGTATGGAAAGAAGTATCTGCTCCCTGCCAGGTATGCGTCCAACCGCCGTTTAAGGTATTGAGGTTGTTTGCACCAGGACCTACCACCAATACTTTTTTACCATTGGCTATAGGTAAGATGCTGTCGTTATTCTTCAACAAGGTGATGGCTTCAGAAGCCGCTTCATAACTGGCTTGTGCAAATTCAGCAGAACCAAATTTAGGATAACGGTCTTTGGGATAAAAAGGGTGTTCAAATAAACCCAACTTAAACTTCACACGCAAAATACGACGCACCGCATCGTCGATACGTTCCATCGAAACTTGTTTTTCATTTACTAATTCAATCAGGTAATCGGAGAATTTATAATTGAAAGGAACCATGCTCATGTCTATCCCCGCGTTGATGGCAATCTTTACCGCTTCTTTTTCAGAAGCTGCTACTTTGTGAATCGTATGCAACATCACAATGTCTTCCCAATCCGTAACAGCAAATCCCTGGTAGTTCAACTCTCCTTTCAATACTTCTGTCAACAAATGGTAATTGGCATGCACCGGTGTTCCGTTGATTTCAGAAGAGTTTACCATCAAAGTCAATGCACCTTGCTTGATGGCACGCTCGAAAGGTACCAGGTAGTATTCCTTCAGTAATCGTTCCGGCATTAAAATCGGCGTACGGTCTTTACCATTGAAAGGGAAACTGTATCCTACAAAATGCTTCATACAAGCCGCCACCTTTTCAGGATCGGAAATGCTGTCGCCTTCGTATCCTTTGATCATCGCTGCACCCATTTCAGTAGTCAGGTAAGGATCTTCACCGAATGTCTCAAAGAAACGGGACCATAAAGGTTGACGTCCTAAATCCAATACAGGAGAAAAATTCCAGGGTGTGGCAGAAGCTCTCACTTCATAAGCGGTAACAGATCCTGACTTTTCTGCAAAAGCCGGTTGCCAGGTGGCTGCCAGCGCCAGTTCTTGTGGAAACAAGGTCGCTCCTACTGTATAATTTGCTCCGTGTATAGCGTCTATACCATATAAAACAGGAATTTTTAATTTCGTTTTAGTAGTGGCTTCGGTCTGCAAAGTTCCGATGATGTCGTACCATTGATCTCTGTTCATGGTATTTTGAACCACGTTCAACACAGAACCGACTTTGTATTTTTGAATGGCTTTCTCCACTTTTTGAGGGTCCAATTGAGGGCTTGCTCCTAAACTATCTTTGCACAGGACACTCAATGTCAATTGCGTCATTTGTCCAACCTTTTCCTCTACAGTCATTTGGGCAATCAACTCGTCTATTTTCTTTTCTATGACTTGATCCTGTCCTACCGGAGTTGCTTGTTCTTTGGCGGGTTGACACGATTGAAAAAAGAGCGGAGTCGTTGCTAAAAGCAAAATCAATTTCTTCATGGATTCGATGTTAAGCGTTCTGTTTTTTTAAAGTGAATGATCTTCTGGAGAGATAAAGGATCAAAACAAGGCATTCAATCTTTCACTAAATCTTTTTTACGGTAATTATCCTGCAACATCTACAAAAAAAGGCAGATTATAAACTCTTTTTTTTCAACAAAAAGGCCTGATAAAAAATGCATTGCGCTTAAAGGCAGAGATCCTTTATAAGCAAATAAGAAGGACTTCTGATACTTTAGGGATAAATAAGAAATACGATAGCTAAACTCCATGTGTTCAGTGCACCAAAATCAAGTGCTTATCCTTTCTGTACAGAAGCATTCAATGCAAGTATGGTACTGTTTCGCTAAGAATTAATATTACGTTTAAATAGCTATGTCCCGCATTCAAATTTTTCTGTTTATATTCACGGTCTATGAATTCAAAATTAACCGGTCTTTTCCGCAAGCAAAATGTCTCCTCACAAAGGGTCAGCGGACTGCATGCCGTTTTGAATAAATGGGACATTACAGCTTTAGGTATTGCCGCTATTATCGGTGCAGGTATATTCGCCACCATAGGCAAAGCGGCTTCCGATGGAGGTCCGGCTGTTGTCTTTCTCTTTCTATTTACAGCAGTGGCCTGTTTGTTATCGGCCTTGTGTTACGCCGAGTTTGCTTCCGCGATTCCCAATTCCGGAAGTGCCTACACATATGCTTATGCCAGTATGGGTGAATTGATCGCCTGGATCATCGGTTGGGATCTGGTCATGGAATATGCCATCGGTAATGTAGCCGTTGCCATTTCCTGGAGTGAGTATTTCACTACTTTTCTCGCCGGCTTTCATATCCATATTCCGGCTTGGTTGACGATGGACTATTACAGTGCTTACCAAGCCTATCAAACAGGAACAAAAGATCCTTTTCTGCAAGAAGCCTGGTCGGCTGCTCCTGCTTTTGGAAAAGTCAAACTGATTGTTGACTTACCTGCCTTGCTGATTACAGCACTCATCACATACATCACGTATATAGGAATAAAAGAAAGTAAACGTACCAGCAACGGGTTGGTTATTTTCAAGCTGTTGGTTTTACTTGTCATCATTGCCATTGGCTTCGCTTACGTGCAACCGGAAAACTGGATTCCATTTGCTCCAAACAAACTGGAAGGCATATTAAAAGGCGTATCGGCGGTGTTCTTTGCTTACATTGGTTTTGACGCCATCTCCACCACAGCGGAAGAATGCAAAGACCCTCAAAGAGATCTTCCCCTGGGAATGTTCTATGCGCTGGGCATATGCACAGTGCTATATGTCCTGGTATCACTGGTATTAACGGGTCTTACGCCTTATTACAATTTAGATGTCAGTGATCCGGTAGCTTTTGCATTTAAATACGCAGGGCTAAATTTCATCTCCGGTGTCATCGCTTTCAGTGCCATCATTGCCATGACCGGCGTCTTGCTGGTTTTTCAATTGGGTCAACCACGTATTTGGTATTCGATGAGCAGAGACGGTTTATTACCTCCCATCTTTTCTCGTATTCATCCTAAATTTAAAACTCCTTCCTTTTCGACACTTCTAACAGGTGCCGTGGTCGCACTGCCTGCCATGTTTCTTAACTTAACGGAAGTGACTGACTTGTGCAGCATCGGAACATTGTTTGCCTTTGTCGTAGTATGTGCCGGAGTACTTTATAAACCTCATTATCCTCAGGAGCCTAAGTACAAAGTTTACTTTCTAAACTCCAGATGGTGGTTGCCTCCTCTTAGTATAAGCTATTTGATTTGGGAATTCAGCTCTCCCGTAGTATTGGCTCACGTGCAATCATTCACTTTTACACACCATGATCAATGGCTTCATTTTCTCTTTATTATCATTTGTATTGTCATCACTTTTGCTGCAGTAATCAAGCAATGGTCACTGATTCCTACCCTTGGTTTATTGGTTAACCTCTACCTGATGAGCCAGCTCGGCTGGACCAACTGGGCTCGCTTTTTCATTTGGCTCTTAATTGGTCTGGTGGTCTATTTTTCTTATGGTCACCGACACAGTTTGCTCCGAAAAAAGGAATAATTTCTTCTTATGGAACTTTACGAACTGACATTATGTCATAACGGAGCCTTTTACTATATTTGTAAAGAGTTCCAATGGATAACTCAACTATAGACTGACAACTGATAACGGACCATTATTTTACCCATGAAACAACGCATTCAAGAAGTTGATTTGATCAGTGCTGAAGAAAAGGAAGCTTGTGACCTACCGAGAATAACGGAAGATAAAAACACCGGTAGAAGCAGAAAGTTATACATCGAATCCTACGGCTGTCAGATGAATTTCTCCGACAGTGAGATCGTGATGTCTATCATGCTCGAAAATGGATTCGATACAACTTCCAAACCGGAAGAAGCGGATGTTATCTTTTTAAATACCTGTTCGATCCGCGACAACGCCGAACAAAAGGTACGTTTTCGCCTGAAGCATTTCAACGGCATCAAACGCAGGCGCCCGGCCTTAATGGTGGGTGTATTGGGTTGTATGGCCGAGCGCTTAAAAACAAAATTACTGGAAGAGGAAAAAATAGTTGATCTGGTCGTTGGACCAGATGCCTACCGCAGTTTGCCTTCACTCATCAGTGAAGTAGACGACGGGCACAAAGCGGTCAACGTTTTTTTGTCCAAAGAAGAAACGTATGCAGACATCAGCCCTGTTCGCTTAACCGGTGACGGTTTATCCGCTTACATCTCCATCATGCGCGGATGCGACAATATGTGCTCCTTCTGTGTGGTGCCATTTACAAGAGGAAGAGAAAGAAGCCGTGACGCCAAAACCATTGTACAGGAAGCAAAAGACTTGTTCGCTAACGGTTACAAAGAAGTTACTCTACTCGGACAAAACGTAGATTCCTATAAATGGGAATCAGAAGATCAAACAGAAAAAGTCAACTTTGCTCAGTTGATGGAAATGGTCGCTCTTGTTCATCCGGACTTGCGCATTCGCTTTAGCACTTCACATCCTAAGGACATCACGGATGATGTATTGCATACGATGGCCAAATACGAGAACATCTGTAATTACATTCACCTTCCGGCACAAAGCGGTAATAACCGCATTCTGGACCGTATGGCCAGAAATTATACACGTGAATTTTATTTAGAAAAAATAGCTGCCATTAAACGAATTGTGGGCGAAGATTGCGGTATTTCTACAGATCTCATCATTGGATTTTGTGGAGAAACGGAAGAAGAACATCAAGATACGCTTGCCTTGATGGAAGAGGTGGTGTACGATTACGCATACATGTTTGCCTACTCGGAAAGACCCGGTACACCTGCTGCTAAAAAATACGAAGACGATGTTCCGGAAGAGGTCAAAAGCCGACGTTTATCAGAAATAATTACACTACACCGTGAAACAGCACTGATTAAAAACAAAGCTTCAGTGGGTAAAACCATGAAAGTATTGATCGATGGGGTTTCTAAAAAAAGCGATGAATTTCTGAGAGGTCGTTGCAGCAACAATGCTGTAGTACTTTTCCCAAGAAAGAATTTTCAAAAGGGACAATATGTGATGGTACGTGTGACCGACTGTAATACGGCTACTTTGTTTGGGGAAACAGTAGAAAACTAATCATGACCATACAAGAAGAAATACAAAGCATTAAACAACGCTATGGCATCATCGGCAATTCGCCGCTGCTTAACCATGCCATACAAGTAGCGATACAGGTCGCTCCTACGGATATGACCGTAATGATTACGGGTGAAAGTGGTAGTGGTAAAGAATCTTTTTCGAAAATCATTCATAGCCTGAGTACTCGTAAACACGGTCCTTTCATAGCCATCAACTGTGGCGCCATACCGGAAGGCACGATTGATTCAGAGTTATTTGGACACGAGAAAGGTTCATTCACCGGTGCACACGATGCCCGCAAAGGTTATTTCGAAGTCACTGATAAAGGCACCATTTTTCTGGATGAAATCGGAGAGCTACCTCTGGGTACACAAGCACGTTTGCTTCGTGTCTTGGAAAACAAAGAATTCATTCGTGTCGGTTCTTCCAAGATTCAAAAAACAGATGTTCGCGTCATCACCGCAACACATCAAAATCTATTGCAACTAGTAGAGAAAGGCCGGTTCAGAGAAGACTTGTATTACCGGTTAAACACGGTACCTATCTTTGTTCCTCCACTGCGTGAACGCGGTGAAGACATTGAATTGATTTTCCGTAAATTTTCTTTAGACTTTGCGGATAAATATAAAATCAGCCCGGTTAAACTTTCTGAAGAAGCCAAAGCAGAATTGATCAAGTTCCGTTTCCCGGGCAATATCCGTCAGCTAAAAAACCTGGCCGAACAAATTTCGGTATTGGAAACAACACGCGATATTTCTAAGGAAACTCTCTTGAAATATTTACCAACGGAAAGAACCCTTCCCGCTTTAATGCGTGACAGCAAAGGCAATAACCAGGATGATTTTTCTGAACGCGATATCCTTTATAAGATTTTGTTTGACATGAAAAAGGATGTTTCCGATTTAAAAAAATTGGTCAACACCCTGATGCAGGAGGGCAATTACAATCCTCAGCTGATGAAGCAGCATGAACAGACCTTGAACGATCACGATTACAATACCAACAATGAAGGAGAGCAAGCCATCGCTTCTCCTGCCTATATGTTGCCGGAAAATAAAAAATCACAACCGTTCAATATCGATACCATTCAGGACATAGTGCACGAAGAAGATTACAAAGAATCTCTTTCTCTCGACGAAATAGAAAAAGAAATGATTGTAAAAGCATTGAAGCGCAACAAAAACAAACGGAAGTATGCCGCAAAAGACCTAGGCATATCAGAGCGTACCCTATACCGCAAAATCAAACAATACCAGATCGAAGAAGATTAGAGACATGAAAATCCATTACTTATCTATTTCATTATTTTCTTTCCTCTTGCTTTTGCTGACTGGCTGCGGCGTGTATAATTTTACCGGTGGAGCAATTCCTCCAGAGGTCAAGACAATCAGTATAGCTGTATTTTATAACGAATCTGCCAGCGGACCTCCAAACATGAGTCAGCTGTTGACCGAAAAAGTAAAGGATTATTACCAAAGCAATTCCAAACTCACTATCGTACCGAATAACGGTGATTGGCAATTGAGTGGATACATCAGTCAATATACGGTTACTCCCCTTGCGCCTTTGGCCAATGAAACAGCCGCTCAATCCCGTCTAACCATTGGAGTAAAAGTGGACTTCGTCAATACCAAAGACGATAAACAAAATTTCAGTCAGGTCTTTCCTTTTTACAAAGACTTCAATCAAACTCAATCCTTATCTTCTGTAGAAACAGAATTAGTTGATGCTATTTTAAATCAAATTGTTTTTGATATTTTCACCAAAACAACTTCTAACTGGTAATTAAAAAAATTGGATAAGTTCACATTCAATAGACTCATTGAAAATCCGGCATTAGTCAAGTCGGAGCATGTGAAAGCACTACAAAAAATTGTAGAGCAATATCCTTATTGCCAGCCCGCCAAAATCTTGTTGACCAAAGCAGCGAATAGTGCGGGTCACATGAACTATGAGAAATTCCTGCACGAGTCTTCAGCAGGTATGCTGGACAGGAAAAAATTAAAGTACTGGATTTCTTTAAAAGAAGAATCCATGGCGCCTGAGTATACGGCAACACAGATTGAGAAAACCGTCTATCAGGCAAACGATTTAGAA
>JAQBNS010000052.1 GCA_028288405.1 Chitinophagaceae bacterium
GAGAAGGCTATATAAATAAGTATGTGGCTTTGCTAAACAAACAAAAACTTCAGCGTGGATTAATGGTCTTTTGTAATGTCTCTTTAAAAGAACATGCAAAGGATGTCGGTAAAAACTTTGTCAAAGACATTGTGGCTTTACCAGAGATTGTGGAATGTTACAATATATCGGGTGAGTATGATTTCATGCTGAAGATCCTGGTAGCAGACATGCCGGCATACCAGCATTTCGTGATGAATAAGTTATCGACTATTAAAAACATCGGGAGTGCACACAGTATTTTTGTGATGGGAGAGATTAAAAATTCTACTTCTTTACCCCTGGAATAAAAAGGGACGAGCCAGGAGCCAGGAGGTACGAAATTGACCTCCTGGCTCCCCTCTATATTTTTTTATCGTAGGGAAACATACCACCAAATCCCCTTTCCCTTTTCAAAAACCTTTTTTTTAAGTGAATTATACACCTAACCACACGTGCTAACATTCAACTTTTTTTAAGTTTTTAATTCTAAGTGCTTGTTTTTAAATTTATTTATATTCTACTTTGTCTATCGAATTAGTAGAGTTTAAAAAAGCCACTGGTTCAAACACTATAAAAAAAGGAGGTACACATGAAAACGGCAACTACATCCACCCTGTCAGCAACACTAACCAAGTTGACTAAACCAACATCTGAAACATTGTATTCTTTGATCGATAATCTTCAGATCACTGATTACGCAGGGAAAAAAAGCGCACCGCTTAAAAAGGAGAAAACCGCACCTTTATCCATTTTGGAACTTTACCTTACTTCCATAGAAGCCGGCTCGTCTGCCTTATCGTTTCATTCTTTTGATGCAGCGCTTACTCTATTGGTCGTAAATTTATTAGAAGAAGGTGATAACGTGGTCACCTATAATTCTCAAAGTTTCTACAACAAACAATTTACACACTGGGGACATCTGGGTATTTCTATTAAAAAACCAGACTACATCAATTTGGAGCAATTCAAAAATCAAGTGGATGAACGTACAAAGTTTATTTATCTAGAAACAGTAAGTGAACAAAACGAAATTCCTGATTTTCAAAAAATCATTGCTTTCGCTAAAAGCCATAACATTCCCGTCATCGTTGACAACAGCATCATCGGACCAGGATATGGTTTCAGTCCATTGAAAGAAAAAGCGGACTTGGTGATTTACAATACCAAACACTGGTTATCAAAAGAAGCCGGTCCTGCAGAAGCTTTGCTTGTAGAAAGTAATCGCTTCAACTGGTTTACCGATCAATATCCTGCATTAAAGGACGCAGCAAAGGATCAACTGTTTGAGCACTCTTCTACAGAAGTATTTCCTTCGTTATTAAGTTTCCTTAGAAAAGATATTCCAAATATCAATTACTCTGAAAGACAACAGGAGCATTTAACCAACGCGCTATTGAACTTGAAAACTTCTGTCTTGAAAAAATACGACATCACGTATGAAGTAGAAAAATGGTTGAAACAAAACAAGTGGGTAGATCAAACACACTATGTGGGTTCTCATACTAACAATTCTCACTTTAAGGCATTGACTTATTTTCAGAACGGATATGGAAACTACTTATCCTTTTCTTTAAATGGCTTTGAAGAAGATTACAAAAACTTCAAAAATTTGATTGAAAGTAAATATGCCAATTCACCTTTGATTGAATTTTCTTTCTTAGAATCTAAAAAAGAAATTGGATTGTATGTTCGCTTTGGAGATCTGAAGAGCATTACTGAGCTATTGCATAAACTATTTGATGAACATAAGCCTACCGGCTATTCTACTTTATTTTTTAATTAATCTATCTTCATAGACCCGACCTACTTTTTGAGCAGCACCCTTACAGGTGCTGCTCACTTATTTGTATCCTTTCTAAATTGAATTCATTTTTTTACGTATTGGGCAATAAGCATTCGCTAGGCTGCGTTAAAAAATCAAACGAACCGCTCTATTTATGTAAAAACGCTCTACCTGTTTAATGCTTTGTATTTTGTTCCACTTAAACTAACAGGTTATGAAAAAGGTAATTATTTTCTCATGCATCGCCATGAGCATGTCACTCGCCTGCGTTGCGCAACAAAAATCATCTTCTAAAGGTAAAAACAGTGGTTATACCTATTGCGATGAACCGACCTACAAACTCGATCGTCGATTAGCCGCTGCTCAAACGGCTACTACAGTTAACGGAGGCGCTTCAGGAGCCGGAACAGGATCAAGTTATGGTTCTACTTATTACAGAGGCATTGCTTATAAAAATGCCGGCTTGAAAGCGAAATCAAAATCAGAAAGCACATCACCGCTTGCAATGAAAGAAACGGAATAGAAATAAGAATCAGTACAATCATAAAAAAGCCTCGGTAAATTACCGAGGCTTTTTTTTTGCAGTGAAGAGTAAACAGTGAATCCAATTATTCTGCTCACAGCTTACTCTTCACTTTTCACCCATTTACAAAAACGGAAGAAAGTCACTCACATTCGCTCTGAGTGTAAAAGAATCCGGGAAATGAACGTATTTGATTTTACCGTCTTTTCCAATCACATATAAAGCAGGCACCGGATTGGCTTCTTCATTGGTCATGTCTTCTTTCAACAGGGTATCGTATTTGAAACATACCTTTTTATTATAATCCATCAAGAGCGGAAAAGTAGCTCCTGTTTTTTCAATACTTTTTTGCACGGCCGATTCCGCTTGCGGGCTGATACCGACCAGTTGAGCTCCTTTTGCTTTGATCAACGATAAACTGTCCTGGTAGTTTTTCATGTACTTTACACAAAACGGACACCATTGACCACGGTAAAAGAACACCACCACCGGGCCTTTTTCAAGCGCTTTGGAAAGTTTAAAAACCCTCTCATTTTGATCGGTCAAACTAAAATCGGGAGCAACGTCTCCTACTTTTAATCCAAATACTTCATCCTGAGCAGAGGCACTCAATAGACCGGCAAAAAAGAAAAAGCACAGTGTAACTAATTTTTTCATGTTGTTTCGTTTAGAGGAGAATAATAGTGAAGATACAGATTATACGGAATCAGGCAAAAAGAAGGATGAAAGATGAGCATTTAAAAATGTCTTTATAAAAGCAAAAAAGTATTTTTATTGTAGTTGAGTAACGAAAATGAGGCGATGTCGTTTTGCCTTTCTAATGTTTACAGAAGGTTTGTGGCGGACAAATCGCTAGGAGTATAAACAACTGTCTTGCCCCTAAATCCCCTGAAGGGGACTTTCCAGCAAAATATTTCTTGTAACTCTCTTTTGCTTTCTATAACTACGTCAAATGATAATCATTAGTAAACAAAATAAAGTCCCCTTCAGGGGATTTAGGGGCAAGACAGATAGAGGATCAAAGCATTATTTACTAGCAATGCGCCCGGATAAAATCCTAAACCTCACAAACATCAACAACGCTGCGATAAACAATCCAATCGTAAATCCATACCAGATGCCCTGCACACCCATGCCATGAGAAAACGTAAGCCAGTAGCCCACCGGCAATCCAATGATCCAATAAGCCAATAAAGCAATAATGGTAGGAGCCACTACATCACCGATACCACGTAAGGCACCGATACCAATCACTTGTATGCCATCGGCCAATTGAAAGACGGCGGCGATGATCAATAAACTTGCAGTGGTTTGAATAATGTCTACTTCCCCTACAAACAAGGCCGGTAGTTCAAAGCGAAACACTACGAATAGCACACTGATACTTAACATGAACACGCTGACCATAGCAAAGGCCACCATTCCGGCTTTGCGTATTTCTTTTACATTTCCGGCGCCCCATTCGTAGCCCACTCTTACCGATACTGCAGCGGTCAAGCCGGTAGCAGCCATATAAGAAGTAGCCGCCAGGTTGAGTGCAATGTGATGAGAGGCAATGGCAGTAGTAGAATTTAACCAACTGATAAAAATAGCTCCCAATCCGAAAACCGCTGATTCCATAGAGAGTTGTATCCCGACCGGAAAACTTTTCCTTAATAACACTTTCATGACAGACCATTTAAAAGGATCGTACCAAAAGTTTTTAAAATATTGATTCAAGGAAGAAGCATACCAAACATAACCGGCCATGAGCAAGGCCATCACGACGCGTGAAAGCACGGTCCCCATAGCGATTCCATTCAATCCCATTTCCGGAAAACCGAATTTTCCATACGCAAAAAACCAGTTGAGTAGGACATTTAAAAATGTTCCGAACAAACTGATGTACATGGCCGGAGCCGTACTGAACAGACCCTCCGCATACTGACGGAAGGATTGAAAAATCATAGCAGGAAATATCGACAAGGCAATGAGATGCAAAAACGGAATGGCTCGATCCAACAACTCCATATTGGAAGTAAATAACGTTATATAGGAAGCACTGAAATACAGCATAGCAGTAAGCAGTATACCTGTAACCACATTCATGTAAAGGCTTTGCCAAAACAGTGCGCGTATATGTTTCTCGTTATTTTCTCCATGCGCCTTGGCAATCAAAGGAGAAGTACCGCTTGAAATACCAATACCAAAAAATAGAAACGGAAAATAGAACGCAAAAGCAAAGGAAGCCGCGGCTAAAAACACGCCACCCAATTTACCCGCCATATAGGTATCGGCCAATCCTACCGTCATGTGCCCCAATTGTGCCAACGTAACAGGATAAGCCAATAATAATAATTTCTTGATGTGTTGAGGATAAGTCGTGGTGGTCATGTCTTTCTTCTTCAAATGCTATTCGCTGCTTTTCCTTCTTTCCAATTCCTTCTTTAGCAATTCCAATTCTCTACCCGACTGACCCGATACCGATTTATTTTCATTGGCTCTTCTAAACAAATAAGGCAAGCTCAGTTCCATCGGACCAAAGGGAAGATACTTCGCTACCCTGTATCCTTGTGCAGCCAGGTTAAATGTCAGGTGATCGCTCATACCGTACAATTGAGCGAAACAAATCAACTCACTGCTCTTTTCTATTTTATTCATTTCAATAAAATCCAGTGCAAGCGCTACACTATCTTCGTTGTGTGTACCGAGGCAAAGCATGATATCATTGGCCATACAAAACCCAATCGCTGCATCGAAGGCTTTATCTGTTTCCTTTTTTGTTTTCCAGATCGGGCTTGCATAACCGAGTTGAGCGGCACGTTGATTCTCCTTTTCCATGTACGCACCACGTACCAGCTTTACACCGGGGATAAAAGATAATTTCGTTGCTCTTGCTAAGAGCTGTTCCAAATGTATCGGCATGTCGTGTCGATACATCTGGCAGGTATTGAAAATCCAGGCCTGTTCTGTATTGTAAAGGAACATGGCGGACATTACCCATTCATCGATGACATCCTGGATCCAGCTTTCTTCGGCATCCACCATGACACGCACTCTGGCATTTACAGCGGAAGAAAAAATACGATGCACCCGTTGATCCAACAGCTCCCATTCTTTTTGTTCGCTCTCGGATAACTCGGCACCTTGTTGTGTTTTGATCAAAAGATCGATGGGCCCAAGAGCCGTTACTTTAAAAACGGCAAAAGAAATTGACTTTTCTTCCTGTGCGAATTTGATCGTCTCCAGGACCTGAAACATGGCCTGATCAAAGGCTTTTTGACTCTCCTGACCCTCTGCGACGTAGTCTGGAATGCTATAAACGCCAAAATGTTGTAACTGAGCGATCGTTTTTTGACACTCTTCGAGTGTCTCGCCTCCGCAAAACTGCTGGTACAAAGTGCTTTTTATAACTTTTTTAAGTCCCAGAGGCAGTTTCAATGCTGTTTTTATCAAATAAGTCCCTATCTTTGTAAGCTCGGGGAAGCCCATTAATCGAAAAAGCCAGTACGCTTGAAGCAACTGTTTCTTTGATTTAGAGCGGAACGCGATTTCGGTATCGTTAAATAAGGTACTCATATGGAACTTGAACGTAAAGGAACAGGTTCTTATTGAAATAAAAAAACAAACAAACAGAGAGGAATAGATTATGAAAGTTGATCTTCAAGTGAATCCCATTGAAACATGGGCAAAGACGACACACAAGCCTTTGATCATTGCAGGACCGTGCAGCGCAGAAACTCCTGAACAATTGTTGGCTACCGCTAAACAATTGAAAGAGTTGGGTAAAGTAGATGTACTTCGCGCAGGTATATGGAAACCTCGTACAAGACCAAATGCTTTTGAAGGCGCAGGTGAAGACGGCTTGAAGTGGTTTGCAGATGTGAAAAAAGAGTTGGGGATGATGATTGGTACGGAAGTAGCCAACCCTGAACATATAGAATTAGCATTGAAATACGGCGTTGACGTATTGTGGATCGGAGCCCGTACTACGGTGAGTCCTTTCGCGATTCAGGAAATGGCGGATGCATTGCAAGGTGTAGACATTCCTGTATTGATCAAGAACCCTACTCACCCTGAGTTAGGTCTTTGGATCGGAGCATTCGAGCGTTTCCACAGAGCTGGTATTAAAAACTTAGCGGCTATCCACCGTGGATTTTCTACGATTGATAAATCTAAATTCCGTAACGTTCCAACCTGGTCTATTCCGATCGAATTGAAACGTATCGCTCCGCAAATTCCCATCATTTGTGATCCAAGTCACATCGGTGGTAAGAGAGATTTGATTTTCGACATTTCTCAAAAAGCGATGGATCTTGGTTTCGATGGTTTGATGATTGAAACACACATCGATCCGGACAAAGCATGGAGTGATGCCGATCAACAAGTGACTCCGTCCAGATTGGGCGAGATCTTGCGTGATTTGAAAATCCGTGAAGTAACAAGCGATAACCAATCTTTCAATGATAGTCTCGAAGATTTGAGAACGAAGATTGATAGCCTGGACAGAGAGTTGATCGAAGTATTGACCGCTCGTATGGCCATCGTTGAAAAAATCGGTGAATACAAAAAAGACAACAACGTAACGACATTACAAGTGAATCGTTGGGATGAGATCATGAAGAACTTAACTTCATTGGCTCAGAAAATGAACTTGAGCGAAACGTATGTAGAAGACTTGTTCAAAATCATTCACGAAGAGTCTATCCGCAAGCAGACAGAAATCATGAAAGCGGTAGAAAGCAAAGCTTAATCGCATTCAACTATAGTAATGAGTCCCGCTCCTTTGGCGCGGGACTTTTATTTTAAGCACCTTTAGGAATTTTTGCATGCCCTCTGAAATTTTATTGACCCCTGATCCTCAAAAAACGCTATCAGACTTTCTGAGTAAGAAAGGCTATAGTAAAATTTTGTTGATTGTGGACGAACATACCAAACAACATTGCCTTCCTCTTTTTGATTCGCAATTCCTAGACCAAGTCAATGGATGCGTCATCAAATCCGGTGAAGAACATAAAACATTGGCCACATGCAGTAACATCTGGCAAACGATGACCGAACTGGAACTCGATCGTAAAGCTGTTGTGATCAATATCGGCGGTGGTGTGATCGGTGACATGGGAGGCTTTTGTGCGGCCACTTACAAACGAGGCATTGATTTCATACAAGTACCAACTACCCTGCTTTCACAAGTGGATGCCAGTGTAGGAGGAAAATTGGGAATTGATTTTGATCACTATAAAAATCACATCGGTGTATTCAAAGAACCTGAAGCAGTCATCATTTCTTCTTCCTTTTTGAAAACATTAGATAAAAGAGAATTAAGATCCGGTTTTGCAGAAGTCATCAAACATGCATTGATCGCAGATGCAGGTGCCTGGAATAAAATCAAAAGTCAATCTCTGGAAGCACAAAACTGGGATGAAATCATTCCCCATTCTGTTGCCATCAAACATGCCATCACTACACAAGATCCGACGGAGAAAGGCTTGAGAAAAGTATTAAACTTCGGTCATACTTTAGGTCATGCGGTAGAAAGTTATTTCCTGGAAAAAGGTAATCGCATCCTGCACGGTGAAGCGATTGCTATTGGTATGATTGTAGAAACATACTTAGCCGTAGAAAAAGGATTTCTTACGAAAGCTGAATTGGAAGAAATACAAAACTATATCATTTCCATTTACGGCCATGTACACATTCCATCCGCTGTGCTGGATGAAATCATTACACTGACGTTGCACGATAAGAAAAACGAACAAGGTGTGGTGCTCTTCTCCCTGCTTGAAAAAATCGGTCAAGCCAATTACAACATTCCGGTTTCGGCCGAACTCATGAAAAAATCTCTTACTTATTATAACTCGTTGACGAAATAATGGACAACGTTACCCTTACCAATATCTCTCTTGCCAAACACAAAGGGCAGATCAAAGGAGCCATTACTCCTCCTTCTTCTAAAAGCGAAAGCAATCGCGTATTAGTGATTCATGCTTTAGCGGGAAAAGAAGGAGAACTACAAAACCTATCGAATGCGCGTGATACACAAACGATGATTCGTTTGTTGCAAAACGACAACGACGAAACATGGGATGTGCTGGATGCCGGTACTACTATGCGTTTCCTTACGGCTTACTCTGCCGTAAGCGGAAAGAAAAGAATCATGACCGGTACGCTACGCATGAAAGAGCGTCCGATCTTGTTGCTGGTAGATGCCTTGCGCACGTTGGGTGCAGACATTTCTTACCAGGAGAAAGACGGTTATCCTCCCATGCTCATCAAGCCTTTTGATCCTCAACAAGTCAAGACCAATACACTGACCATCCGTGGTGACGTAAGCAGTCAATACATCACGGCTTTGTTGATGATTGCGCCTTTGCTTCCGCAAGGATTGAAATTAGAACTGACAGGAAAGATCGGATCGAAACCCTATATCGCCATGACTTTGCAATTGATGCAAAAGTTTGGCGTGACAGCGAAGTGGGAAGGCAGTACGATTACTGTTCCTCATCAAGCTTACAAAGGCACGACTTACAGCGTAGAATCTGATTGGTCTGCAGCCAGCTATTGGTTTAGCATTGCGGCTTTGGCACCTGAAGCGAACTTTTACATCAAAGGTTATAAATCCGATTCACTGCAAGGCGATCGCGTGATCACTTCTATCATGGAAAAGATGGGCGTGAAATCTACTTTCACTGAAGAAGGATTACATTTGGAAAAGATTGCTGGTTTTGTTGCGAAACCTTTTGAACAGGATTTCACCGACTGTCCTGACTTAGCGCAAACTATAGCGGTTGTAGCAGCAGCAAAAGGACAAGTGGTAACCATGAGCGGACTGGAAAGTTTACGCATCAAAGAAACCGATCGCATCGCAGCGATACAAAATGAACTGAGAAAATTCGGATCTGATTTGGAAGAAATCGTGAAAGACGATACGTATAAAGTTGTTCCGGGGAATTTCAAGATGAACAATCAACACATCGCTACTTATAAAGATCACCGCATGGCCATGGCTTTCGCTCCATTGGCGCTGTTAGGTGAATTATCGATTGAAAATCCGGAAGTGGTGGAGAAATCTTATCCGCATTTTTGGGAGGATTTGAAAACGTTAGGTTTCAATTTAGACGTTAGTCGTTAGTGGTTAGACGTTAGTAAAAAGATAAAAAAAAGAGAGAGAGCAAAATGCTCTCTCTTTTTTTATGACTAACGTCTAACGACTAATCACTAACAACTATTTCTTAAAAATCTCTATCTCGATTTCCAACAGATCACTCTTACCATCACTGGAATCACCCATTTCGATGACATAACCGTCAGCAGATGTCCATACTTCATCGTTTTTAGAATTGATCGTGAACTTGCCATATTTCTGCGTGAAGTATGCTTGGAAATCATCCAGTATACGTTCTTCAGCACTCAAGTTTACATTTTCAATGAACGCTACGCCGAACATTTTTACTTTGTCCTGATCGTCGAAAGTATACATGATCTCTGCATATTCATTTTCATCAATTTTAGTCTTGTATACCAGAAAATCTTTGCCTTCTCCTTCTATGGCAGAAGCTTCTCCCGCTTTGATAGCCGCTCTTGTGTCTCCAAAATTAAACCCTCTGAAAACAGCTGTTTCCGATTTGAAAATTATTTTCAGCTCCGGGGTGTGTTTGCTTAACAAATCGTCCTGTGCTTTCAGGGTAAGTGTGGTCAAACATAAAGCAACCAATAATGTAAACGTTTTATTCATACTCATAAATTTTAAAACTGAATCAAGGTATAAAATTTATGAAAAAGAACCAAAAACTTACACCAAAGCAATGCCATTTAAGCCGTGCTCAGACAAATAAGAATTGAAATATTCCTTTTCTGCACTCACTTCTCTACCTATCCAGGCCGGTAGCGTAAATTTTTCGTCCACTTTTTCCAGTTCTATCTCTGCTATCCAAAGCCCCTGATGCTTTCCTAAAAACTCGTCCACTTCCCAGCATTTCCCGTTTACCTCAATATTTCTACGGATTTTTTGTATTTCATTGACGATAAAAGCATCAAATAAGGCTTCTGCAGAAGAAACCGAGATGTTTGTTTCAATCTCCGTTCGGCTTATTCCGGATGTCAGTCCCTTCACCGTCAGAAAAGCCTGATCAGCTTTGATGCGAATGCGAATAGTTTTGGAAGGATCGGTACTTAAATAACCTTGACGCAGGTAAATACCCTTTTCTTTAGCTAATTCTGCTCTGTGTTCCGGCAGAATCAAAAATTTACGTTCTATTTCTATTGTTTTCACTTTCTGTCCTTAGAACCGTCGTCACCGTCACTCTCTTTCCACTGTTCTTTGAGTCCACCCTTTTTGACAGATTTGATAAACTTAGACCAGGCAAAAGGATTGAGCAAAGAAATGGTCGGTGCAAAAAAGCGTTGTTCCTGCTTATTGACTTGCTGGTTCATGTAGTACTTATGATTCATGTTACCATCCGCGCCCATGTTGTACATCATCCGCTTCATGACCTGATCGTTCAGGTTTTCATTCATATTGTTCATGTCCTGTTCGGGCAGTCTGAGCGCAATAAAAGCTTCTTTAAATATTTGTTCCGTCGGCCAGGGCAAAACCTCTACATCCGGCAGAGACAGCGTATCTTCCGATAAAGAGATGATCAAAGACCACTTGTCGTCTTTAATGTTCTTCGGAATAGTAAATGTCTTCTCCCTGTATCCTACTGCTCTGATGGCAACCGTATCCCCTTCTAAAGTCGGCATGGAAAAATAGCCCAGAAAGTTGGAGGTCGTCCCTCTTCCTGATTTGGGAATATAAATATGTACACTTGGAATACCGTAAGAACTGTCGCCAGACACGACCAAACCTGAGAATTGAATGATTTTAGGCTTTCCTTGCGCCTTTAAGTCAGCGACTTGGAATGCTAAAAACAGCGTAAAGACGATAAGGAATATATTTCGCATGGTATTGATAGCGGTCCCGATTTTTCTGCGATGTCTATACCGAACCCAATAGCGATCGGGACTCGGACTTTCATCACTAATTAACAAAGAAATAATAAGTTTTGACTATTTTTAAGTAATCTTTTTTGTTATGATACGAATCAAACATACAGATATCAGCAAAGGAGCGGAAATCTACAAAGCTCTCAGCGACGAATCGCGCATTCGTATCCTGCATCTTATTCTTAAGAATAAAGAAATGTGTATTTCTGATCTGGAATTGATACTTGATTTCACACAAACTAAAACGTCTCGTCACCTGACTTATTTGAAAAATACGGGATTAGTCAAACATCAAAAGACGGATCAATGGGTGTATTATTACATCAACAATTCTTACCACGATATCGTCACGAAATTATTCTCTTTCTTCAGCAAAGATCCTGTCTTGCAAAAAGACATTACCGAATACCGCACGCTTTATTCCAACAATGAATTAGCGATACGAAAACTGCATTCGAAACAGAATAAATATATTGTACCGGAATTGTGAAAAGTGAGTGGTGAAGAGTGAAGGGTATACATATTAACCTTAATCTCCATTCACTCTTCACTGTTCACCCTTCACGCTATAACAAACATTAAACAATTAACCACCTGAAATGAAATACAAAAAACACATTTTCATCTGCACCAATCAAAAACCAGACGGCAAAAAAAGTTGCGGCGAAGTGCACGGCATGGAGTTGGTAGAAGCGTTCAAGCAATTGGTAAAAGACAAGGATTTGTCAGTAGATGTCAGGGCGCAGAAAGCAGGCTGTTTGGATGTGTGCGGTTTCGGCCCTGCCCTGGTGGTATATCCGGAAGGAATCTTTTATGGCAAAGTACAGTTAGAAGATGTACAGGAAATCTTTGACAAACACATTATACACAACGAACCGGTGGAGCGTTTGCGTTTGAAATTTTAGTATGAGGACTTACGAACATATCTTCTTTGACCTGGATCATACCCTGTGGGATTTCAGTGCGAACTGTGCGGAAACGTTGACGGAGCTGCATGAACGTCATCAGCTGCATCGTTTGGATATTCTATTGCCTGATTTCATCACCCACTACCGTCAGATCAATGACAGCATGTGGGATGATTTACACAAAGGTAAAGTGACCATCGAAGAAGTGCGCAATCACCGCTTTGCTCATACCTTTAAATTATTCGGTCTGGATGCGAGTCATGTGCCTGCAGGTTTGGATGAACAATTCATCGCACTTTGCCCTACTAAATCCAATGTATTTCCGCACACACACGCTGTGCTGGATTACTTGTCGGAAAAATATGTGTTGCACATTTTGACCAATGGTTTTCGTGAAACACAAAGAACGAAATTGCAAAGCGCAAAACTGGATCATTACTTTGAACATGTAATTCATGCCGATGAAAGCGGCTATATGAAACCGGATAAACGTATGTTTGATTACGCCTTACAAACAGCCGGGATAGAAACGCACCAGTGCATCATGATCGGAGACGATTTGTATGCCGATGTTTTGGGCGCAAAGAACGTAGGAATGGATCAGGTCTTCGTCAACAGACTTGGAACAAAACATAATGAATTATTAACCTATGAAATTGATTGCTTAAGTACCCTCAAAACTTTTTTATAATGAGCCAGAGCAACAACTACAACGAACCACTGCTCCACTATGCTTCCGGATCTACCGAAAGAAAAGCCTTAGAGCAAGCCCTGCAGGAATTGAAAAGCCAGGTACTGGATATTCCTCAATTGATCGATGGAAAAGAAATACGATCCAACGATCGTCATGAGATTCGCCCACCGCATGAGTTGTCGCACACTTTGGGTCATTTCCATCGGGGTAATTCACAACATGTGCAACAAGCCATTGATGCTGCATTAAGAGCAAAGACGGATTGGATGAATAAAAGTATAGACGACCGTTGCGCCATTTTTAGTCGCGCGGCCGAATTGCTGGCCGGCAAGTACCGTTTCAAAATCAATGCGGCAACGATGTTATGCCAATCTAAAAATGCTTATCAGGCAGAAATAGATTCTGCTTGTGAGTTGATTGATTTTTTACGCATCCATGTTCACTTTTACAAAGAGATCAACAACATACAACCTTACTCACCGGAAGGCATTCACAACTATAGTGAATACAGACCGCTGGAAGGTTTTGTATTAGCCATTACTCCATTTAATTTCACCGCTATTGCCGGCAACTTACCGACTGCTCCCGCATTGATGGGAAATACAGTCGTTTGGAAACCTGCTTTCAGTCAAATCTATTCTGCCTGGGTGATCATGCAAGTCTTGCAGGAAGCAGGTTTGCCGGATGGTGTCATCAACTTGATTTATACTGACGGCCCCGAGACAGGCGATATCGTATTCCAACATCCTGAGTTTGGCGGATTACATTATACCGGAAGTACACAAGTCTTTGATCACTTATGGAAAACCATCAGTGACAATCTTCCGAACTACAAATCGTATCCGCGCATTGTAGGAGAAACAGGAGGAAAAGATTTTGTATTGGCACATCCTTCGGCCAACGTGAAAGCCTTGTCCATCGCGTTGATCAGAGGAGCATTTGAATTTCAGGGACAAAAATGTTCTGCCGCTTCCAGAGCGTATATTCCAAAAAGTATTTGGGATACGGTAAGAGATACCATGCTCGATATTTTAAAGCAGGTAAAAACCGGGAGTGTGGAAGACTTCACTTGTCTTGTTAATGCAGTCATTGACGAACGTGCCTACGACAAGATCATGGGGTATATCCATTACGCAAAGGAAAGTATAACCTCTACTGTATTAGCAGGAGGTATAGGCAGTAAAGAGAAAGGCTATTTCATTCAACCGACTATTGTACAAGTTACCGACCCCATGCATAAACTCATGCAAGAGGAAATATTTGGACCGGTGTTGAGTATCTACGTTTACGAAGATCATCAATTTGAAGAAACGCTGAACCTCATCAATACGACTTCGCCTTACGCATTAACCGGTGCTTTATTTTCCGAAGACGAACAAGTGATCCAGGATGTTTTAGTGAAACTTCGTTTTGCAGCAGGCAATTTCTACATCAACGACAAGCCTACAGGTGCAGTGGTGAACCAACAACCTTTTGGCGGTGCACGAAGATCAGGAACCAATGACAAAGCAGGATCTATGTTGAATCTATTGCGTTGGACCTCTCCGCGATCTGTCAAACGAAATTTTGAACCACCGGTCCATTATGATTATCCATTCATGAAACTATAACCCTGATTCATATGATTGGAATGATTAGCATGAAGCTTATCGTTAAAGTTTAATTTGTTAAAATGAAAAAGTACATCTATACGCTTTCACTCCTCTTTTCTTTTCTTGCTGCACCTGCACAACTAAAAATTGCACAAGTATATATCGCGCCTTTCCGTCACGACGCAGACGGCGCCTATACGCTTATTCACGATGACTTTGGCGCTGAATATGCCAGAGGCATTGAAGAATACATCGATACGATGAATTACAATAGAAAACTACCCATTTGCTTTGCAGCCATTGTTGGAGAATGTGATCAGGAAGATTGGACGAAAGCCAAAGACATGATTGGACACGGACATCAAATCCTGAACCACTCCATGACACACAAATGCGGACAGGTGCAGAGCTGGTGTACGTTTGGGAATTGGAACGAAAAAGATTTTCCGACAGAGATAGATAAAAGCACCGAACTCATTTTGAAAAATACCGGCAAGCATCCCGCTTTTTTTGTTTTTCCTTTTGACCTATTTACCGATACCATGTTACACTATTTGGAAGCCAAACATTATATCGGTGCCAGAGCAGGCAAGCAAAATATCTTAAATAGCGCTGTGCTATCGGACCCCTTCTTATTAAACTTCGCAGTCTTCAGACCAGGAGAACCCGTTTCAGCTTTGAACGACATGGCAGACAAAGCGACTCAAAGCAAATCATGGGCAGTACGTGTGATGCACGGTATAGAAGATGAAAGCTGGGCACAAATCACTGCCGAAGAATATGCGACTCACCTGGACTACCTCCAGCAACAAGTCAAGCAAAACAAATTGTGGATGGCTACGCTTTCGGATGTCGTCACTTATCAGTACAATAAAGAAGCGGCGGTAACAAAAATTGCAGAACAAAACAAAGATGGTCTGCCTACAAAAATTATCGTTGAACTAAAAAACATCAAGTTGCCCAGTGGAGACCTGATGTCGCATGATACATTAACCATTGTATTGAAGCACTTGAAAGCAACCCCTAAAACTATTTCTCAGTCGCAACTCTACATCCCCTTTGAAATTCGAGACGACAAAGTAATATTCGATATCAATTTACCTGTCAACGAAATTGTGTTGACTTACTAAAAGACATTATGAATAAAATATTAGTCTTGTTTGCCCATCCTAAATTTGAAAAGTCAAGAGCGAATCAGGCTTTGGTGCAACACATTCCCAAAGATCCGTTCATTACATTTCATGATTTGTATGAAACGTATCCTGACTTTAACATTGATGTGGCTTATGAACAAAAATTAGCTTCCGAACATCAGATCATTGTCTGGCATCATCCCTTCTTCTGGTATAGCGCGCCTCCCTTGATGAAACAATGGATTGATCTGGTACTTGATTTCGGTTGGGCTTATGGACCCGGAGGCAACGCCTTGCAAGGCAAATTAATATTTAACACCATTACTTCGGGAGGTCCGAGGGAAGTATATAGTTCGGAAGGTTATAACCGATTTACGGTCAATGAACTTTTAGCACCCTTCAATCAAACGGCCTTCTTGTGCAAAATGACTTATCTACCACCCTTCGCGCTGCAAGGTACACACCGCATCAGTCAGGAAGAGTTAGATAGAAAAGCCCTGTTGTATGGTCAGGTGTTGCACAAAATGATTTATGAAGAATTTGATGTCAATGACATCCAACAACATGAATTCCTGGATCAGTGGATCGAAGCTGTGAATGATCGGGTGAAATAAAATTCATACGCTGGTGCAAGCATCTTTGCTTGTACACACGCTGGTGCAAGCGTCTATGCTTGTACCCAAAATAATTTAGAGCGTCCCGCTCGAAGATTGAGGAACAATGAATAACCCCGAGCGAGACGCTCTATAAAGTTATAGGAACAAGCGTAGACGCTTGCACCAGCGATAAACAGCACATAAATTGAATAATTATAAATTCAAAAAGCTATGGAAGGATTTCTAAGTCAAGCTGTCATTTACCTTGCCGCTGCCATTGTTTGCGTTCCGATCGCCAAGAAGCTTGGCATGGGCTCTGTATTGGGTTACTTGCTGGCAGGTATTTTGATCGGACCCTTCGTGCTCGGATTTATTGGGAGCGAAGGAAAAGACATCATGCACTTTGCAGAGTTTGGTGTCGTGATGATGTTATTCTTAATAGGATTAGAACTGGAACCTTCGCACATCTGGAAGATGCGACAACTCATTGCCGGCATGGGCATATTGCAATTGGCGGGAACTTCCATGTTACTTTTTGCAGGAGCAGTAGCGCTTAAGTTCCCATGGCAAGCGGCGCTGTCCATTAGTTTAGCCTTCTCCATGTCTTCTACCGCCATTGTCTTACAATCCCTCAAAGAAAAAGGATTGATGCAAACCGCGGCAGGAAGCAGTTCCTTCGCCGTATTATTGTTCCAGGACATCTCCGTAATTCCTATTCTAGCCTTTCTTCCTTTGATTGCATTGGCCGGTCCGCACCTTGCGGATCCTACGCACCATACTTTGCTGGAAGATTTTCCTTCCTGGATGAAAACGGTTGCCGTTATTCTATCCGTGGCGCTTGTGATTCTAGCCGGCCGGTACATTGTTGTTCCATTACTTCGCTTAATTGCGAAGACGCATCTTAGAGAATTATTTACAGCCAGCGCTTTACTCATCGTTCTGGCCATTGCTTATTTGATGGAGATCGTCGGCTTAAGCCCTGCATTGGGTACCTTCCTGGCCGGTGTAGTGTTAGCCAATAGCGAATACCGTCACGAACTGGAAGGTGATTTGGAACCCTTTAAAGGCTTACTATTGGGATTATTTTTTATTGCTGTCGGCGCGTCTATCAACTTTGAACTCATCGCAGCTCATGCCGCTACGCTTGTTCTCATTGTATCAGCCACAATGATTGTGAAAGCATTGGTATTGTTTATTACCGGAAAAATCTTTGATCTCAAATTTGATCAGAATTTATT
Organism: Chitinophagaceae bacterium; assembly: GCA_028288405.1. Taxonomy (GTDB): domain Bacteria; phylum Bacteroidota; class Bacteroidia; order Cytophagales; family Cytophagaceae; genus JACMQM01. The sequence continues at coordinate 17,453 of JAQBNS010000052.1, forward strand.
ATTTGCCATCGGACTCTCACAAGTCGGTGAATTTGCTTTTGTATTATTGTCTTTCATTAATGAACTGAATATTCTTTCTACCAACTGGATTAACCTGATGATGGCGGCCACCGCGATCAGCATGACCATCACTCCTTTGCTTTTATTGCTCAATGAAAAAGTCATACAACCCAGACTCAATACCAATGCACAGGAAGAAAGAGAATCTGACGTGGTCAATCACAACCACCGTGTGGTCATTGCAGGTTTTTCACATTTCGGCAGTACCATCGGAAGATTTCTGAGAGCTAATAAAATTGAATGTACCATTCTTGATAATAATTCTGATACCGTAGATCTGCTGCGCAAAATGGGATTTCAGGTTCATTACGGAGATGCGACACGTGCCGACCTTATGGAAATAGCGGGAGCGAATGAAGCAGAAATTTTAATCATCGCCATCAATGAACCGGAAACCACCAAGCGCGTAGCAGAGATGGCCAAAAAACATTTCCCGAATCTGGAAATCATGGTGAGAGCACAAGACCGCTATGAAGCTTACGAAATCATGGATCTGGGATTGAGAAATATTTACCGCGATACAATTGATACGTCTATACGATTGGGAGTTGATGTCTTGAAGAAATTAGGATTCAGAAGTTATACTGCGACACGTGCCGGACAAAATTTCTTTAAATACGATGAAGCAGCCATGTGGAGATTGGCCAAAAGCAGACACAACCTTAAACAATACATCTCTGACGTGAAACAGGAAATGGCCTTGCAGGAAGAAATTCTATCGGGGGATTTACATTCACATCCCGCACACCTCGATCATTCCTGGGATAGTGAAGCCATCAGAGAAGCCGTTAACAAACAATAAATTTCATTTTCTAACCTTGTATCATGAATCCGATTCTCAATCAAAATTTATTTTTAGTCAAAGAACATGTGGGTATGTTCAAGGCAGCCAATAACTTTGATATTTATAATCCCAACAGCAAAGAAATCCTGTTGACCTGCAGAGAACCCAACCTTGGATTTCTTACCAAGATATTCCGCTTCACGGATTACAAACGCATGACTCCTTTTGATATTGAAGTAAAAACACCCACCGGAGAAAAAATATTGTCTGTGAAGAGAGGTGTTTCATTCTTTGTATCCACAGTAGAAGTATTTGATGAGAAAGATCAGCGCGTAGGAATATTCAAACAACAGTTTTTCTCTATAGGCGGAAAATTCAATGTACTCGATAACGGAGAACATGTCATCTGCACTTTGCAAGGGAAATGGACAAGCTGGGATTTTAAATTCATGAAGGACAATACAGAATATGCACACGTCACAAAAAAATGGGCAGGTATAGGGAAAGAGTTATTTACTACTGCTGATAATTACATATTGGAAATTAAAGATACGGTAGAGCCAGAGAGTCCGCTAAGATTGCTTGTTCTGGCAGCAGTGTTGTGTATCGATATGGTATTGAAAGAATAAAAACATTGATCTATGTATTGGCATCGTTTATTTCTGATTCTTTTATTGTTCTATTCTTGCAATGGATTAGCCAATATGGCCGATCCTGTAAGACCAGGAACAATGGGTAAAGTACCTTTTACATCCGAACATATATCCATCGATAAAGAGAATATAACTATTATTCCTTACGGCAATTTTTCCAGTGCTCAATTTATAGTAGAATACTACATTAATGCCGACGAGGAATCTGCGGCAGTTCCGTTGGTCTTTTATGCTTCAGATTTCGAAAAGGATTTTAAAGTGTGGGTAGATGAAAAGCTTATCAATACTCAACCTATACCAAACTTCCTGCATTCCTCATTGAATAAAAATTATCGTCATCTTGCCGCACACTTTTCCCACCCAGATATTGAGGCAACATTTATAAATGATCATTCATCAGATCAGCTGACTACTGTTGAATCAGATTTGAAATATTTTGAAATTCCAATCAGTATAGGTAAACACATTATACGAGTGGCCTATACTGCTAATTATTGGGTAGATAATTCTTTTAGGATAAGAGAATTCAGTTTCAGGTATGCCCTATCTCCCGCTTACCAATGGAAATCTTACGGTGATCTCAAAATAACACTGGATGCAAGAAATTTAAATGAAGAGTATCAGCATATTTATACAAACCTTAAAACACCGGACGAAGGAAGTGTCAATGCTGTTGCGAAATGGCATTACAAAGAGATACCTGTTGATGTGATGATGATCCAATGTAAAGAATATCATCCATGGTTTATAAGAGCACTGGTCTATCTCAATCCATTATTCTTTATGCTCATTTTGAGTGGTGGCCTGATTTTCTGGCATGTCATAAAAATAGCTCTTAACAGAAAAACAAATACTAAAAACACTATTTCAAAAATAGCACTTTACGGAAGTATAGCATTACCTCTTATTGTGCTGCTGACGGTTATTTTTTACAATGAGCTTCTTGCTTCATTAACGCACAGTAATGATGGCTATTTCTTTCTTATTCTATTTGCCTATCCTTTCCTTATGCCATGTTACCTTTTTATTATCTGGCTCTACGATTGGGGATTGCAGATAAACTATTCGAAGAAAAAGGAATCATTGTAACTCCCATGAAAAGTATTAAATTATAAAAGAGATTATCCACACCAGCTATGAAAAAACCAATCTATTCCACCTTACTGTTCATGCTTCTTGCACTATCCGCCAGTGCTCAAGTCCAAGCCTTGCTTCCACCCACTGAAGCAGAAAAAACAGAACTCAAGAAACTCGTTAAAAACTACGAAGTCTACGTCAACACGATGACGAGTAAAACCATAGCCGCTGATGCGAAGAAACTAGCCTCGGTAAAATACATGAGAGAAAACCTGATGAAGGGAACTGTCTTTTTCATCAACGATCTGGATACGGCAGATACCAACAAGAAATTTCCTTTCCTTACTTATATGAACAAGCTGGAAGGATCTTATGGTGGTGGCAGTATTCATGTGGTATCTTCTACGCTCTTATTTGACAAAATTAAATTTGATCAATGGAGAAGATTTTACTATGCGGAAATTAAAACCAGTGAAACCATTCAGTGGAAGGAAGTGGTGTCCAATAAAAAACTGGTAACTGACAGCATCACAAAAGTGGCAGACAGTGTTGTAGTTGCCGATACCCTGACGAGAACAAAGAATTTCAAACTCACTTTTTTCATTCGTTTTGATAAAATGGGTACCGGGTATTCCAACTATAAATTGTGGGCCATCACAGGTCCCGGAGAGATGCCGGAGTTACCGCCATTGGAACCCTTGCAACAATGGTGGAGTGCTTTAACACCAGAATGGAAAACTTCTTTGCGAACATTAAGAACGATCGATGAATATCCTGCAGAAGCGGATATAGAAAAACTGACCTATCAGCCTGAATTGGATTTCAGCAATGCAGCGATGACCACTTATGAGCCACTCGCTAAATTTACCAATGTTAAAAAACTAACCGTCGCCGGTGCCTCCATCAATAGCTTTGAACCGATTTCTAAAATGTCAGGATTAATTTACCTTGACATTTCCAAATCCAAAATAGAATCCATTGAAGGCGTGCAAAAACTGACTAAACTGGAAGAGTTTTATTGTATAGGCAATAAACTCACAACGATTGCTCCTGTTGCCACTTGTATCAGTCTTATTAAATTCAATTGTTCTGAAAATGATCTGGAAGATATTTCGTACGTAAAAGATCTGATTAACTTAAAAGAACTGAATGTTTCACTGAACATTAAACTAAAGAATATCGATGCGGTAAAAGCTTTGATCAATATGGAAAAAATATCTTTCCGTAAGATTGAAATCAAAGACTTGACACCGGTACAGAATATGCCCAACCTGGTATACCTGGATGCCTACAATACAGGAGTGACTTCATTAGAGCCCATTCGCAACATGCAGAAAATATTTCACCTGGATTTGTCCAGCAATAAAATCACCACCTTGGATCCGATTCGTAATTATAAATATTTGTTGCGTTTGTATTTGAATACTTCCAGTATTCAGGACTACAGCATCATTGACAATTTCACCTTGTTGCGTGAACTGGATATTTCAAACTGTCCTCAAATCAAAACGCTCGGAGGCATACATAGACTGGATTTTCTGACTTCCTTAAAGTGTATTCATACCAACATCGATAAAGGAGAAATTGCACGGTTCAAGAAAAATCATCCCAACTGTGGAGTAACCTACTATTAAAAAGAAAGAGCCGTCAATGATTGACGGCTCTTCTTTTTTACATCATTGAAGACTTCCTCGCTGTACTTTTCTTTTTAGCTGTTTTTTTAGCCGTAGATTTTTTAGCCGTTGACTTCTTCGCTGTTTTCTTTGCTGAAGATTTTTTAGCGGTCTTCTTAGCAGCTGGTTTCTTTGTCGCCTTTTTAGCAGTGGATTTTTTAGCTGCTTTTTTTGTAGCCGACTTCTTAGCCGTAGCTTTCTTCGTTGAAGATTTCTTAGATGGAACTTTCGCGCCTTTTGCACGAGCCTCTGAAAGTCCGATTGCAATAGCTTGCTCACGACTTTTTACTTTTTTTCCGCTGCTTCCTGAACGAAGTGTACCTTTGTTCTTTTTTTTCATGGCGCTTTCCACCATGTCACCTGATTTTTTTGAATACTTTGCCATAGTTGTAAAATTAAAGATTGATTCCCATTTTAGAGAAAAGAGAAAATTATGCCAATCTATTTTAAACAATTCATGGTCAAGATGAAAGCCACGTAAATAAAGGTATACAGGCTTGATGCTTCAACTCAATGAAGCGCTCATCTGACCATGAATTGTCTATTAATTTCCACACTATCGTTCCAAACAAAAGTATAAGTACCAAAGACCACTTACAATACCTACTATTAAGTATCCTGATACCCTTTATAGGTATCAAAAATCTAATGGTATATCAGGTAATACTGTATCAATGCCATGACCTCCATCAGCAAAGCCACGCCTATGTGTATGGCACAGCCACCCAGGATGCTTCGGGAATACAGCGCGATGATACCTAATATATAGCCTCCAAAAATAGATCCTATCGTTTCGGCCATCGGCTTTCCGAAATGAAGAAAGGCATAAGCCACGACCATAGGAAGAATAGTATGTTTCCCCATTATGGACGAAAGTCCAATGACTAAGGCTCCTCTAAACAATAACTCTACCGTAACAAAATCAAACAGATAGAACACTTCGAAGATCCCGCTCATCTGCGCGCGGGATAATCCAAATACTTCATTCGCTCTCCAGGGTTTGAAAGAAGGATAAGCTTCTAAGAAATCTGGTTGAAACGAAGCCCAGAAAATAAGCGGAACCATGATCAATAAGAAAACAAAATAAACTTTGTAGTCAAATCCTTCGATCGACAATCCATACAAACCCTTCTCCTTTCTATCGTAAATGTACTTCAGAAAAATCAAAGGAATAAAATAGACCAAAGTGGGATACACGTTGGTAATGATCTTCAATAAAAAATATTGCTCATCATAATTCAAATAATCCCTGCTAAAAATATAATGCGTGTGATGAAAGAACGATCCATCAATACTTAAGATCAGCAGAAACAAACTACTCTTGATCCAGAACGCAGCTTTCTTTAAATAATCTTCTTTATACACGAATGCTTTGGGAACAGCGATCGCATAATAGGCAAACGCATTAAAACTAAAACTGAAAAAATAATCTTTCCATGAATTCGAATCGTTGATCCACTTTTCCTCTAAATCCCAGTTGTAATTCAAGTAAATGGTGACGACAAGAAAAATGGCTGTATAGGCATAAAATCCTATGTTAAAATCAGCTGCAACGAAATCCTTCAGGTATTGACTAATCTTCTTCATGCTATTCAAAAAACAAAGCTATCTATTTTATTTGATTTGTGCTCAGGAGGCAAAAAATGTTTAAACAATTACCTTATTCCATCATAAATAATGGACACTTTTCTTTCGATTTTCGCTATTATCTATAACCAAAATGGGTATCTTAAAGTAAAAGGAAAGAAGAGTGAAATTGTTACACCCAAATTAATCCGATGGATCTATTCTCCGATAACATTAAGATTGAAGACCTGGGCACTGCCACCAGACTTTTTAACGAAAGCAGAACAGGATTTTTAAAACTATTTAATAACAGCCCCGTGTGCATGAGCATGACCGCGACTACACTGGGAAAGCGAGCCTATAAAAGAGTCAATAAAAAGTTTATAGAAAAATTTGAGTTCTCTGAAGAAGAAATCATTGGCCGGACCTCTGTAGAAATAGGAATATTGGATACAGAAGAATCACTGCGTGTAGGAGCTATTATTAAAGAAAAAGGAAGACTGCAAAACGACTATGTAAAATGCATCACAAAAAGCGGAAAAATAGTGCATACGGTTTCTTCTATTGAATTTATGGAAATGAATGAAGAAACATACTTGGTTTCTTTCTTTGTAGACATTACACAAATCATAGAGCAACAAGCCATTATTGAACAGCACGCCAAACAGCTTGAGACGGCCAATAAAGAATTAGAAGCTTTCTCTTATTCGGTATCGCATGATCTGCGGGCTCCCTTGCGTGCGATAGACGGTTACGCCAAAAGTTTAGAAGAAGATTTTTATTCCATTGTCAACGAAGAAGGAAAAAGAATGTTGAGTGCCATTCAGCGCAATGCGAAGAAAATGGGCAATCTCATCGATGACCTCTTAGCTTTTGCAAAATTAGGAAAGAAAGCAGTCCTGAAAACCGATATTGATATGGTGAGTCTTTTTCAGGAAGTGTTGTTCGATCTGAAACAGACTACCCATCACAAAGCGGAAATAAAAACGGGGACTTTACATGCGATCAAAGGAGATTATGCTTTGATGAAACAAGTCCTCATCAACTTACTCTCTAATGCCATCAAATACTCTGCGCGCAAAGAAAGTCCACTTGTTGAAATCAGTTCTGAGATAAAAGACGATCAGATCCTGTACACGATAAAAGACAATGGAGAAGGATTTGACATGAAATATGCGGATAAATTGTTTGGCGTGTTTCAACGCTTGCACAGCAGCGATCAGTTTGAAGGAACAGGTGTTGGCTTAGCCATTGTACAACGGATAGTTGACAAACACGGTGGAACGATCTCCGCCAACGCAGAAATAGGCAAAGGTGCTACATTTTGTTTTACTATTCCTCTAAAAGAAGAGTCGATTGTTTGATTAACAGTCCAACACACGCTCCAACTTCATCCCTCTGGAACCCTTGATGAATACATGTGCATGCTTGATTCTATCCCAATCAAAATCCTTGAGTAACAATTCGGGATCCGGATAATAGACAAACTTAGGACTCAACGCAGCAGCATATTGCATATTCTTTCCACACAATACTACTTTGTCATAATCTTGTTGCAATAACCATTTGCCCAGTTCTTCGTGCTCGTATTGCGTCTCTGCACCTAGCTCCAACATGTCTCCAAGGATAACCACTTTGTGCTTGGCTTCCTGCTTGGTAAAATTAGTCAAGGCTGCGCGCATGGAAGAAGGATTGGCATTGTAGGCATCCAACATGATGATGTTACTGCCAAATACTAAATGCTGTGAACGATTATTTTTAGGAATATAATTTTCGATCGCTTCATCACACAAATTCAATGGTACATCAAAATACTTACCGACACATTGTGCCGCTTCCATATTGTAAAAATTATAGACACCGTTAAAATGTGTTTTTATTCTTCTTTCTTTCTCGTCTGTATAAATAACAACAGGAACTTCTTGTACCAATTCTGTCCAGCTGTAATCTCCCCTGCTTCCATAATAAATTACTTTCTCTACTGTACATTCTTTCTTCAATACTTCGTCTTCACTGCGTACGAAAGCCGTACCGCCTGTAGCCTGCAAGTAACGGTACAATTCTCCTTTGCCTTTCTTCACTCCTTCTATTCCGCCAAAACCTTCTAAATGCGCTTTGCCCATATTGGTGATCAAACCGTGCGTCGGTTCTACGATGGCGCAATAACCTTCAATTTCTTTTTGATGATTGGCGCCCATTTCTACAATCACCATTTCTGTTCCTTTCGCTACGCTCAATAAGGTGAGCGGAATGCCGATGTGATTGTTCAAGTTGCCTTGGGTACAATACGTTTTGTATTTTTTGGCCAGCACGGTATACATTAGTTCCTTGGTAGTTGTTTTGCCGTTTGATCCGGTAATGGCAATAAAAGGAACGCTGAACTGGCGACGGTGATGTAAAGCCAGTTGTTGCAAAGCGACTAATGTATCTTCCACTACAATATATTGTTCGGTCAATGCATAACTCACATCATCAATGACCGCATAACTCGCTCCGGCTTCCAATGCTTTCGCTGCAAAATCATTCGCATTAAAATTAGGGCCTTTCAATGCAAAAAATAGTTGTCCCGATTTTACTGTACGGGTATCGGTATTCACGCCAGTGGAATTAAGGTATAAATGATATAATGCTTCTATTGTCATGATTACTGAATGTTAAACTGATCGGCATCTTTCCAGGCCGGAAATTTTTCTCTAAACTTTAGCAAGGCATCGGCACTCCATGTGCTAATACCCCAAACTTCTTTCTCTTCTTCTTCCCAAAGTACTTCGCCTTTAAAATCGATGCTGGCAGAAGCACCATTATAAGAGATGTCCAGGCCATCTGTTCCTACCCTATTGGCGCCCGCTACATAAGCGATGTTCTCTATGGCTCTTGCTTTAAGCAAAGTACTCCAAACTTTTACACGCGCTTGCGGCCAGTTGGCCACATAAATCAAGGCATCGTAAGCATTGTTGACATTTCTTGACCAAACAGGAAAACGCAAATCATAGCAAACCAAAGGAGAAATTTTCCAACCTTTCCATTCTACGACGAGTTGTTGTTGGCCCGCTCCATACACTTCGTGTTCGCCCGCCATGCGAAACAAATGGCGCTTGTCGTAAGTTTTATACGTACCATCGGGAAACATCCATACTAAACGATTGTAAAATAGTCCACCTTCCTGAACAATATAACTGCCGCAAACAGAAGCTTGTGTTTGCGAAGCCATTTGCCTCAACCATTTGAACGTATGAAGATTCATCGGTTCAGCAAGGGCAGATGCATTCATGGTAAAACCCGTTGTAAACATTTCAGGTAATACGATCACATCCACTTGTTCTTTCAACTGCCAGATTTTTTCCTCCAGCATGCTGCGATTAGCCGTTGGGTTTTCCCAGTGAAGAGATGTTTGCAGGATCGCTATTTTTAAATCTTGCATAATATTTCCGCAGCTTGTTGTAACGTCTCCTCTTTCTTAGCAAAACAAAAACGCAAGATCTGTTGATCCGTTTTGTCATGGTAAAATACAGACACAGGTATAGCAGCCAATTTCATTTCCTTCACCATCCACTCTGCCATGTCTGTTTCTTTTTTATCACTTACTGCCGCATAAGACAGCAATTGAAAGTAGGTGCCTTCCGTAGGTATGGATTTAAATCCTGAATGCTTGATCGCATTTAAGAAATAATTTCTTTTCGATTGAAAAAAAGAAGATAAGTTGTGGTGCCAATCCGTATCGTCAAGCATATCGCTTACCGCATGTTGTATGGGAGTGACAGCACTGAAGGTATTGTATTGATGCACTTTTCTGAACTCTTTCGTCAGATGAGCAGGAGCAACACAAAAACCCAAACGCCATCCGGTGGCATGGTATGTTTTTCCGAAAGAGCCAACGGTCAATGTTTTCTCTCTGATGAAAGGATCTGCAGCTAAGCAAAAATGATGCGCGCCGTCAAATACCATGTGTTCGTATACTTCATCACTTAACACGAGCATATCATGTCGTTGCAACAACTCACGCAACGCATTCACATCCTCTTTAGTAAATACCGTACCGGTTGGATTATGAGGAGAATTTAAAATCAACAAACGAGTGCGTGAAGTGATCGCCGCTTCTACTTTGTTCCAATCGATTTTAAAATCAGGATAGGTCGTTTTAACAAAAACCGGTTTCCCTCCGTTCAATAGGATAGCCGGCTCGTAACAATCGAATGCCGGTTCGATGATGATGACTTCGTCGCCGGCTTTGATCAGCGCAGTGATGGCAGAGAAGCAAGCTTCCGTAGCGCCGCAGGTAATGGTAATTTCATTTACCGGATCAAATGGAGCACCATACACACTGGCGTATTTCGTTGCCAGCTTTTCTCGCAGCGATAAAATACCCGCCATGGGAGCATATTGATTTTTACCGGATAACATGTGATGAGAAACTCTTTCCACCAGATAAGAAGGGACATCAAAATCCGGAAAGCCTTGCGCCAGGTTGACTGCGTTGTACTGCATAGCCAAACCAGACATGGTGGTAAAAATATTGGTGCCGATATGTGGAAGTTTGGAATGCACGTCGACGCTATTCATTGCTTAACGCTTGACAGGAAAACGCATGCGGTAAGCAGCATCAACTATTCCTTTGCTGATGTTGATGAGCTTTGATTTATACAATCTCTTTTTCAATGGAGAAAGATGATCTGTAAATAAAATGCCTTCAATGTGATCGTATTCGTGTTGAATCACTCGCGCAGCCATGCCGCTGTATTCTTCTTTATGTTTCTTCCAGTTTTCATCGTAATATTCGATGATCAAACTTTCCGGACGTTCTACTGCTGCACGTATACCCGGTATACTCAGGCAGCCTTCTTCATAAGGCCAATCCTCACCCATCTCTTCAACGATGACAGGATTAATAAATGCCTTTTTCAAATCCGGGTATTCAGAATCTTCAAATCCTCCCGCATCAATCACAAACAATCGCTTGCTCAATCCTATCTGAGGAGCTGCCAGGCCAACACCGCTTGCCGTGTACATGGTTTCATACATGTCTGCAATGAGCTGAGTCAGGTCTTCTCCTTTTGGAATTTCTTCTGCTACTTTCTTCAACACAGGGTCTCCGTAGGCAACGATGGGTAAAATCATAAAATAGTAAATGTTTGCTGTTTTAAATTTAAGGAAAAGGAAGGAAAGTAGAGGTATGAAGAGAAGATTTTGTGAATTAGTGGTCAGTTGTCAGTGATCAGTAGTCCCCGCAGGGTCTCCTGAAAGGGACCCTGCGCTCTTGAATGCAGCGAAGTCTCGTCTTTCAAGTAACTCGCAGGGTACTCTTCGAGAGACCCTGCGGGAACTGAATGTCTAACGACTAACCACTAACGACTATCTTCTACTTTCCATATACGACTGCAAAATAATTGCCGCACTGACCTTATCGACATTGCCCTTAACCCGTCTGTCTTTTTTCTTCATCCCACCGGCAATCATAGCATCCATGGCCATGACAGAAGTAAAACGTTCATCCACTTCTTTCACTTCGATCTGAGGAATATCTCGTTGCAATACTTTGATAAATCCCTTCACGTTCATCGCTGTTTGAGAAGGTGTACTATCTAATCTTTTAGGCATGCCAATCACAAACAGGATGACTTCCTCTTTGCTAATATACTCTTTTATAAAATCCAGTAACGTTCCTGTAGGTACCGTGGTTAGAGGAGTTGCAATTAATTGAAGGGGATCGGTTACAGCCAGACCGGTGCGTTTCAATCCATAATCAATGGCCATGATACGCGGCATCAATTACAGTTTCTGGACTTGTGAATCAATGTACGTACGCCATTTTCCATCGTCAGTGCTTTAGGGAAAAGCACTTCATTTTCTATACGGACGTGAAAATTTAACTCTTTTTCAAATTCTCTCAACTCAAAAAACAATACCCTTAACTCTAGTGAGTCGGAAGGTAAATGCGTGTATTGATTCGTCAAAGAACGGATACCAGCCATTTCATCGTCATCCAATAAATGGTGTAAAGAATATTCTTTGATGGAGCACCGTTCCATTTCCATCATCAGTTTGGAAGAAATTTTCCTTTCCTCCAAACTCTTCGCCAATTGGCGCAAGTAGGCGAATAAATGGTCTTCTTCTTCAAAGATATGGTGTACAAAATCTTCCTGGAAATAGGGAAATGCCCATTTCAAATCCGTGATTCGTTTATCGTCGGTTGTATTATTGAAATCCTGAATGATCGTTGAAAAATAAGGAAGCTTTTCCTTTACAAACAACCGGTGCATGAAACTTAAATAGTCGATCACGTGCAAAGCCGTATGCTTATTGAGTGTCAAAGGATTTTTCACAAGCTGATACTGGTATTGCCAATCTGCCTGACGGATAAATTGCTTCAGGTTAAAAGCATATTTGTTGCTGATGGCTGCTACTGTGCTGTCGGCGTGCTCATAAAACTTTATTCCTTGTGCGTGCAGCACAAAGCCAAGCTTAGGATCGGCCGCAACCAATTCTCTGATGGGAATATGTAGTTTATTGATCAAGGTTGTGCAAGTATCTTAGGCTAAGATAACAAATTTCGCCTCCAGTGTCAATAAGGAAAGTGGTAAGTGATAAGTTGTAAGTGATAAGTAAATGGCTATAAAACAGTCCTATAGTCTTAAATTATAAGCCTAATGAAAGAATTAAGCGGTTTTCTTACCACTTACACTTACCACTATAATTTGATTTGCACCGTCAAATAATACGCCCTGGCATCCGAAGGAATAATACCCGGACCCGGATAGCTGTCGGCTCGTCTGGTATAATAACGGTTATCCGATAAGTTATTGATCGTTCCAAACACAGAGAATCTTTTATTGATTTCATAAGAAGCCGAAAAGTCCATCACATAATAAGCAGGCATCAGACCGATTACACCATTGCCATGTTTACTAGCAAGAGAAGGAGTATTGGTGGCATCCGTGAATTGCTCACCGGTATAAGCATATTGAAGTGTGGCTTTAAATTTCTTCGTCTTGTAACTTAAGCCGGTCTTAAAGATGACGTTCGGTGCCAATTCTACTTTTCTATCGTGAAAAGCACTTTCCTTGCTTCCGGTATACCGGGCATCTACAAAGGTAAGGTTAGAAAAAACAGAAATATTTGACTTCGCGCTTTCACCTTTGATCAATCTCCAAAGATTAACCTCTACAAACGATTCTACTCCTATATTCAATGAACTGGAGACATTTGTTCTGTAGCGGTACACATTGAACGTAGCAGTATCTGTTTCCAAAACGGTACCTATACGATTGTTATAATGAATCATAAACAGACTGATGTCATAGTTGATGATGTCAGAAATATTTCCTCTGGATCCAATGTCAGCCGAATAACCCGTCTCATCTTTCAAATTAGGATCGACTTGTAAGTTGGGATTGATGACACGCATGTCATTGAAATTAATGGCTCGGTAATTTTGTGAAACATTAGCGTACAGTTGTAACAGATCACTTTGAATAAAACTCATCCCTACTCCACCGATGATGAAAGAACGGGTATTCTTTCTGTACTCATTCGTGTGAATGACATTGTATACATTTCCTGCCAAATCTCTTTGCGGTAAACCATAAAATCCATCCGCTACGGTTTTAATGGTTTCATAGCGTACGCCAGGAATAACGCTCAGTTTAGGACTTAATTGGAAAATATTCTCGGCAAACAGAGCCAGGTTCTGGTTTGGAAAGGAATAGCTGGAATATTCTAAGTTGCTTTGATTATCCAATTTAAAATCAGAAGAAATACCACTTGATGCAGCATTTCCAACGCCTTGTTTTCTGTCTGTATGTCCGTTGTAATAACGCATACCTACTAGCAGCGTGGATTCCATCTTGCCTAAATTATAATGCCAAAGTAATCTCGTTTCATTTCCGAAGTTTCTGTATTTATCAATCCAAAGATCTCTGTTTCCTCCATCATCTGCATCTGCAGATGTTTTTAATAAGCCAAGAGCCGAGCGGCTCGCAGCCAATCCAAAAAACCGGGTGTTAATTTTTACCCGTTCATTTATCTTGTAATCTAAAGTCACTGCGGCAAGGTTCCAGTCTACTTTAAACCAGTTTCTTCTTCTGGTGGATTGTCTTGGATCTTGCCTGTAACTATCTTCTGTTAAACCACCGGCTTGCTGAGCCAGGTAATGCATATAGGTGTATTGCACGCCAATCGACAATCTTGGAGTAACAGTATAAGTGGCGGAAGCATACGCCACATTATTATTAAAACCTGAATTCGACCTCCAGCCGTCTCCCTGCTTGTGTTGCAGGAAGCCGTAATAATTTACTTTCTTTACTGTACCGCCAACGCTGTTGAACGTATTAAAAAATCCCCATGAGCCTGCGGATTGACGGCTCACGACTTCTACCTTTTTATCTGCAGGACCTTTCTTTAATTTGAAATTGACCATGCCGCCAAACTGTGTACCATATTGAAGAGAAGCCGCACCTCTTACTACTTCTATGCGATCGATGGATTCGCTGGAAGGAGAATAATAACTCTCCGGATACCCCAAGGCATCCGCACTGATGTCATAACCGTTTTGTCGTGTATTGAAATTAGCGGTACGATTGGGACTTAATCCTCTTCCTCCTATACCCAATTGAATGCCGGCTCCATCACTTTCCCAAATGTTCAATCCGGCAATCTTAGAGTAAATCTGACGGCTGTTGTTAGTGGCTGTATTGGCTGTGATGTCGCTCATTACTACAACTTCTGTTTTCTTACCGGCATAAATGGCTGTCCCTTCTACATCTTTCAGGCGCGTGACACCAAATGTTTTTTCTTTTTCTCCAACAACAACAATGGAGTCTACTGATGAAACGTGTCCTTTCAATGGTACATCAACAGAAAGATCGTGACCCGCGACAACGATTTCGCGTTCCACTTTTTTATGTCCAAGAGAAGAAATAACCAGCGTATACTTACCTGATTTTACATTGGTAATGGTATAATGCCCTTGTTCGTCAGTAACTGTATAGTAAGAGCTATGCTTTAACCCAACAGAAATATTGCCTAGTGATTCTCCCGGTGTTTCTGATGTAATGGTTCCGAATACGTTATACGTTTGCGCCTGAACTTCCATACAAAGACAGCCCACTAGGACAAAAACAGAAAACAGCATTATTCGCATCTTGCAAATTTAGGATGAACAAAGGGTAGTATCCAAGTTTTATGACGGAAGCTTTCGCTTTCTTTTAGCAGATTTACTTGCTTATCGATAAAGCGCTGACTGGGAGCTCCATTGAGTGTTACATAACTTTCCACTGTCACAACCGGGTCTTTGATTCCATCTGCCCGATAAATGTCGCCCAGGAAATGTGCATACTGCAAAATCATATCGGGTTGGGTAGACATCATTTTCTCCTGTAATGGAGTCAGAAAAATCTTATTGTTTACTTCAAGATCTGTTCCTTTATCCGGATCTTTTACGTGAAAGAAAGTCAACCCAGTTTTTTCCATCAACATGACACGCCAGGAATAACGAAAACCTTCTTCTGTCCAAAACAAATGTCCCGGATAGATAAAGTAACGTAAAGGCAGTAGCACCTGTAAGAGAAAATAAACGGATAACAAAATCAATACAAACTTGCGGTAGCCTGTTGTGATCAATAAAGGAATAGTCTGTTCAAATCCTGCCAATTTCTTACCTGCAAGTCTGCGCATTCCATTGATAAAATCTTGATGGTACCGATCCCCAAAGAAGATCAGCGTTATACTCATCATGATGTAAGGGAACATGCCGATCTGGAAAAACAAGGCGGTGAACGCATGAAATACAAATACAAAAAAATAAGCGATGTATACCGTTCGTTTATTGAACAATAAAAAACCAATAAAGAGATCAAAGAGCAAACCTCCCCAACTGAATACATAGGCAATCCATTCTTTCGTAAGCCAAGAGCCTATCCATGGTAAATGACTGTTGGCCGGCAACCAGAGTCGCAACGGCATCGCTTCAATCAGCCAATCGTAATTAATTTTGGAAAGTCCCGCGAAAAAATAAATTAGAAAAAGCTGCAGTTTAAAAATCAAAATGCACCAGTTCGGTACAGTGGTTACTTTCAAGGATGATTTTCTTAAAATATCCATAGAGAAATAACGGTTTGCCGGTACCCAGATCATGAGAAAAGACACGATACTGACAAAATAATAATGATTGAGGTAAGTAGTTTTATCGATGAGTTCTACATAAGTGAACAACAGAAAAAAAGTAATGATCGATAGTCTGTAAAATAGTCCGACCGTTACCAATACAGCCGCAATAACCATGGTATAAAAAATCAAAAACATGGTTTGTTCATCGAATGGTCTTACCCATTCAAAACCATAGTATGTAAAATGGTAAATGGGTTGTACATAATACTCTACTACCCATCCTTTACTGATGAAACGCAGTGTACTGATAAACATAATTGCTCCGAAAGCTATTCTTAAGATAACCAGCGGAGCAATGGATGTTTGTTGAATAAACACGTTGAGAATTTGATCTTTCCAACGCTGAATAAAATTATATTTAATCGCCGTCATCGTCACCGAATGCAACCAATACGCCCATTGCTGAAGTCATTTGTCTTTTAATCATCGGTATTTGTTTTTGCAATTCCGTATAAGCGCTATTTACTAAAGCAGGATTGCTACCAATGGTGGCTGAAAGAGGATCACCTACAGTGGCCCATATCGTAAGTGCTGATGTATACTGTGCTTTAATGCTGTTGTTCAATGTTGATTCACCTATTTGATCCAGGTAATCATCAAATCCAATTCCATCTACACCTGCTCTGCTTTTTCCAAGATAAAGTTCTTGCGAAGCATTTGTTGTTAAGATCACTAACTCAGCAGAAATGCCGCTGTAATAAGCTTCTGTCTTTTCAGGATAAGAAGGTACACCTTGCGTGCCCAGAGGAATGAATACTTTATAATATTTCCCGTTATCGTAATCCTGTATAAACTGATTGACTACAAGTGAAAGGGAGCTTCCAGCATCTGTACCCGTGCTGGATACGAATTGATTGATATAATTCCCGCCACTAGGCAACCAGCCATTTAGCGTACTGGTCACTCTGGTTTTGATATCTGTTACTACATCCGCAAGGTATTGTTTTCTTTTAGCGAAATTCGTCGTTGTCGTGTATTCCAAAACTCTGGAAGCATTATCCGCTGCTACTCCATACAATAAATAATCTACCGCAGGAAATCCTTTAGCAGACAAATTTACCGCTGCATCGAGGTTATAAGAACCGGAAGTAACATTAGAAGTCACTTGGGATACCGTTACAGGAAAGGTATTGACATTGGATTTCAAATACACTGCAGCGGAAGGGCCAAAGTCATAGATTGCACTGTATTGCCAGGCTCTGTATGCATCTTTGAAGAGGACTTGCAGATTTGATAAAGAAGTTTCAGTAGGTGCAGCATTGAAAGCTGTTGTAGCAGAATCCAATTTATTCACCGCAACAGAAAGCGTCTGGTAATTAGGAATGATGATGTTATTGCCTATGTTTTGTAACAATGGAGTTTGGTCAAAACTAGCAGTAGGATCTTCGTCCGGTTTCTTGCAAGAACTTATTACAGCCATTGAAACGAGCAAACAAACTCCGGAAGCAATTAATACAGGATTAAATTTCATACTATTTTAACTAGATATCAGCTGCGCTCTTTTACGAACACAGCTGATAGATTTGAATGATTAATGATTCAAAAATTTATGTACCTCTTGAGATTAATCTCCTTTAAAGCCAACTCCGAAAATCACTTTTACCTGATCTCTTACATAATTGATATTGGGTTGTGTAACTTGCCAAATGTTAGTAGAGCTCAAATGTGTCAACAAATCGTTGATTTGTACATCAGAAATAGTTTTACCGGGAACATACTTCATACCGACAACCATACCGATCATTTCAGATACCAATCCGTTGCGAGAAGCTGGATCCGCAAATTTCGCTGGAGTCAATTCATTATATTCCTGAAGGAACATAGCACCTAACATCTTGCGAAGACACGTTTTGATAATGTTTATTTGCTGATCTCTGGTTGTATAGTCTTTATTACTGATTGCCACTCTTCCTTTAATGAAGGCTGTTACCAATGTTTTTGTTGCCAACAAATTAGTGCTGCCATCCGTTTGTCTGGAATAATTAGCCAGGTAAAGAAACTTTGAACTATTGGTTTTAGCCCATCCATTACCAGTAACGGGATCTGCGTCTGTTAAACTATCTACCGGATACCTAGGAAATCCAGTATAGCCAAAAGCCTCGTCCCAGGCATGTTCCTGAGCAGTATATGTTTTTCCCGCAACTAATGTCGTATTGTCGACATCGTTGATCGCGTCCAGACGAGTAATGATCTGATAGATAAATAATGATCCGAATTGAACCTTCTGAATCATTTGAGCATAGTTGATACCATCTGCGCCCAATAACAAATAAGAACCTGAAGAGTTTTTAAGCAAACCTGCTGTTCCTTCAGTTGCCGTTCCATCCGGAGTAGGTGTAGTACCTACTGTAGGGAAACTAGCGGCCTGACTTGCTGTAGCGTATGCATCTAAATAGTCTTGCACCACTGCTGCTGCTGCATTTTCGTCGGAAAGATTATAAGAAGCACCATTCAATCTTGTAGAATCTAAATAAGGAGATCCTGTATTGGTAAAGTAATTATTCAATGTCGTGTAGTCTACTGAAACACCGGCATAAGTAATTGCAGAGGGTGTTCCGGCAGCAGTTGGGATAGATTTTTTCAATCTGTTCTCTAATGATTTGAACATCCCTATTCTTCCTATTTCATCAGAATAGCTTGCATTTGAAAAATTATAAGAAGAAGGAGTATTATCAGAAGGAGCGGGATTGTCTTCTGACTTTTTGCAAGAAGAGAGAACGCTAACAATAGCTAAAGCAGCTAAAAGGAGATGTTTTTTCATGGTTATAGGTGAAATTCTTATTTGGAATTAATCTAAATCAATGCAAAAGTAAGCGGCTCAACACCCGAATGCAACCCTATTTAGAATTATTTTAAATAGCGATTTAAAAAAACACATATCTGACTATGTATCAACTGCTTGTATTTATAAAATACCTTGAAAAGGGTATCACTTATACTATATTACCGGTATTCTCACGAAACGTGAAAATCAGCAAGGAAAATCTAAAGACAGTAAAACCGACTCTTAATAATAATTGCAGTGGGTTTTCCGATCTAGTATAATATCCTTTAACTTGAAATTGTTTAGCAGATCTAACCTTTATACAGAGTGGAAAAAAGAATAAAGAATAAAGCCAGCCAAATTAAGATACCTCTATTCATTGCTCTCGCTGTCATACTTGGCATTTTTATCGGAGCCGGAGCGGCTAAAAAAGAGAACTCCACCAATATTACAGGCACGTATATGCGCTTCCTGGAAATCATCAATTACATCGATCGTGATTATGTAGATACGGTAAACATAGATGACTTAGTCGACTACTCCATTACTCAGATGTTGGAAAAACTAGATCCGCATACTTCTTACATCGCCAAAAAAGACGTAGACATTGCACGCTCTCAACTGGAAGGTGACTTTGAAGGCATCGGTATAGAATTTAACATCATCAAAGATACTATTTATGTTGTCGCTCCTATCAGCGGAGGTCCCTCTGAAGCCGTGGGATTGCAGGCAGGTGATAAAATTGTAAAAGTAGACGGTGAAATCGTGGCAGGAAAAGTCATTACCAATTATGATGTCTTTAAAAAACTACGGGGTAAAAAAGGAACGAAGGTTGTCGTAAGCATCAAGCGCAAAGGACAAGCGAAGCTATTGGACTACACCATCATCCGCGACAAAATACCTACCTATTCTGTGGATGCCTATTACATGATCGATGATAAATCGGGTTATATCAAAGTCAATCGTTTTGCCGCCAATACGTATAATGAGTTTAGCGCAGCCATGAAAGAACTGAAAGCCGCCGGTATGCAACAACTCATCCTGGATCTCAAAGACAATCCCGGAGGCTACATGGATAAAGCGATCCGGATGGCCGATGATTTTCTCGAAGGAAATAGAATGATTGTTTATACGGATGGTAAAGGAGCAAAATACGATTCCGAACATAAGAGCACAGGTGCCGGCGAATTTGAAAAAGGAGCGGTCATTGTATTGATCAACGAAGGTTCTGCTTCTGCTTCTGAAATTGTAAGCGGTGCCTTGCAAGACAACGACCGCGCCTTGATTGTAGGGAGAAGGTCTTTCGGTAAAGGTCTGGTACAAATGCCGATTCCTTTGACTGACGGTTCTGAATTGCGCCTGACCATCTCTCGCTATTATACGCCAAGTGGCCGTTCCATTCAAAAACACTACGACTCCAAGCACAGCGACGAATACAATACGGAGTTGCTGAAACGTTATGAAAAAGGTGAATACTTCCACGCAGACAGTATCAAATTTGACGACTCGTTGAAATACAAAACAACTAAGGGACGCGTCGTATACGGTGGCGGAGGTATCATGCCGGATTACTTCGTACCTCGCGATACATCGGCCTATACACGTTACCTGTCGGACTTGTTTAATCAAAATGTCATTCGCGAGTATACGCTGAATTATTATTCCAATAATAAGGCAAAGCTCTCTAAAATGGAGTTTGCGGATTACAAGAAAAACTTTCAGATCACAGAGTCTATGATGACGGAATTGAAAGCACTCGCTGCCAAATCCGGAGTGAAACACAATGAGAAAGAATACAACATCTCGAAAGAATACATCAAGAATAACGTGAAGGCATACATCGCCCGAAGTGCATGGGGTGCCAAAGGTTTCTATCCGATATACAATGAGACGGATGAGATCTACATGAAATCATTGGGGTTATTTGATGAAGCCAAAAAAATTATCGGTCAGTAAAAATAGAGTATAGAAACAGAGCGGAGAGCAAATACTAGTATTCGCTCTCCGCTTTTTCTTTTTATGCTTTCTTATAGATAACAAACGTTCCTTCTGCACTTACCAGACGGTGCAAAGGTTCGTCCCATTGGTCTTTGGGTAAATCATGATTGACGATTGGAAAAAAATTAATGCCGGTACGTATTACAGAAGAAGAACAACCAGCAAAGAAACGATCGTAAAATCCTTTCCCATAGCCCAACCGGTAGCCTGCTGAATCCATCGCCAAAAGAGGCGTTAAGACTTCCTGAATTTCTTTTTCCGGAAAAATGATACGCGTTGTAGGTTCCGGTATGCCCCAACTATTTAAAGCGAGTGGAGTATCCATACGTACTTCAATTGTCAGGAGAGATACCTGATCTTCTGCAATGACAGATGTAACCGTTTTGACATTAGGATACTCCTGATTCATTCTTTGTAAGATAAAGCGTGTATCGACTTCCGCTTTGGCAGGCATCGACAAAAAAAGATGAACAACATCAGGACGCTCTGTTTCAAAAAGGTTGAAATAATGTTCCGCGATCGATTGACTTTTTTTAATTCTTTCTTCTATCGTCAACGCGCGGCGCTGTCCCATATAATGTGCACGCCATTCTTTTTTAGTCTTCATACTGCACAATATTGAAACGAAAATCTAACGGATCAAACAAAGGAATGATGTCGTCGATAAAGTTCGGGTCATTGATGAGAAAAGAAAGGAAAGAATCCGAACGTTCCTGTAAGCCTCCTCCGGGTAATAATTTTTCTTTTAACGTAGACAACTGTTTCATTTCCTGTTCCAGTTTTTGTTCATAGGTTTTAGCCACACGTTTCTCTATGTTTTCCAATTGCTTTTGCACCTTATGTTTTTCCGCTGCCAGCCAGTCTTTTAAATTCGCATCCGCTTTCAGTGATTTCTCTTCTACACCAAGCCAGAGCTTATCCAGCTCTGCTGCTACATCATTCCATTCCGGGATCACATGATTTTTTTCTGAAAGAAAAAACTGTTTCAATTCTTCTTCCGGTAAAAAAACAGATTCAGGTTGCAATCCTAATTTGTGTAGTTTACCCAATTGTTGTTTGCCTACTACCATGGCAAAGTTTCTAGGTAGCACGACAGGCATGTGCAAATGCAGTACTTCAAAAACTTTTTGCAATTGAAGCCAATAGGCCACTTCCGCGGGTCCACCGATGTAAGCGATATTGGGTAAAATATATTCCTGATACACCGGACGCAATACGACATTAGGGCTGAATGATTCAGGATGTGCATGCAATTCTTTTAAAAGACTTTCTTTGTCAAATACAAAATCAGTATTCAATACCGAATAGGTACCCTCTTCATACGTAATGCGATGTCGCCCTTCCGATGAAATGTAAAACACATTAATTTCCCTTGGGAAGATTTGACTTTTATAGCCTTGTTGTTCTAAGGCCTCTGTTTGCTTACGTACTGCATCAATAGAGATGCCTTCTATTATTTCTTTTTCTAAAACAGGAATAAACTGTTGCTTCAGTTTCGCATGATCTGCATCCAACACCACCAAACCATGCTTGCCAAACAATTCATTGAGCCAATAGTGTGTGGCTTGAGAAAGGTTATTGTACTGACTATATGCTTTTTTAAACACCTCCGGAATATCCGGTAAGCTTTCGATCCATTCTGATAATCCCTCGGTAGACACTCTACCGGCAGGGCCCTTCCCTTTTAATTCCGCCTGGTAACGCTTTCCAAAAATACTCAGGTGATCGATTTCTTCCAGGTCATGATCTTCCGAAGCCATCCAGAAAAGCGGTACAAAATGTTTGTCCGGCATCAGCTGTTTGCAAGCCGCAGCCAATTGTATCGTGCTGGCAATTTTATACAAGACATACAAAGGTCCTCCCAGCACGTGAATCTGCTGACCGGTAGTGATAAAGAAGGTTTCCGGTGAAGAGATACTTTCCAAATGTTCTTGCACAGCAGGAGACACCTGAAGTTGGCTATACTCCTCTTTCAACACTTCCTGCAACACCAATCTCCGTTCCATAGGAAACGAACAATCGGCCAGGCATTTTTGCAAGCCTTCCGCAGAAGAAGCATAATGAATGAAAGAGGTAATCTTATCGTTTTGAGAGATATAATCAGAAAGCAAAGAGGAAAAAGCTCTGGTTTGCTCGAGAGGGATTTTATGGATTGATTTTTTCATTTAAAATAAGTAGTGGCAAGTTGTAAGTGGTAAGTTGTAAGTCTTTGATAAAGCGTCACAGATTTCTATTTCACCACTTCCTTTTAAATTTACTTAATAACAAGCGCTTATGGGTTATAAAGCGAAAAGCCGTATTTATAAGTCTTATTTATCACTTACAACTTACCACTTATCACTTACAACTGTCCATTAATTTTGTATATTTTTATCCGATGACCTTCCTATAATTAAATAAAAGAATGTATTTTCGAATCTTTCAGGCCCCTTTGGGGTTGAATGAAAACAGAACACCTAGTCGCACCAAATAATTCAGTTTTACATGAGCAACAACACATTTGCGCAGACCTTATTCGAAAGACATCAAAAAACGGATACCGCTCCTTCCACTTCCAGTGTATGCAAGCTCTTTACGCGTATTTTGCTGATGTTATTTCCGGAACAGTCTCCTAAAAAATACCGTTCAGCAACCATCATCAAAGACCGTTTGGATATATACAACTCTGAGTTTAAAGAACTTTTGAATGTCATGCAGAAGCAGTTGGACAAAGATCCGGGCGTTATTTCGGCGGCTTTCATGGCTCAGCTTCCCAAGATTTACGAATTGTTGTGCGACGATATCAAGGCAACTTTAGCGGGTGATCCTGCGGCGAAAAGTGAGTATGAAGTGATTAGAACCTATCCTGGCTTTTACGCAATTGCCTTTCACCGCATGGCTCATACCTTGTATGAATTGAATGTTCCTTTATTGCCCAGAATCCTTTCTGAATATGCCCATTCTAAAACAGGCATTGACATCCATCCGGGTGCACAAATTGGATCTAGCTTTTTCATAGACCATGGCACCGGTGTAGTCATCGGAGAAACAGCCAGTATTGGTAAAAATGTAAAAATATACCAGGGCGTGACACTGGGAGCGCTGAGTGTAACCAAAGACATGGCTTCCCAAAAACGTCATCCAAGTATTGAAGACGATGTCATCGTATACTCAGGAGCGACGATTTTAGGCGGAGATACCGTCATCGGACACCACAGTGTCATCGGTGGTAACGTATGGGTAATCGAAAGTATAGCACCACATTCGAAAGTATACAACCGTGCTCAACCTGAAGTAAGCACTAAAAAATAACCATGGCAGGATTATTAGATTTTATCGGCAACACGCCATTAGTAGAAATCAAACACCTCAACCCTAACCCGGCTGTTAAGATTTACGCAAAACTAGAAGGACATAATCCCGGAGGAAGTGTAAAAGACAGAGCCGCTCTATCCCTTATCAAAGGAGCGCTCGAGCGAGGCGAAATAAAACCGGGTGATAAACTGATCGAAGCGACAAGCGGCAATACGGGTATTGCCTTAGCGATGATCGCCCGTTTGTTTGACTTGGAAATCGAACTGGTCATGCCAGACAATTCTACCAAAGAACGTGTGTTGACCATGGAGGCTTTCGGGGCCAAAGTTATTTTAACTCCCGCAGCCATTTCTATGGAAGGAGCAAGAGACTATGCCGAGAACAAAGTCAAGGAAGGTGGTTACATCATGCTTAATCAATTTGGCAATCCTGACAACTGGAAAGGCCACTATACTTCTACCGGTCCGGAAATATGGAAAGACACCGATGGAAAAATCACACACTTCGTTTCATCTATGGGCACAACCGGAACCATCATGGGTGTATCTCGCTTTCTAAAAGAAAAAAACAAAGACATACAAATAGTCGGCGTTCAACCCGATGAAAAGGCACGTATACCGGGCATCCGCAGATGGCCAATTGAGTACTTGCCAAAAATATTCGAAGCGCATCGCGTAGACCGAACCATGGATGTCAGCGAAACGGAAGCGATTGAAATGACACGCCTGATGGCAAAGAAAGAAGCCATCTTCGCAGGCATGAGCAGCGGAGGAGCAATGGCTATCGCCATTAAACTAGCTAAAGAATTAAAAGAAGGAGTCATCGTGAGCATCGTATGCGATCGCGGCGATCGTTATTTATCTTCCGACTTGTTTGGGTAATTTAAAGTTGTAAGTGGTAAGTAAGCATTGCACATGCTTCTTATAAAAAATAATGCAACATCATTTAAACTATTCATTTTGTTTAAAGTGAAAGTATAGACCCTACTTGCCACTTACAACTTATCACTTACAACTATTTCATTATGATAAAAAAGCTAATCCTTGGTCTTGCCGTCCTGCTAATTTTGATCCAATTCATCCGCATCGACAAAACAAATCCTCCACTTGACAAAACCAAAGACTTCATCACACTCACACACCCTTCTGATGAAATAAAAGGTATTCTTGTTACGTCTTGTTACGACTGTCACTCTAATGAAACAACTTATCCATGGTACAGCAATGTAGCTCCCATATCCTGGTGGTTAAAAGATCACATCAACGAAGGACGCGAGCATCTCAATTTTTCTGTGTGGGGCACTTATACAGAGAAACGTCAACAACATAAATTGGATGAATGCATAGAAGAAGTACACGAAGGCGAAATGCCCTTATCTACTTATACTTCTCTGCACAAAGAAGCAAAGCTATCTCCTGAGCAACAGGAAAAAATAAATACCTGGATTGCGACATTGATTAAGAAGAAACAGTAATTTTTATCAAACAGACTTACCTCTAAAGGGGACTTGGCTTAAACTGTAAAATAAAAAGCTCATCGTATGTAATATGCAATGAGCTTTTTATTTTGTATCCTTCAGAGGATTCAGGGACAAGACTACTGTCTCACAACTGGAACAAAAAAACCTGCTGTTGGGCAGGTTCGTAAGTATTATAATCAAAAAGCTTTTGCTTATTCGTCGTCTTTATTTCTAAAAAACTTTTTCACTACACTACTGAAAGCATTTTTTGTCAATGGCTTCACTACATAGTCTTTTATCTGATCATTTTTTTCTGCTTTTTCTTTATCAGATGAATCATTAGAAGAAGTCAATACTACGACTTCAATATCCAATCCTATCTTTTTAAACTCTGCCATGAAATCCCAACCGTTCATTACGGGCATGTTCAAATCAAGAAAAATCACTTCTGGCTTTTGATTCTTCTCCTCTTTCAAATCAATTAAAGCATCCTCTGCCTTAGTAAATGTTTTAATCTCTACATCAGGATGTATCTTACGAATCAACATGGTGTTGAACTTATTTGACAATGGATCATCATCGATAAAAAATACCATTGGTTTAGCCGAAGTAGTCATAGTATTACTAATTTTTAAATTGAATTATAAACGTTGTGCCTTCATTTATTTTACTTTCAACGGATATGCGCCCTCCCAACATTTCTACATTGGACCTTACCAAAAACAATCCGATGCCTCGTCCTTCTGTCTTCTCTCCAAAAGTATGATAAAGCATAAAAACTCTATCATTATATTTCTCTAAGTCAATACCAGCGCCGTTATCACTGACTCTGATTTCTGTGTACTCTTCTGTTTTACTTGCCGTCACTATAATTTCCGGATACCTATCGGATTTGCTATAGCGTATTGAATTTTGAAACAGATTAAATAGAATACTATGCAATATCGTCTTTATCGTAACCAAATTCAAATCTCTTTCGAATTCTTCTTTGATGATTGCACCCGAGTGCTGAATTTCAGCAGCCAAAGAAACACCAACATTCTGAATGGCACCAGAAAGACTTACCACTCTTTTATTCTCTAACAATAAGTTTTTAGCGCTTAAAAGCACATTCAGATCCATGACGATCTCGTCCAGCTGTTCGGCAGATTCCTTTATACTCTCTATGACATGATCGTTCTGAACACCGTGTTCATTGGCTTCATAGAGGCTCACAAAACCTTTGATATTGGACAAAGGAGATCTGATATTGTGTGATACGATATAACTGAATTGTTCCAGATTTTTATAACTGACCGATAAATCTTTGAATAGTTTACTTGTATATTCTTCCGACTTAATACGCTTTATAGCCTCTTCCTCCAGTCTTTCTTGTTTCTGTACAAGGCTGTCAGTAAGGAGTTGGTAATATTTGGTATAATTATAAAACAATAGAAATATGAGGAATAAGTTAAAACTCATATTCAAATAATAGATGTCTAAACTTCCAACTTGCTCCCATGAATAAGGCGCAACAGTATATGCTTTGGCAAAAAAAACCATCACGACAAATACCAACTCTAAAGCTATCGCATAAGCAATTAATTTCTTTTGATCTAAATCGAAAATCCAAAATATGAAAAGAGGGCCTGTTAAAAAATACAAATGAAAGCCAGAATCAAAACCAATAAAATAAGACATCCCCAAAATACCCATGTTCGTTCCAAAGATGAGCAGGTAGTTGCCGGCGCTATAATACTTGAAGTAGTTAAGAACTATAACAATGAAAAAGGACACGTGAAAAAGAAAAACAACGATTACCGGATACCATAAACCGGCCATTGAAAAAATAAAATAATAGGGAGAGATAATCAGGATACCAATGATGCAAAGTAAATTCATTGATTTAAGCCTGTATTGTTTTTCAAAAGCTATAGCTTCTGTAACTCCAGCATGAGTGATCTCAGCAACAATTTTCTTTAAATTCCACATGCCTAGGTTATGTACTATTATATTGACTTACCACGAATTAACCCTGGCTCAACACCCCAAAATCTCAAATTGGTCTGCTTGTATACGTGAAGCATCTGCTGACGGTTTCTTATATCAGATGTAATCCTCTCAAATTTTCACCCTTCTCATAATTTCCTATCCTCCATATAGAATCCTGTTCCACCTTAATAAAAGCTAATTATCTCGGTTTAAAGTCAACATTTTCCAAAAAATGTGACCCCTTAAACATCAAACCTTATACGAACGAATATTTAAGCCTTCTAGAAGGAGCAGCAACCTGTAGAAATAATACACACTTGTTTTTTGGCAATAAAAAATATCTATCAACAACACTTTAAAGAAAACGAATACCTCAAAAACGCAGATAAATACTATAACACAACCTGTCTACATCAACTATAAAAACATAAGCAACAATTCACAAAGTCAGTAATGACAGGCATTACAGCGCTAAATTCATACTATTGAATTCTTCTCTTTAGTTATTAAAAACAACTCTAAAGTCATAATTTTGCTGTCGATCCTGTGGACATATTATAATACTTTAGTATATTTGATCTAACGAGATGAAAAGACCCATTAGAAATATTGCCATAGGACTGAGCACCCTTGTCCTGTTCTTTTTTATTTTATCTTATTACAGCCACCTGGTCTACAATGCCGCTTTAGATGGAAAAAATTCAGGTTTCATCGCGCATCATTTGACTAATTTTGCGAATTATCCAAATAAGATTGAAGAAGTCCTCACGTCAACAGAATTAGCTGGCATTCCTTCGACATACCTTAAACTGGACGCCAATTTTAAAGAGGTCAATACTCTTTCTTACAATTTATATGCAGTAAATTCTTTCTGGAACACGGATGGAGGCTACTGGGATATCAAATTATTTAACCTGCGCCAAGATTCCGTTTTATACAATTGGAAACTAAAAAAAAATGGATTGAATTTCGAAACGACTCATTGGGTATTTTCCAATGCGGTACCTCGAAGCTGCCTTATACTCCCAGACAAGTCTCTTATTTTAAGTGCAGATGAAAGTGCTAATCTGATGAGATTAGATGCTCAATCAAATGTTATGTGGATCAATCACGATCTCATATTCCATCACACCATGAATTTTGGTGAAGACAGCACCATATGGACCTGTACATCTGATCCAGAGATAAAAGGTAATATACCTGTTAAAGGCATTCAAAATTTTAATGGAAATATCTACCGCTACAGAGAAAACTATATTACTCAACTTGACAAGAACACGGGAAAAATTATTTTTCATAAAGGCGTTTCTGATATCTTAAAAGAAAATCATTACAAAAACTTCTTATGCGGGGTAAGTGATCCCGATAAATATCCTTATGATCCAATGCACTTAAATGATATTCAACCTTTACTAAAAGATTCCAAGCACTGGAAAAAAGGTGACTTATTGCTTAGTCTAAGAGATCGCTCATTGATTCTACTTTACAGACCTTCAACCAATAAAATTATCAGACTTATCTTTGGCGAATTTCTTAATCAGCATGATCCTAACGTAATTTCTGATGATGAAATTTCCATTTTCAATAATAATTATATCCAACATGAAAATGACACGTTAGATAATGTATGTATTATAACGGATACATTGTGTGCTTCTGAAATCATGATCTACAATTTTAATGATTCAACTTTTACCAGGCTTTTAAATAATCATTTAATAAAAGAAAAAATTTGGACTGAAACCCAAGGAGTACATAGGATACTAAAGAATGGAGATATCTTCATTGAATCTCAAAATAAAGGGAAACTCTATATCCTTAATAAATCAGGATTCGTATACAAAAAAATGTTGCATGCTCCGTTAGAAAATTACGCCTATCATACTAATTGGATAAGAATCTACGAACAAATACCCTACTAATATCATATGTTGAGCACCTTATTATACATTGGACCAGGTCTAGGTATTGGAACCATATTGCTAGTTCTTATTATCTTGTTAATTGTTGCGGTAAGCTTTGGCTTAATTTTGTGGATTCCTATTAAAAACTTCTTTAAATGGATATTCTCTACTAAGTCGTCCAGCAAATGATTTTAGGACTGCTAATCCTCTTTTCTTCCTTATTACTTTCTACGGGATTAGTTATTTGCAGGACTTCATTTTTCCGCATGGCACGTCACACCATGGCCATGCTCAATACCATTATTGACACACAGTCCGACGACACAGTCAAACAGAAATTATTGATTCGCAACTTAAGCAATCTGATCCTCTCTTTATTCCTCTTTTCTTTTTTGATTACTTGCATTTTTGCGCTATCACTGCTTCCACTTTTAGTCTATGCCAACTTTAATTGGATTGCACTAACAAACTTAGACTGGAGTTATTTTTCTTACGGTGCATTGCTTATTGGAAGCTCTATTCCATTTGTATTGCTTGCACTAAAAAAAGAAAGGGGAGATTATTCAGAGTGGTCCATGCTGCTGCACCGCATGATTTTAGACAATGAAAATATTGCAAAACAACTCTTTGCCTTTGAGAAAAAACTATTCGCATCAAAAATCAAACAGCCCAAATCACATTTTGTAATCGTCTCAGGCCTTGCCAGATCAGGCACCAGCGCTTTAACTACTTTATTGCACGAGTCAGGAATTTTTCATTCTTTGAGCTATGCCAATATGCCATTTTTACTAAGTCCCAACAGTTGGAAAAAAGTTTATGATCCCACAAGTAAACATTTAAAGGAGCGTGCACATGGAGACAAAGTACTGTTTGGATACACGACAATAGAAGCGTTGGAAGAATACTTTTTCAAAGCACACCTGCACAATAGTTTTATTCATGAGAAAACATTGAGTGAACATACTGTAGATGAAAAAACATACCAAAGCTATTTGCAGTATCAACAATTATTACAAAAAAACAATACGACCACATACCTGGCGAAGAATAACAATTTTATTCTCCGTTACCGCTCCTTGCGTGAGCTAAACAAAGATTTCAAAGTTATTTTCATTTTTAGAAATCCTATAGAACATGCTTATTCTTTATTTAAGCAACACCAGCGATTTAAAGTATTACACAAGGAAGATCCTTTCTCTTTAGAATACATGAACTGGCTCGGGCATCATGAGTTCGGAGCGAACCTTAAACACTTTCAATTTGTCACAACTAGTATTCCGGAAAATGCAGATCCTGATTCCATGGATTATTGGCTGCATACCTGGATCAACTATTATACAATGATTCTAAATCTGGAAGACGATCCAAACAGGATGTTATTGCAGTACGAAGATTTTTTGCATGAGCCACGCAAAACTGTTCATGTGTTGTCTGATTTTATTGGGTTATCGATTCCAATTCATAAACTGGAGCCGTTTAAAAATGACAACTCGTACACAGGAGAGTTGAACCCATCGCTGAAACAGCAATGCCTCGACTTGTATGTAAAGTTGATGGCGAGGAAAGCAAGTATATAAAAAATCTAATGAATTTGAACAGCTGGTTTTTGAGTATAGTCCATGATTTCTATACCATTCAACAAACCGGAAACAGTTCTTGCTTTTTTTACGATATCACTGTAGCTGCCGTTAGCAATAACAATTTTCTTATAGTTATCTTTCTTCAGGTTAAGATTCACATTGCCGCTGTATGAGTAGGTCTGAGCCCCGCCCATAGCCAGATTATTTGAAAACATTTTACCTGATGATGTAATCGTAATGGTTTTACATTCAAATAGTTTTTTCCATTCTCCCACTTTTACACCGAAGGTAGAAGTATATTCTCTGTAAACTGAATTTTCGAAATCTATACTGATTCTCTTTGTCGTAGTTAAAAATAACAAGGCTGCCAATAATAAAATAAAGCCTATAATCAGACCCGCTATAGACAAAGAGAGCATGAATAAAAGCGACAGGATCACTACGCCATAGCACAATACTTTAGAAACAGGAGAAACCAATTCTTCTGTTTTTGCATCGTACAGCTTAAGGTTGCCGCTATCTAAAGTAGCTGTTGTCATACTCTTACTTTAAAAATCAAATAACTTATTGCAAAACAATTATTGTATAACACTCGCATACAAATCAAACTCCGTTGCATCGTCAACGACCACCGTTACAAAATCACCCAAACGTAAATACACATCTTTGGCTTCAATCAACACTTCGTTGTCCACCTCCGGTGAATCGTGCTCTGTACGACCAATAAAATATCCACCTTCTTTACGATCGATCAAGACTTTGTAAGTCTTTCCAATTTTTTCCTGATTAAGCGCTGTAGAAATAGCTTCTTGTATTTCCATGATGACATCGGCACGACGCTGTTTCTCTTCCGCAGGGATACTGTCTTCTAAGGAGAAAGCATGCGTGTTTTCTTCGTGTGAATATTGAAAAACACCGAGACGCTCAAAACGTTGTTCTTTTACAAAATCACACAACTGTTGAAATTGTTCTTCCGTTTCTCCAGGATGACCTACAATCAATGTGGTACGAATCGCAATGCCAGGCACTTCTTTTCTAATCGTTGCCAGCAATTCTTCCGTACGATGGCGGCTGATGCCACGACGCATGATCTTCAGCATGTCCGTGGACGCATGCTGTAACGGCATGTCCAGGTAATTGCAAATATTAGCACGCTCTTTCATGATCGGAAGAATTTCTTCCGGAAACTGAGAAGGATAAGCATATTGTAAACGGATCCATTCCAAACCCGGTACGTCAGAAAGAGCTGTCAGCAAGTCCGCTAATCTTCTTTCGCCATAATTATCCAAACCGTAATAGGTAAGATCCTGCGCGATCAGAATAACTTCTTTCGTTCCGTTCTTCACGTGGTTAGTGGCCTCCGTCACCAATTCTTCAATGGCACGGGAGACATTCTTTCCTCTCATCAATGGGATGGCACAGAAAGAACAAGGACGATCACAGCCTTCCGCGATTTTCATGTAAGCGAAATGCTTGGGTGTAGTGATAAATCGCTCGCCTACTAGTTCATGTTTATAATCGGCTTTGAATCTTTTCAATAAAGAAGCCAATTCATTGGTACCGAAAAAAGCATCTACTGTCGGCATTTCTTTTTCCAACTCATCTTTGTAACGGTGCGACAAACAGCCCGTCACATAAAGCTTATCGATCACACCTTGTTCCTTCGCATCTACATAACGCAGGATTGTGTCGATCGATTCCTGTTTGGCATTATCAATGAAGCCGCAGGTATTGACAATAACTACATTAGACTGATCATTCTTCGCTTCGTGAGAAACATCAATGCCATTGCCACGCAGCTGAGTAAATATATTTTCAGAATCCACTAAGTTTTTAGAACAACCCAGAGTGACGATATTTACTTTTACTTTCTTATTGCCTTTTGCTTTCATGACGTAGTGTTTAATACACAGCCTTATAATCAATTTCTAATTTCACCGTAGATACAGAATCCTTATTTACCGTTACCGGAAAATAAAATCCTTCTTCATCCATCTTTGAATACAGTCTGTTGTTTTCCAAAATGAACAAAGAGTATTTACCAGGTTTTATTTTTCTCTCAAAATAACCCTCCGGATTTGATTCCATAGAGTCTATCAATTGCTCGTATACATTATTGACGAAATCTCCTTCGGCTATGTCAACTGCACGAATATTGGTCTGTGTGTAAATGTATATTTTCCGCTGCACACCGTACAATACTCCTTCTTCACTCCTCAATTTATCGGTGGCATCAAACTCACCTTGTTTGAAGATGACAGAACCGGCAATGCCTTCCGATATAGAAATGGGAATTAATTTTTCACGCGAGCCTTGCCCTCCTTTTTTGGAAGAAGAGCAAGCCATTAAAAAAAATAACGAAGCAGTAAGTAAACTACGAACGTTTAAATAATGATTCCACGAAAGCATGTTTATTGAAAACCTGTATGTCGTCTGTCTTTTCACCTACTCCTATATACTTGACAGGAATTTGCAACTGGTCTGAAATACCAATCACTACGCCGCCTTTGGCTGTGCCATCAAGCTTGGTAATGGCTAATGCCGTGACTTCTGTTGCTTTTGTAAATTCCTTCGCTTGATTCAATGCATTTTGTCCGGTACTTCCGTCTAATACCAGTAAGACTTCATGCGGTGCTTCCGGTATAAATTTCTGGATGACGCGTTTGATCTTTGACAACTCATCCATCAGACCGACTTTGTTGTGCAATCTTCCTGCAGTATCAATGATCACAACATCCGCTTGCATCTCTACTCCTTGCTTCACCGCATCGAAAGCGACAGAGGCCGGATCGGTATTCATACCGTGTGATACAACCGGCACACCGGCACGTTCACCCCAGCGTTTCAATTGATCTACTGCAGCAGCGCGAAAGGTATCTCCGGCACCAAGTAATACTTTCTTTCCTCGCTTTTGAAACTGTGTAGCGAGTTTACCAATGGTGGTCGTTTTACCTGCACCATTCACACCCACGACCATGATCACATAAGGACCATTTACTTTAGGAATATCGAAGTCACCGTTGCCGGCATCGTCCGCATCTTTCAATAAAGCAGCGATTTCTTCTTTTAAAATTTTATCCAATTCAGCCGTACCTGAATACTTATCGTTGGCTACGCGCTGCTCAATGCTTGCAATAATTTTTAATGTAGTCTCAATACCGACATCAGACGTTACCAGTACTTCCTCCAGGTTATCCAATACTTCCTCGTCTACTTTGGATTTGCCCAAAACAGCTTTGTTCAGCTTTCCGAAAAAACTTTCCCTCGTCTGGGCAAGTCCTTGATCCAGCGATTCTTTTTTTTCCTTAGAAAAGAAATCGAATAACCCCATATTAAATTCTTATTCTTTAGACCATAAGTATCATGTAAATCCTACCAATCATTTGATTGATAGGAGAGACGATTAATTGAATCAGATTATTCTAATGTATAATCTGAGTTAAAAACCGTTTCCCTCTTTACAAAAAAAGTCCCAATAAGGGACTTTTTATATACTTACCTTAATGTAAGACTATCTTTTTAACGCTTCCTGAACTTCAGTCACAGGAACCATTTCTTCTTTAAACGTGTAAGCACCTGTTTTATCAGATCTTACCGCTCTAATGATCTTCGCAAAACCTTTGTTCGGATCTGTACTTTTCAGCGTTGCAACTACCTTCTTAGCCATAACTATTTAATTTCTTTATGAACAGTATATTTTTTCAAAACAGCGTTGAATTTTTTCAACTCTAATCTTTCCGTTGTGTTTTTTCTATTCTTAGTAGAAATGTAACGGCTAGTGCCCGGAAGACCAGTATTTTTGTGTTCAGTACATTCTAGGATGACCTGTACTCTATTCTTATTTTTTGCCATGATTGCAGCGATTATCTATTGTAATACTATAATAATACCCCAGCGTCTTTCAACACTGCAGAAATACCTTTTTTGTTGATTGTTTTGATCGCTTTCGTAGAGACTTTCAACGTGATCCAACCATTTTCTTCCGGAACAAAGAATTTCTTCGTTTGAAGATTTGGGTAGAATTTACGTTTCGTTCTATTATTAGCGTGAGAAACATTATTCCCTACTCTTGTTCTTTTTCCTGTTAATTGACAAACTCTTGCCATGATCTTCTAGCGATTAATGTATTCCAAAATAAATTAATGGGTTGCAAATATCATCAAAGAAAATACAATTCGCAAACATATACCCTTTATTTTTATCAATTCTTCCGGTATAGCTAACCTCGTAGAAAAAGGGAATTTGCTTATAATCTTCTATTTAAGAGCCTCAAAATACACTCCGCCTTAATTTTTTTTAGTAAATTGCACCCCAATTGCCCCTTTTGGGGCCTTTAAAATTTATACAAATACGAAAATGATTGACACTTTGAATGCCACGGAAAAAAACATTGCCTTAGAAGAACGATATGGAGCGCACAATTACCATCCCTTGCCTGTTGTATTGGCAAAAGGAGAAGGAGTATTTGTATGGGACGTGGAAGGCAAACGGTATTTTGATTTCTTATCCGCCTATAGTGCTGTCAATCAAGGTCACTGTCACCCTGCTATCATTAAGGCATTGACAGACCAGGCACAAACGCTTACCCTGACTTCCAGAGCTTTTCATAACGACAAGTTAGGGGTGACGGAAAAATACCTGTGCGAATATTTTGGTTATGACAAGGTATTGATGATGAACTCAGGAGTTGAAGGAGTAGAAACTGCCATCAAACTGGCCCGCAAATGGGGATATACTAAAAAAGGGATTCCTACGGACCGTGCGGTAATTGTAGCAGTAGAGCGCAATTTTCATGGAAGAACCCTGGGGATTATCTCCGCTTCTACCGATCCTGATTCCAGAAATAATTTCGGTCCCTTTATGCCGGGCTATCATATTATACCTTACGATAACGTACAGGCATTGGAAGAGGCGTTGCAAAATCCTAATGTATGCGGATTGTTGATTGAACCAATCCAGGGAGAAGCAGGTGTATATGTTCCTCAGGAAGGCTATTTAAAAAAGGCGCAGGAATTGTGTAAAAAACACAATGTAATCCTCATGATCGATGAAATACAAACGGGCATTGCTCGTACGGGTAAACTGCTGGCTTCTGATCATGAAGGCGTACATCCTGATTTATTGATCCTCGGAAAAGCCTTATCTGGCGGTACTTATCCGGTATCTGCCGTATTGACCAGTGATGAAATCATGTTGACCATCAAACCAGGTGAACACGGTTCTACCTTCGGAGGAAACCCTATGGCTTGTGCCGTAGCAGTAGCCGCATTGGAAGTGGTAAAGAATGAAAAGTTGGCCGAAAATGCGGACAAACTTGGCAAACTTTTCCGCAGCCGCATGCAAGCTCTTGTCGGTAAAAGCAGCATCGTCACGCTCGTAAGAGGAAAAGGATTGCTGAATGCTATCGTGATCAAACCGACAAAAGACGGAAAGACCGCATGGGATGTATGTGTTCGCCTGAAAGAAAATGGCTTACTGGCCAAACCTACTCACGGTGATATCATTCGCTTTGCGCCTCCATTGGTCATTACAGAAGCGCAGATCAACGAATGCTGCGATATCATCGAACAAACTATTCAGTCATTTGAATAGTAGAATGAATTTGGGAATAAGTAAATAAGATAGGTATAGTATTGTTCATAGAAGGAGTTTGGTGAGTTGAATTTGGGCGTGCCCCTGCGGGTCGGGCTATCCGCTGCAAGTCCTCGCTCGAAACAATCTTAGATCATAACCATTACTTACTGGCTCGCTGTGGGCTTTACGCTCCTATCCCTCACGCGAACTGCACTCATACCTTAGAGCAATAATTGAATTTATAAATTTCGTCTTAATGAGAAGACCTAGAAGAAATAGAAAGTCAGAAACCATTCGCTCTTTGGTAAGAGAACACCAGGTCACTGTCAATGACCTGGTGTTTCCACTCTTCGTGACCGATGGACAAAACGTTCGCCACGAGGTTTCCTCTATGCCTGGTATTTTCAGGCTATCCAAAGACCTCATCGTGAAAGAGGTGGGAGAATGCATCGCGCTGGGACTAAAAACATTTATACTCTTTCCTCATGTCAATGAATCCGTTAAAGATTCGCTGGCTACGGAAAGTTACAATCCCAATAGCACCTATATCCAAACCATCAGAGCCATCAAGTCCGCCTATCCGGAATGCTGTCTCATTACGGATGTAGCGATGGATCCTTATAGCTCTGACGGTCATGACGGCATTGTACAGGACGGTGAAATATTGAACGATGAAACCCTGGAAGTATTAGGAAAGATGGCCATTGCACAGGCCGTGGCAGGCGCCGACATCATCGGACCATCTGACATGATGGACGGCAGAGTCGGATATTTGCGCGATGCCTTGGATCAGCACGGTTTTGAACGCGTTTCCATCATGTCTTATACAGCCAAATACGCCAGTGCTTTTTATGGTCCTTTCCGCGATGCGCTGGATTCTGCACCCAAATCAGGCGATAAGAAAACCTATCAAATGGATCCCGCCAACAGCA
The DNA here is from genome assembly GCA_028288405.1 of Chitinophagaceae bacterium. Lineage (GTDB taxonomy): Bacteria > Bacteroidota > Bacteroidia > Cytophagales > Cytophagaceae > JACMQM01. The sequence goes on from JAQBNS010000052.1 coordinate 54,903, forward strand.
CAGAAGCTTTATTGGAAGCTGAACTGGATTTCGCGGAAGGTGCGGACATGCTGATGGTCAAGCCTGCGGGAGCTTACCTGGATATTATCAAGACACTCTATGATGAATTTGAAATACCCATCGTAGCCTATCAGGTAAGCGGAGAATATGCGATGATCAAAGCGGCTGCTTTAAAAGGATGGTTGGATAATGATAAAGTAAGGGATGAAAGTCTTTTGGCCATAAAAAGGGCCGGAGCCAAGATCATTATCACTTACTTCGCGAAGGAATTTGCAGAAAATCAAAACTTTAGGGTATCTTAGGGATTAAGTTAAATCTTTATTAAATCATATTCGTATACCCTTTAGTACAAAAACTGGGGATGAATTTTAGCTTATGCGGTTGTTGTTGCTTTGTGTGTTTTTGAATCTCAGTCTTGCTTTTGTAGGAACTGCACAAAGCTTTTTGAAAAAAAAATCAAAAGACGACACCGAACAAATTGTTCCTATCTCCGACATAGAGAAGCATGATTTATTAATTGCCTATAAAGAAGCCGGCAAGAAAAAGAATGCCCTGAGAAAAATCTTGCAACACTCCATTGACGAAGGATACGATTCACTAACGAGCGTCATTTATGAAAGCCTTTCCGTTGTTCAGGTAGAAGAGGAAAAATACGACAATGCTTTGGAAAGCATTACTCAGGCCATTCACTACAATGATCATTCCGTTCAAAAGAAACGCACCGCCAACTTGTACAATCAGGCTGGACACATCTGTCAGTACTTGAAGAAATTTGACAAGTCCATCAGTTATTATAATCAAGCCCTTAAGTTTTACGAAGACCTCGGAGACCAGGTAGAAGTAGCCAATGCATATGTCAACATTGGTAACACCTATTATAAGACAGGTCGTGTAGAAGAATCTAAGGAAAGTCTCATCAAGGCTTCCAAGACATTTGAAAACCCCTCTGTTGTCAACAGCAATAAGAAAGAATCCGCTAAAGGCTTGGCGGATTTGGGAAAAGCATACGATGACATCGGAGATTTTACAAAAGCATTAAACCTGCTGGAAAACTCACTGGTTATTTTTGAAAGCAATGAGGATTATGAAGGCTTGGCTTCTACCCTTGCCTCTTTAGGTCATGTGCAATTAAATCTCAAACGCTATGAGGATGCGGAAAAATCATTCCTGCGTTCTTTAGAAATCAGTCAGCAGTACAATTATAAGCTCTCTCTGATGGAGAGTTACAAAGGCATGTCTCAGATCCTGAGCATTAAAAAAGAATACAAAGAAGCATTGGGGATGTACGATTCTTATATCCTGATGAAAGATTCCATTTATCTGGAAGAGAAAAAAGCGGCTGTAGCTGCCGCCACTTCTCAGCTCAATCTTAAAATCAACGAACAAGAGTTGATGCTCTCTCACAAAAGAGCGGAGCTCTCAACGATACTGGATAAGAAAAACGATCAATTGCTGATCAGTATGATTCTTGCGTTTGTATTGACCTCTCTGGTTATTATTTTCTTGTTTAGAAAATACCAAAATAAAAAACGTGTGTCAGAAAACTTACAAAAAGAAAATTCATCGTTGATTAAAACGAATGTAGATCTTTCTCAAAGTCAGGAATTTTTGGAAAAGACCAACGCAGCAAAAGATAAATTGTTTTCTATCGTTGCTCACGACTTGAAAAGCCCGATCGCTTCTATCAAAGGATTCACGGAGCTTCTGGCCACCAATCCGGATGCATTTACACTAGCGGAAATTTCAGATCTCGGCAAGAAAATGAACGCCTCGTTAGGTAACCTGAATCAATTACTGGATAACTTACTGAAGTGGGCCATGAGCCAAAGTGGGTTGATGGAATTTCATCCCCAGGAAATACTGTGTGCTGATTTCATTGAGTCTAATATCCAGATCTATCAACCCATCGCCGAGAAAAAAGCGATCACACTGAGAGCGCCAACTGATAATTGTGATGTGACACTTTATGGAGATGTCAACATGCTCAATTTCGTATTGCGAAACATCATCCACAATGCCGTGAAATTTACAGATCACAAAGGAAGCATCCATGTTTCGAGCAAGGTATCCAGCGGAAAGTTAAAAATCACTGTCAGCGATACGGGTGTAGGGATGAGCCCTGAAGCCTTGGAAAATATTTTCAATATCGACAGACGCAAAAAGTCTTTAGGCACGCTGCATGAAAAAGGCACCGGCCTCGGGTTGGTATTGAGTAAAGAATTTATGGATAAAAACGGAGGACATGTTGACGTGTCCAGTGAATTGGGAAAAGGTACGACTTTTACTTTGTATTTCCCTTTAGCTAAATAAGCTAGGGAGCTAGGAGGGACGAGCCAGGTATCTATATTCCTAGCTCGTCCCTCCTAGCTCCTAGCTTATTTATCATCTCACCGCAACAATCATATCCTTCTTACCCGGCGGTCCTTTCACCAATCCTGCTTCAAATCCCACTGTTATCAAGTCTCTCCGCAATTGAGCTTTTGCCGTATAAGTAACTAATCGTGCACCGGGTTTCATGGCTTGATACAACTTTTTCAAATTACTGACACCCCATAGTTCTGCCTGTTTTCTGGGAGCAAAGCCATCGAAGTAAACCACATCGTAATAGGCATCAGGCAGCAGCACATCTTCCAGTTTCACTTTATCTTTTAATAAAGTAAAGAGCGCCGTGAGTTTTTGTTTTTCATTCCACTGCGCTTCATTGAGTTGATTCCACAAGGGTTCTTCAGCCAGCAATTGCCCGTAATTCAGTGCCGACCAAATCTCTTTCGACAAGGGATAAGGTTCTAAACTATGGTATTCTGTTTCTTGTCCCCGGCTTTGCGCTTCTATCGCGGTAAGCAGCGCATTCAATCCGGTGCCGTAACCAATTTCAAGTACCTTCAATAATCCCGGTTTTAGCACCGGTAGAAAACCGTTGTTCAGGTATACATGCACCGACTCGGGTATCGCGCCGCGTGTGGAATGATACGTTTCATTGAGTGCAGGTAAAAAAATAGTATGTGACCCGTCCTCACACAAAATCAGCTGAGGCTCTTGTTGTTCCATTAGTTGAGAAAAGGGATTTGTCCTAAACAGTAAAAAGAACTGTTCAATAAATTTTCTTTATTGTAACGGAAACGCTTTCCATCGGGCAGCAACACCTTGCCTCCTGCAGCTTCTACTACCGCCTGTCCTGCGGCAGTATCCCACTCCATGGTAGGACCATGGCGGTAATACAAATCGGCTGAACCCTCTGCTATCATGCAAAACTTCAGTGAACTTCCAACGGCTATCGTCTCTTCCACTTTGTATTTTGCCATCACATCTGCTTCTTCCTGCGAGCTGTGAGAACGGCTGCCAACAGCTGTAATGTGTGTATGGGTATTCTTTACGTGAATAGAAGTTTCTATCCCGTCAATAATTTTTACCGCTCCTTGAGCATCGCCCCAATACAAAACCTTTTGAACCGGTACATACACCAGGCCCAATACCGGATAACCATTCTCCATCAAAGCAATGTTCACGGTAAACTGCCCGTTGCGTTTGATGAACTCACGCGTACCGTCCAAGGGATCAACAAGCCAGAACTTCGTCCACTCTTTACGTTCGGTATAATCTGTATGTTTTCCTTCTTCGGAAAGCACAGGAATATCGGACCAAAGACCCTTTAAAGCCTCATCAATAACAATATGGGCCGCTTTATCAGCCTTCGTCAAAGGAGAATGATCTGCCTTAAAATCTATACTCGCGTGGAAATCGTCGTGAAGGTATATCTCCATGATCTTTTCCCCCGCTTTCAAGGCAATCTCGATCAATTCCTGTTTCATCGTTTTCATAGGCTTCAAAAATACAGAATTCCCAAGAAAAAGGACTGAAGAAAAGGAATTTAACATTCGGCAAAAAAGCCAATTGTTAGAATTATGTTTCTGTGATTCAGCGGAAGTCAAACATTCGCTTGTTGATTCCCTGCAGAAGTGCAATTTTCTTTGGCAGAGGGCTTTCAGTATGAATCTTTTAAGTAATGAAAGCACCAAATTTTATTCGCTTATTAAGAGAAAAATTGTATTTTTGCAGTCCTTAAGTACACATGGAAAACATCCACCCTATATTTGACCAGGTTTTAGCAAGGACTTCAAAAGAAGCCATGCTGCATCAGAAAGGCATTGTATTGTGGTTCGTAGGACTCTCCGGATCAGGTAAAAGTACCATTGCCAAAGCGCTTGAACGAGATTTGCATCAAGCGGGTAAACTCACCATGTTATTGGATGGTGACAATTTGAGAACAGGCATCAATAACAACTTAGGTTTCTCTGAAGCGGACCGCAAAGAAAACATCCGACGTGCCGCCGAGGTAGCCAAGCTCTTTGCTGATAATGGCATCATTACCATTTGTTCGCTGATCAGTCCAACCGAAGAAATCCGCAACATGGCGAAAGAAATCATTGGGAAAGACTATTTCGAAGTATTCATCAACTGTCCTTTGGAAATATGCGAACAGCGCGATGTAAAAGGATTGTATCAAAAAGCGCGTAAAGGAGAAATCAAAAACTTTACCGGCATTGATTCTCCTTTCGAACATCCAGTGCATCCATCCATTGAAGTGCGCACAGACCTTACGTCTTTAGACGAGTGCAAAGACAACATCTTGCGCGCCGTTACACCACTCATTACTCAATAAGAAATCTACACACATGGCATCTTATAATCTTACACACCTTAAACAACTGGAAGCAGAAGCGATCTTCATCATGCGCGAAGTGGCTGCTCAGTTTGAAAAACCGGTCTTGCTTTTTTCAGGAGGTAAAGACTCTATCGTTATGGTTCGCCTGGCGCAGAAAGCCTTTTCTCCGGCAAAGTTTCCTTTCCCTTTGATGCACATCGATACCGGACACAACTTTGTTGAAGCCATCGACTTCCGTGATGACATGGTCGCTAAGTTAGGAGCCAACCTGATTGTGCGTTATGTACAAGACTCTATCGACAAAGGTCGTGCGCAGGACGAGAAAGGTCCTAACCCTAGTCGCAACGGTTTGCAAACGATTACACTGTTAGATGCGATTGAAGAATTTAAATTCGATGCCGCATTTGGTGGAGCAAGAAGAGACGAAGAAAAAGCACGTGCAAAAGAACGTTTCTTTTCACACAGAGATGAATTCGGACAATGGGATCCTAAAAACCAACGTCCCGAATTATGGAACTTGTTCAACGGAAGAAAAAATCCGGGAGAACATTTCCGCGTCTTCCCATTGAGCAACTGGACAGAGATGGATGTATGGCAATACATCGCCAGCGAAAAACTGGACATACCAAACATCTACTTTACACACAAAAGAGAAATCGTAGTTCGTGACGGTGCATTACTCGCCAAATCTGATTTCATTACCTTATTGAACGGCGAGAAATACGAAGAAAGAATCGTGCGTTTCCGTACCGTTGGAGATATGACGTGTACAGGAGCAGTAGAGTCGACAGCAGACAACCTGGATGACATCATTCAGGAAGTAGCGTCAGCGCGTCAGACAGAGCGTGGTACCAGAGCCGATGACAAACGTTCAGAGGCGGCTATGGAAGACCGCAAGAAACAAGGTTACTTTTAATTGATACTTATTAAGAAGCATTACCGATCATGAATACTGAAATTGAAGAAAAAATAGATTCGCAAAAATACCTTGAAATGGACCTGCTGCGCTTCACTACCGCTGGTAGTGTCGACGATGGAAAGAGTACACTCATCGGTCGTTTGCTTTATGATAGCAAAGCTATTTTTGAAGATCAAATGGATGCCATTGAAGAAGTCAGCAACCGCAAAGGCAAAGGTTATGTGGATCTTTCTCTATTAACGGACGGCTTGCGTGCAGAACGCGAACAAGGTATTACCATTGATGTGGCCTACCGTTACTTCGCTACACCAAAAAGAAAATTCATCATCTCCGATACACCCGGTCATATCCAATATACCCGCAACATGGTGACCGGTGCATCCACTGCTAATCTGGCTATCATCTTAGTCGATGCTCGCAAGGGAGTGATTGAACAAACTTGTCGCCACAGCTTCATTGCTTCCTTGTTGCAAATCAAACACGTGATCGTTTGTATCAACAAAATGGATCTTGTGGATTTCAAACAAGAGGTGTTTGAAAAAATACAACAAGACTACAAAGACTTCGCTTCTAAATTGTCGATACCTGATATTCGTTTCATTCCGATCTCTGCCTTGTTGGGAGATAACGTCGTGGACCGTTCGGAGAACATGACCTGGTATGAAGGCAGCACTTTGTTGCATACCCTGGAAAATGTAAACATCAGCAGCGATCAGAATTTTGTGGATGCACGTTTCCCTGTACAATATGTGATTCGTCCTCAAAGTGATGAGTTCCATGATTTCAGAGGTTATGCAGGACGTATAGAAGGTGGAGTATTCAAACCGGGTGACGAAGTGATTGCACTTCCTTCCGGGTTCTCTTCTAAAATCAAAACCATCGAAACCATCGACGGTCAATTGGCAGAGGCTTTCCCTCCCATGTCCGTTACCATTACGTTGGAAACAGAAATTGACATCAGCCGTGGAGACATGCTGGTGAAAGCCAATAACCAACCTCAAAACAGTCAGGATGTAGAACTGATGATCTGCTGGTTGAACGAAAAGAAATTGGTACCCAACGGCAAGTACGTCATTCGTCATACGACGAAAGAAGCACGCTGCATTGTAAAAGAGGTACGTTATAAAATGAACATCAACACGCTTCACCGCGTGGAAGACGATACGACGATAGGATTGAACGATATAGGACGTATTCTGATTCGCACTACTGCTCCATTGTTCTATGACAGCTATACCAAAAACCGTTTCACCGGCAGCGTCATCTTAATTGATGAATTTACCAATGAGACTGTCGGAGCCGGTATGATCATCTAAGTAACAACAGACTTCATCAATAGGATTCAGAAGACCATCGAATACGATGGTCTTCTTTTTTTGTATCCCGTTAAACTCTTCACGTAGACGTTGTCTTAGAGGATGTGGAAAAACAGTGGAAAAGTTTTTCTTTTTACCTCACAAATCGTATATTAATCATAACGACTTAAACTAAAGAGTATGAGATCTTTATACACTATCCTTTTTTGCCTACTTTTTTCCTTTGTTGGACTGGCACAAAAAGCCCCTTCCGCCAAAAAAATTGAAGCATCGGCTGATGAGCATTATAGAATCGACGACTTTCCGAATGCGTTGAGACTCTACCATCAGCTAGACAGCATGCAGCCCAATGTAGGTAAAACCAATTATCGAATCGGTTACTGCATTTTCAACACGGAGCAAAAAACAAAGTCACTTCCCTACTTTCAAAAAGCAAAGAAAGCAGACTATGACGGTCCGGACATAGATCTTTACCTTGCACGCTCCCTGCACCTCAACCACCGATTCGATGAAGCCATCGCTGCTTACAAACAATATGCTCCCGATAGTACAAAGAAAAAGAAAGTCGAAGAAGACGAGGAACAAAAAACCGCAGGACAACTGGAAATGGAAGACATCAAAGAAGACGTCAACCGCTACATCACCATGTGTGAAACCGGAAAGCAACTCGTCTCTGACTCCTTGACTTTGGTGATAGAAAACATGGGACCTATAGTCAACTCAAAATATCCTGACTATGTACCCGTTGTATCAGAGGATGAGAGGGAATTGATTTTTACTTCCCGCAGACCCAATACCACAGGGGGTAAAAAAGATCCGAAAGACAACCATTACTTTGAAGATGTATACATTTCTATCAAAGATACAGTAACCGGTCAATGGACCGCACCAAGAGATCTTGGAACGCAGGTGAACTCTCCTGAACACGATGCCAGCGTAGGCCTTTCACCCGATGGGAAAAAACTTTTTATCTACCGTGCAGAATTTTCCCGTAAACAATCCGGAGACATTTACCTCAGTACCTTAGGAAGCGATGGCTGGTCAAAACCTAAACGCATGGAAAGCCCGATCAATACCGAGTATTGGGAACCCAGTGCTTCCTTGACCAATGATGAAAAAACCATTTTTGTATCCAGCAACAGACCTGGTGGATTCGGAGGAACAGATATTTATGTCATCAAAAGAAAAGACGACAGTACCTGGGGAGAAGCCATCAACCTTGGACCAAAAGTAAATACAGAGTTTGACGAAGATGCGCCCTACATTCATCCGGATAAAAAAACATTGTTCTTCAGTTCAAGGGGACACAATACCATGGGAGGTTATGACATTTTCACTTCAACCTTAACAAAACTGACTGATACCACAGACGAATGGGCGGCTCCTATCAATGCCGGGTATCCGATCAATACGGCGGACGATGACATTTATTTCGTTTGGTCTGCCGATGGATCGAAAGGTTATTTCTCTTCCTGGAGAGATGACTCCTATGGAGAAAAAGATCTGTACGTCATACGCAAAGCCAATCAGGTATTGTTATTGGGAAATGTCTTCGATGAAGAAACACGCTTGCCTTTGAAGTCTACCATTACGGTGAAAGACATGGACAAGAACGAACTGATTGGTGTGTTTACAACTGACTCTACCGGTTATTACGAATTGAAATTACCAAACGGTACCAACTACTCGATTACCGCAGAGTCTGAAGGTCACCTCTTCCAATCAACCAGCGTACACATCGATCCTAAAATCGCTAGTCAGGAAGTACGCAAAGACATTTATTTAAAGCCTGTGAAAGAAGGTTTGTCTGTCGTGCTGAACAATATCTTCTTTGATTTTGACAAAGCTACTTTAAGAAGTGAGTCTGATGCTGAGTTGGAAAACTTGTATGCTTTCCTGATCAAATATCCTGAATTGAAAGTAGAATTGTCAGGACATACCGATGCCTTCGGCAGCGACCGCTATAACCAAAGACTTTCTGATAAAAGAGCCAAAGCAGTCGTAGCCTACCTGATCAAAAAAGGAATGGATAAGAAAAGACTGGTAGCGAAAGGTTATGGAGAAAGCAAACCCATCGAAAGCAATGACACAGATGAAGGAAGACAGCTTAACCGCAGAACGGAATTAAAAATTATCGATGATAATTTTAATGTATTGACAACTTACAAAAATACAAGCATCCAATATAAAAACGAATTCACCGGAGAAATTACCGCCAGTGGTCGCACCGGTAAAAAACAAAAATTTAAAAAACTACCGAAAGAAGAGTCCATCGGTAATGTCCCTTCTCAGGACACTCGCACGTCCTTCTATTCCGGTGTAGAATACAGAAGAGGCGATAAATTTTATCTTCCTATTCAACAGCCTAAAACAGAAGCCTTGTTGAAACCGAAAGTTCACTTCATCGTTCATGTAACGAATAAACTTACCTTATACTCTACACAACGTGTGATGGAAATGGTGGAGATTCTTCAAGCTTATCCTTCCACGAAAATAAAACTGGTAGCCTATGCAGATTTAAGCGGCTCTTCTTATCTTACCAAAGAAATAGCCGAACAACGGTTGGCAACGGTTCAACAACTATTGACACAACAAGGCATTGACGCCGGCAGGTTGTCGACAGAAGTGAAAGGTTTGGAGGGTACAGGTTCAGATCCTGAATCTGACATTCATAATAGAAGAGTAGAATTTATCACCACAGAGTAATTTATAGATGAAACAATTATTAGTTGCAGTATTACTTGTAGTATGCTTGAGCACGAAAAGCCTTTCGCAAACTTATGAAGGTTATATTAAGTACTCATTCGCACTTGACATGGGAACAGCCAACAATACGAAGATGGCAGAAGCCAATGCCAAAATGAATACGCCGGAAATGAAGGCACAGATGGAAGCCTTGAAAGCAAAAATGAATGATCCGGAATTCAAAAAAATGATGGAATCCAATCCTCAGCTCAAAGCACAAATGGAAGCCATGATGGCGGCATCGCAAAATAACGGTGGTGCTGTCAGCAACTACCTTCCGAAAGATGCTACGATAGAATTCAAGAATGGCAACAGCCTTTACAAAATGAACGGAGGCACAGCAGCTATAACCGGTGATATTCTTTACTTAAAAGACAAAGATCAATCTTACCATATTTTCAGAGAGCGCAAGACTTATAAAGTGGTAAAGAAAGAAGAAAAAAAGCCAAGCACTGCTACGGTAACCAAAACGGCAGAGACTCAAAAAATATTGGGGCATACTTGTACCAAATACCTTGTCAAAGACGGAGAAGCCACATTGAATATTTGGGCGACTACAGAGTTGAAAAGCATGTATGATCAACTAAAAAAAATGTCGGTAAGTAAAGAACGAAATTTATACATGGATCAGGTAGAAGGTATACCTTTGAAAGTCGAAAGCAGTCGTAAAGAAATTCACTTTACAATGGAAGCCATAGAGTTGAAAGAACAGGCTCAACCTGCAGCAGACTTTGTGATTCCCGCAGGATTTACAGAAGAAAAAGCAAAATAAGAACAGCAGCATAATGATCAAAAAATTACTGAGACCGGCTTATTTCATTTATAGAAAAAATCAAGAATTCAGACGGTTCAAAAAAGCATTAAAGTCTACTACCGGAGATCTCAAAGTTGTTGTTGGTAGTTCGGACATTTTCGAACCCGGATGGATTCCTTCCGAATGGCACTTCCTCAACTTACTCAAAGAACAAGAATGGTTGACTTATTTCAAAGAAGATTCGATCTCCAATATTTTAGCGGAACATGTCTGGGAACACCTCACACCGGCAGACGGTCAAGTAGCGGTGCGCACCTGTTATCGTTTCCTGAAAAAAGGTGGCAGATTACGCATCGCAGTACCGGATGGATTTCATCCTGATCCTGTTTACATCGACAATGTAAAGCCCGGTGGAAAAGGAGCCGGCGCAGACGACCACAAAATTCTATATAACTATAAAATCATGACCGCTATCCTGGAACAAACGGGATACAAGGTAGAGCTTGTAGAATACTTTGATGAATCCGGTGTATTCCATCACAATGCCTGGGATGCCAAAGACGGTTACATTCATCGTTCCATGAAAAACGACAGGCGCAATGCAGATGGCAAACCGAATTATACGAGTTTGATTGTTGACGCTATAAAATGAGAAAACTGAGATCTGAAAACAGAAAACTGATTTTTATGATCTCAATTTTCTGTTTTCAGATCTCTTATTGATAATAACCCGATAGGATTAAAAATAAAAAAGGCGTTCGATATAAATCGAAACGCCTCTTTTTTTGTGACCTCGTCAGGATTCAAACCTGAAACCTCTTGAGCCGTAATCAAGTGCTCTATTCAATTGAGCTACGGGGCCAAATCCCTTAGGAATGGTGCAAAGATAGTATTTTCGTTTAATAATTAAAACCCTTTCATCATTTTTGAATTGGCGGCCTGCTTAATCAGCACTTTCAAGCTGGTTTTTACAATGGCTCCCATGTTTGTACAAGTCAAAAAATCAGGGTCTTTGTAATATTTAGCAAGCTCTTTTTTCAATAATTCCACATTTTCCGGAGGGGCAATATTATCTTTCATAACGGCATCTCCCAGCTCTTTTATCCGGTATCGGGCAGCTCTCAGACGAGTTGCCATCATGGAACGTTCTTCCTTTTGGTACTGACGTACACTTTCCGGCGACAATACTTCGCTGCAAATATCCACTATCGGCCGGTTTGAATCAAAATACTGTGGCATGTACACAAACTTTCTGCCGTCATATGATTGCTGGTCAAAGTCTATGGCTCTGATCCGATAATGTACTTCTTCAAAATCAGGTGTCACCTCTACCACAAAATTGGACGAGTGCATGTCACCCAATAAACGAACAAAAGAACGTTCATTGAATTTCACGAACTCTTTCGCCAATCTTCGTTTGTTGATGGTGCCGGAGTTGAGGTACGTCTTCATAAACATATCACCCGGAATACCGATGATGTGTTCCTCAATCAGTGTGTCTCCATCGACAATATAACTGATGCTGTTGGGAGACAAAATATGTTCCAGCTCTAAACCATATACCCTGGAGGCATCGGCACGCTTGATGTAGAAGTAGTCAAAGTTATCGTTGAGTTTGTTGACGATGCGCACACGGTAAGGCTTACTGTTTCCGTATACACACAAATCAATACGATCGATGTACAAATCTTCCATAACAGACAAGTCACCATCCGTTTTCAAAATCGAATAGGTCTTCTTGAGGTTATTGTAAACGGTAAACATATCGTCCTGGGAATAGTAAACTGTTTCCCATAACGTATCCCGATCGTTTTCATCACGCAAAGAAACAGAATGCTGATGACGCACCAGGTCAAAATAAGAAATCGGCATTTTACGTTCGCGATCATAGCCAAACAAATACTTTCGCAAGTACTTGCTGATGCCATAATGTTGCTTTTTCTTGCTGATGCGTATCATAGGAAGAGATAATAGTATAAATTTATCAATTATTCATTTACATACAGCATGTCGGTCATAACCTTTATTATAAATCCTACTTCAGGAACGGGCAAAAGCAAGAGCATACCTGCTTTGATTCACTCTTATTTCCCTACGACCGGTCATACCTATCGCATACGTTTTACAGAGTATGCAGGACATGCTAAAATGATTGTCAATGAAGAGATTGCCAACGGGACACGTGTCATCGTTGCAGTAGGCGGAGATGGCACCGTAAACGAAGTCGCGTCCGGTTTGCTACACAGTCAGGCAGCCCTAGGCATCGTACCTACAGGTTCAGGCAATGGATTGGCCCGTCATCTTAAAATTCCAATGAATGCAGCCAAAGCACTGAAAGTAATAGCCGATAACTATGTCATTACAATAGATTCCGGTGAGGTCAATGGAAAACCTTTTTTCTGTACATCGGGCATAGGCTTTGATGCTACGGTAGCCGAGCGTTTCGCCACCATCAAAGGACGTGGCTTCATCAATTACATCAAAGCCTGCCTCAATGAATACAAAACCTTCCGACCTGAAACGATAACAGACAACGAGGGAACAACTTACAAAGGATTTTTATTGACCGTTTGCAATGCCAATCAATACGGCAACAATGCTTTCATTTGTCCAACCGCTTCCCTAAGCGACGGTAAGCTTGACCTGGTGCAGGTTCCAACGATTCCTGTTTACAAACTGTTTTCTTTCCTCATTCAATTGATGAATCAAACACTGGATCAAAATAAATCCTGTACGAGAAAATCATTTTCTGAGCTTATTTTAAAAAGGAAAATTGCCGGCCCTTTACACATCGATGGAGATCCGGTGGCCCATGCGGCTGAACTTTCCTTCCGATGCGTTCCTAAAAGTTTAAATGTGTTGGCACCGCTCTAATTCAGGATATAGAATGCGTTATTTGCTTTGAGTAGTTAAAGAGAATAAAAATTACAGATAAGTGCATGGCAGCAATGATCTTGGGCGTGTCCCTTCGGGTCGGGTGAGCTAACGCTCGCAATCTTCGCACTCTCGTGCTCGATTGTGCTACAAGTCCTCGCTCGGATCAATCTAAGTTGGTTAACTATCATCTCTGCTCGCTGTGGGCTTTCCGCTACTATCCCTCACGCAATTCATAGATCCTTTTCTCATATCCCATAAGCTAAACCTTGCAGAAATAGTTACGTTATACTTTTTAGGCATATAGCCAAACCGATATACCGCTTCATTGGAAGACATGCTTTTCCATCTGGGTTTATTTTTAAACCTGTTTATAGCATAAACCTCAATTATTCTAAAAATAGCATTCACATTACATCCATTTAAATTCAAATAATAACACTCTATAAAGAAATTGCATTGATTTTTAATGAGATTATTAGAGATCACTAAACTCATTAGGAGCAAATACATAAAAAGCGGCAGAAAATAATTAAAAAAAAATAAAAATAATTTCGCTTCCTTATTAAGGCTTTTACATTCAAAAAATACTAAAAACAGCCTTTTAACAAGTGTTGTTTAAAAGTAAACTTCCCAAAAAAATACGGTTCAAAGATTCATTTAAGTATCCGTAAAGTTTTCTAAGCGTACGTCTATTACTTTTTATGAGTATGGAATAATATAATTTTAGAATGGAGACCTTTACCCCAAAGCATACGTATACCGTTCATTACCTTTGTGCTACGACTTGTATTTAGAATTAGAACTCCTTTATTTGTACAAAAAACAATAAAACAATACACCAAACCTAGCTATCAAAACCGTATGAAAATCTGGTTAACGCTTATTCTTACAATTGTCCTATTTATTGAAAATGGCTACGCGCAGCAGTTTCAATTGAATGGTGACGGATTAGCATTGGGTGGAAATGCTTACAGGTTGACATTAGATGACTACAACCGGGCAGGTTCCATGTGGTACAAATTGGATCATGACCTCAATAAGCCTTTTAGTATAACAGGACAATTATTATTTGGAGGTAGAGATGTCTTTGGAGCGGATGGAATAGCATTTGTATTTCAAAACGGTTGTTTGAACGCCGGAACTGCAGGTGGAGGAATTGGCTATTCCGCTATGCCAGGAAAATCTTTCGCTGTTGAATTTGATACGTTTGAAAACTCCGCCGCAACAGGATCCTTTGAAAATCATGACCCTGCTTATGATCATATCGCAGTAGAGAAAATGGGTAATGTAGATCATGCCAATGCTACTGATAACTTATTTGGTCCTGTACAAGCAAGTGCTGCCAAAGCGAATATTGAAGACAGTCTTTGGTACGACTTTACTATTTCTTACGATCCGGTCTCTCATTTATTTCAGGTATATTTCGACGGTACCTTAAGAGTATCGATGACCTATGATATCTATGCCAACATTTTTGCACCTGATCCTTACGTATACTGGGGTTTCACCTCATCTACAGGCGGACAATACAACTACCAGGCTGTCTACATCAATAAAAATCTAACCACTTACGCACTTCCCGATAAAGCGATTTGCCCTGGTGGCTCTGTTTCTGTATCATTGCCTCCTATCAGTAGATTCTCTGGTAGAAATGTAGCTTTAGGTAAAGCTACCTTAGCATCAAGTATGATCAGCAGCCCTTCAGAAGCGGTAGATGGTAATGTCAATAGCCGTTGGGAAAGTATACAAGCCCACGATCCGGAATGGATGTACGTTGACCTGGGCTCTCCCCATGATATTGACAGCATCAAACTCGATTGGGAAACGGCGTATGCTTCCTTATATCATATTGATGTGTCCAGCGACGCTGTCACATGGACTACGATATATAATGAAACAGATCCTACACGATTGAGTGCATACGTACAACCCAATCTGATTGACACGATCATTGTTTCCGCTAGTAATGTACGATATGTAAGGATGTATGGCACAGCCAGGGCAACACCTTACGGGTATTCTATTCATGAATTTCAAATCTTCGGAAAACCAAAATATGTCTGGTCTCCTAACGATGGTTCTATTAGTCCCGATATCAACAGTGCTAATCCTACCTTCACACCGGCAGTTACCACGACTTATTCTCTCGTCTATCCGGACTTCTGTACAGGCGCCGTCATCTATAACATGACCATTACAGTAGACTGTACATTACCGCTAGAGCTGACTTCATTCGATGTCATCAAAGTCGGTAACAAAGGTCACTTGACATGGACTACTTCACTCGAAGAAAATACGCATCATTTCACCATCATGAAATCGCTGGATGGTATCAACTTCACGCCTCTTGGTCGTGTAGCAGCAGCGGGTAATAGTCATTCCTTAAGAAACTATTATTTTGATGACACTGATTTGCCGGCCAGCGGGACCGTTTATTACCAACTCGTAACAACAGACATTGACGGCAGCAGCAACAATAGTCCTATCCGATTATTGAATCTAAAAGAAGAAAACCTATACATTTCAAGTCCTGTATTTGACGAAGAGACTTCTCTCATCCTACCAGGCGAAACAAAATCACTGCAACTAACAGTGGTTGATGCTGTCGGAAGAGTATTATTAGAAGAATACCACACAGATGTAACGAGTCCGGTTTATTTTGGAAAATCACTTCCTCCTACGGTCGGCTTCTACGTCGTGATTGTTCAGACAGAGACGTTGAATAAAACGTTTAAGGTGGTGAAAAGGAAATAAGTAAGCGGTGAAGAGTGAAGAGTAAACAGAAATGCTCACTGTTCACTCTTCACCGTTTACAAAAAATAAGTATCTTACATCGCAACAGAATCTCCTTGCGATGAAATTCATATCCACCATTTATCGGCTCGATTACCTCAACACACATTACATTGAAATCCCAGTAGCAATCGTAAAAAAACTGGGCGGCAAATTTAATGTACGTCTCTTATGCACACTCAACAATCAGTTGACTTTTCAGTGCGGCATTGTAGCCTTAGGAGAAGGCAAAGGGTACATCAGTCTCAATGCCAAACGACTTGCAACATTACATCTAAAAAAAGGTGACAAAGTAGAAGTCCTGTTGAAAAAAGACGACAGTGAATTCGGTGTGGAAGTTCCGGAAGAACTCGCCGAAGTCTTTGCACAGGATCAAGAAGGCTTCCAACGATTTGAAAAGTTAGTAGCAGGAAAACAACGTTTCATCATCCGTCATGTGACAGCTGTTAAAAGCAGTCAGCTTAAAATAGAGCGAGCACTTAACCTGATTAATAACCTGAAAAAACTTCCGCCAGGCAAAGAAACATTTAAGGGAATGATGGGGATTAAAGATTAATTTCTACTTTTAAATCAACCAATCACATCCTAGCTGATACTCGTGAACAAAGTTTTGATCATTGACGACGAAGAAAAACTGCGGCACCTGCTGAGCAGAATCATTACGCTGGAAGGTTACGAAGTACAGGAAGCTCCCAATTGTAAAACTGCTTTAAAAAAACTACAGCAGTCTGATATAGATGTTGTGCTCTGTGACGTCAAATTACCCGACGGCAACGGAGTGGATTTGGTCAAGGAAATCAAAAAGAATTACCCGCTCTCCGAAGTCATCCTGATGACGGCCTACGGAAACATTACCGATGGTGTACAAGCCATGAAGAACGGGGCTTTTGACTACCTAACCAAAGGCGATGACAACAACAAAATCATCCCTCTTCTTGCCAGAGCGATCGATAAAGTAACATTACAAAAAAGGATTCATTCCCTGGAAAAACAAGTAAGCAAAAAATATTCCTTTAACGAAATCATCGGAAAGTCCAAAATCATTTTACAAGCTATAGAACTGGCTAAAAAAGTTGCACCGACAGATACCACTGTTTTATTATTAGGAGAAACAGGAACAGGTAAAGAAGTTTTTGCACAAGCCATTCATTTTGAAAGTCCTCGCAAAGACAAATCATTTGTCGCTATTAATTGCGCAGCTTTTGGAAAAGAGATTTTAGAAAGCGAATTGTTCGGCTATAAAGCAGGGGCTTTTACGGGTGCAACAAAAGACAAGAAGGGATTGTTTGAAGAGGCCAACAATGGTACCATCTTTTTAGATGAACTGGGAGAAATGAGTTTGGAACTACAAGCCAAACTGTTGCGTGTGCTGGAAACGAATGAATTCATAAAAGTCGGCGATACCAAATCTACCAAAGTCAATGTTCGCGTCATTGCCGCTACACATAAAGACCTCTTGAAAGAAGCGGATGCCGGGCATTTCAGAAGTGATTTATATTATCGCCTTTCTGTTTTTCAAATTGTATTGCCTGCTTTAAAAGAAAGATTGAATGATATTGAATTATTAGCACAGCATTTTTTAAACATCTATACCAAGAAAGCCAATAAAAAAATAAATGGTATTAGTGAAGTCTATATAGAGCAACTTAAACTCCACAATTGGCCAGGCAATATCAGAGAACTCAAAAACATCATTGAGCGAAGTGTCATTCTTGATACAACAGGAGAACTAACTGTCGACTCTTTACCTTTAGAAATTTTGCAGCAGGCAGCTACTACTACAGGAAAATCAATGTCCGCTTTTGACTTATCCAGTGCAGAGAAATTGCACATTCAAAAAGTGATGAACTATACGAATGGAAATAAAACAGAAGCAGCGCGTCTATTAAATATCGCGTTGACTACCCTCTATAGAAAGCTGGAAGAATATAAAATCAGTTGAGTTCACCCTTTCAAAATACTAGGCCTACCCTTTCAAAATGAAAGGGTTTTTTTATGTCCAAATCTAACTTCACAAAACGATCATGCTCTTCCCCAATGCATTAGTATGCTTTTATAAAAGTTGGGCCGGCAATTGGTATGTACCTGTCAAACATCATTAAAACCTATGACAACTATCCTATTAATCGCTGCCGGATTGCTTTGCTTCTGGCTCTTTTATAAGTGTATTCATTACTTCGAAAAAATTTAATCTTATGGCCGTCTTATTCCTTATCGCAATACTGGTATTTGTATACATGTGCTATGTATTATTAAAACCCGAAAAATTTTAACAAGATCATTTATGTCGTACACAGAACTATTAGGAGTATTACTCTTTTTCTTCGCCACTTTCCTATTGGCGATTCCCTTGGGCAAATACATTGCAAAGATATATGCCGGTGAGAAAACGCTATTGGATCCCATTTTCAATCCGATAGAAAGAACGTTTTTCAAATGGAGCGGAATCGATGCCACGAAACAGATGAACTGGAAACAGCATCTGTCGGCGATGCTAACCATCAACATGGTTTGGTTTTTAATGGCCCTATTTATTTTAATGAACCAGTCGTGGTTACCATGGAATCCGGATGGCAATCCAAACATGACCGCTGACCTGGCTTTTAATACCTCCATTTCTTTCCTTGTGAACTGCAACCTGCAGCATTACTCGGGAGAGTCAGGTGTATCGTATTTCTCACAGATCTTTGCCTTGATGTTTCTACAATTCGTATCCGCAGCTACAGGTATGGCAGCAGCGGCTGTGCTCTTCAATGCCTTGAGAGAACGAATTTCAGATCAACTGGGTAACTTCTACAACTACTTCCTTAAAAGTGCCACCCGCATCTTGCTTCCATTATGTATTATCGTATCGGTCATCCTATTGTTCAGAGGAACACCTATGACGATGGAAGGCAAAGACACCATGATCTCCATGGAAGGTGATACAATACATGTATCACGTGGTCCTGCTGCGGCGTTCATTGCCATCAAGCACTTAGGCACAAATGGCGGCGGATTCTTCGGTGTCAACTCTGCACATCCTTTTGAAAATCCTGATTACTTCACCAACATCGTGGAAATGGTAGCGCAAACTATCATTCCTTTCGCTATGATTTTCGCACTAGGGTTTTACCTGAAACGAAGGAAACTAGCCTGGATGATTTTTGGTGTCATGACGCTTGAATTCGTGTTGTTGGTGGTACCCGCCATTATCAGTGAAGTACAAGGTAACCCCGCCATACAGGCCATGGGCATAGACCAATCGCAGGGAGCGATGGAAGGGAAAGAAGTACGCTTTGGCGCTGCCGCCTCAGGTTATTGGAGCATCATCACCACTGTTATTTCTACCGGTTCTGTCAATGCCATGCACGACAGTAGCATGCCCATCTCCGGATTAACACAATTGCTATCCATGATGGTCAATGCAATTTACGGAGGTTGCGGTGTAGGTATATTAAACTTTTATGTATTCATCATACTCGCCGTATTCATCAGCGGATTAATGGTAGGGCGCACACCTGAATTCATGGGTAAAAAGATCGAAGCACGTGAAGTGAAAATCTCTATGATCGTCGCCCTCTTCCATGGTTTCTTAATTCTTGTCAGTACAGCCTTAGCGTCCTCCATCTTCATCAACAACCCTGAAATTGGCTGGCTGAATAATCCCGGTTTCCATGGATTCAGCGAAATGCTGTACGAATACACTTCTTCTTCGGCCAACAACGGCAGTGGATTTGAAGGGTTAGGAGACAACACGCCTTGGTGGAATATTTCAACAGGAATTGTTTTACTGCTTTCCCGCTTCATCCCGATCATCGGACCGATTGCGATTGCAGGAATTCTTGCCAATAAAAAATACATTCCGGAAAGTGCAGGTACCTTGAAAACAGACACCGCTACTTTTGGACTGATGGTCTTCGCAGTCATTGTCATCACGGCTGCTTTGTCTTTCTTTCCTGCCTTAACGCTAGGGCCTATTGCAGAGTATTTCTCAATGAGGTGAAGAGTGAGTAGCGAAGAGTGAATAGGGCTCTTGACTGCTCGCTCACTCTCACAGCTTTGTCCTAACAGAATTTATCAACCCACTTAACAACTTAGAGATGAAATCTAGTAACCGATTAAGCTCATCATATCTTTCAATTGAAATGTACTTTAATCTCCTAGCGATGATAAGTAAAGTGTCTACTTCTGACAATGAACCTCTCGAAATAAAGAGAAAGTGTAAAAACTCTTTGGAAGTATTTCTCCCGGCACCTTCAGCAATATTATTCGGGATAGATACTGACGCTCTTCTTAACTGTGCAGTCAGCCCAAATACCTCATGTTTAGGGAATTCTTCTGTCACTGCATAAATACGAATTGTAAATTCAATTCCCTTTTTCCAGGCATCCAATCTTTGATGGGGTTTCATAAAATTTAAAAAAATGAAAAAAAATAAACTATTTGATCGCAAGATAATAAAAGATTCGATTGTACAATCATTTGTCAAATTGAATCCCAGGTATCTCATAAAAAACCCAGTAATGTTCGTAGTAGAAGTATGTACAGCAGTAATGTTGGTGGAAACACTCTATTCACTGCTCACTGCTCACTCTTCACCGTCATATAACCTTATAATATTCATCACGCTGCTTTTCACGCTCCTCTTCGCTAATTTTGCAGAAGCCATTGCGGAAGCACGTGGTAAAGCACAAGCAAATAGCTTAAGAAAAACCAGAGAAGAAACTCCGGCTAAAAAAGTGCAAGCCATAGGAGAAATGTATTTCGATGAAATCATCGTTGTATCTTCTTCGCATCTAAAAAAGGGCGATGTATTCGTTTGTGAAACCGGAGATGTGATACCAATGGATGGAGAGATCGTAGAAGGCATAGCGACCATCGATGAAAGTGCCATCACAGGAGAAAGTGCGCCGGTAATCAGAGAAGCAGGTGGAGACAAAAGTTCGGTAACGGGTGGAACAAAAGTCTTGTCAGATAAAATCAAAGTCAAAGTGACCACCGAACCGGGAGAAAGTTTCTTGGATAAAATGATTGCTCTTGTTGAAGGTGCAAGCCGACAAAAAACACCGAATGAAATTGCATTGACTATTTTGTTGGCTGGGTTTACGTTGATATTTATACTCGTGACCATCACGCTCAAACCCTTTGCAGATTATGCCAATACGCCGATCACGATCGCGTCTTTCATCGCGTTGTTTGTTTGCCTTATTCCTACCACCATCGGCGGGCTGTTATCCGCTATAGGCATTGCCGGTATGGACAGAGCGCTTCGTGCCAATGTGGTTACGAAATCCGGTAAAGCTGTCGAAACAGCAGGAGACATTGACGTATTGCTGTTGGATAAAACGGGTACCATAACCATTGGCAATAGAAAAGCGACTCACTTCTATCCTGCACATGGAACAGATGAACAAAGTTTTTTACAAGCCTGTATGCTCTCTTCTTTAGCCGATGAAACTCCGGAAGGAAAATCTATTGTGGAATTGTGTAAACAGTTAGGAGTAAAGAGTGAAGAGAACCATTCACTACTCACTCTTCACTCTTCACACACCTTAGTCAAATTCACCGCCGAAACCAGAAGCAGTGGAATAGACATGGATGGCATAAGAATTCGCAAAGGTGCTACGGATGCGATACGCAAATTATCTGAAAAGGCTGGTCACATTTTCCCGAAAGAAATCGAAGAGAAAGCCAAGAAGATCGCCAGCGGCGGTGGCACACCGTTGGTTGTTTCTGAAAATGAAAAAATCATTGGTGTGATCGAACTTCAGGACATCATTAAAGAAGGCATGAAAGAACGTTTTGAACGCCTGAGAAAAATGGGTGTAAAAACGGTGATGGTGACTGGTGACAATCCGCTTACGGCAAAATATATTGCGCAGAAAGCAGGTGTGGATGATTTCATCGCAGAAGCAAAACCGGAAGATAAAATGGAATACATCCGCAAAGAACAACAAGCGGGAAAACTGGTGGCCATGATGGGTGACGGTACCAACGATGCACCGGCCTTAGCTCAGGCTGATGTGGGAGTGGCCATGAACAGCGGTACACAAGCAGCTAAAGAAGCGGGCAACATGGTTGATTTAGATAACGATCCTACTAAACTGATCGAGATCATAGAGATTGGAAAACAATTGCTGATGACCAGAGGAACGCTAACGACGTTTAGTATTGCCAATGACGTCGCCAAATACTTCGCCATCGTACCCGCTTTGTTTGTCACTTCTATACCTGCTTTACAGGGATTGAACATCATGAAGCTGAGCAGTCCGGAAAGTGCCATTCTCTCCGCGATCATCTTCAATGCAATCATTATTCCTGCATTGATTCCCTTAGCGCTAAAAGGCGTAAGCTATAAACCCATTGGTGCATCCGCATTACTGAGAAGGAATCTTTTCATCTACGGTCTCGGAGGTATTATTATCCCGTTTATTGGCATCAAAATTATTGATGTGCTTATTTCCCTTGTATTTTAATTTTACGATTATGAAAGAACATCTCTTACCTGCCATCAAACTGACGTTGATTTCTCTTGTCTTTTTCTGCGTCATCTACCCCGCCCTGATAGGGGGCATTGCACAAGTCTCTCCCAATAAAGGAAAAGGATTTCTAGTGGAGCAAAAAGGAAAAGTGTATTATGAAAACATCGGACAAGCCTTTTACTCTGACCAGTACTTCTGGAGTCGGCCTTCTGCTGTATCATACAACGCAGCCGGTTCTTGCGGTAGTAATAAAGGCCCATCCAATCCTGATTATCTGGTTTTAGTGCAACAAAGGATCGATACCTTTATGGTACACAATCCGGGAGTGAAAAAGTCTGACATCCCGGCTGACTTAATCACAGCAAGTGGAAGCGGCCTCGATCCGCACATTTCTCCCAAAGCAGCCGCAGTACAAATAAAACGCATCGCAAAAAGTAGAAACCTGTCAGAAGCAAAAGTTACAGAACTCGTTAATCAAAGTATTGAAAAACCATTCCTGGGATTGTTTGGACCTGAATCAGTGAATGTATTGCAATTGAATCTAAAACTAGAAAAACTTTAATACCTTAATCTCATGAAAAAAATAGTAGCATCGCTTTCGTTGTTATCTTTACTTTCCATAAACACATTGGCTCAAACAGACAGTAGTCAAACACCAACAGTTGCGCAAGCTCCTGCATCAGCGATTACAATTACCGGTTATGTAGAAGCCTACTATTCCTATGATTTCAGTAATCCGGCAAATCATACGCGTCCAGGTTTCGTTTATTCTCATAACCGACATAATGAAGTCAGTTTGAACTTAGGCTTTGTAAAAGCATCCTATCAAACAGAATTTGTAAGGGCAAACCTTGCGCTGATGGCCGGTAGTTATGCCAATGCCAACTTAGCCGCAGAACCCGGTGTATTGAAAAATGTTTACGAAGCCAATGCCGGTTTCAAGTTGTCCAAAAAGAAAAACTTATGGTTGGATGCGGGTATCTTCGCTTCTCATATAGGGTTTGAAAGTGCAATAGGAAAAGATTGCTGGAACGTTACCAGAAGCCTCCTGGCAGATAACTCTCCTTACTATGAAAGCGGAGTAAAAT
The DNA here is from genome assembly GCA_028288405.1 of Chitinophagaceae bacterium. Classification (GTDB taxonomy): domain Bacteria; phylum Bacteroidota; class Bacteroidia; order Cytophagales; family Cytophagaceae; genus JACMQM01. Next base: position 78,522 of record JAQBNS010000052.1, read on the forward strand.
TAGGTTATAAATCCGACAACGGTAAGTGGTTCATAAGTTTACTATACCTTAACGGCTGGCAGCGCATGCAAAGACCGGATCAATATAACACGCCGGCTTTTGGACATCAACTCACCTATACGCCAAACAGTAATGTAACATTGAACAGTAGTTCTTTTGTAGGCAGCGACACACCGGACTCCACCAACAGAATGCGTTACTTCCATAACTTCTATGGTATCTTCCAGGTACATCCCCGGATTGGTATCACGGCAGGCTTTGACATCGGTGCCCAACAAACAGGCAAAGACAGCAGCAATTATTATGTATGGTATAGTCCTGTATTGATCGTCAGAGTCAAAGCAACCGATAAAATTTCTATTGCAGCGCGCGGTGAATATTACTATGATGAGAACGGTATCATCATCGCGACAGGAACTCCCAATGGATTTCAAACTTTTGGTTATTCCTTAAACCTGGATTATGCAGTGCGAGACAACATCGTATGGAGAATAGAAGGCAGAACGTTAAACAGCAAAGACAAAATATTCACATTAAATGACAAGGCCAGTAATGAAAATTATTTCATCACCACAGCCTTAGCCATTTCATTTTAACATTATATTTATAGCGATCGCTATCTCCTGATGACAGAGAAAGAGCAAAACGTACAACATTTTCTTGACCTCATTAAAAAATCGAGAAAAGGAAAATTTAAGATCTACATCGGTATGAGCGCAGGTGTAGGAAAGACGTATCGAATGTTGCAAGAAGCAAATTCTTTGTTGAAAAACGGAATCGATGTTAAAATAGGATTTATAGAAACACACAACAGAAAAGAAACGGTAGCCCAGCTGGAAGGGTTACCGGTTATTCCCAGAAGAAAACTATTTTACAAAGGAAAAGAATTAGAAGAGCTGGATGTACAGGCCATCATCAACTTGCGTCCGGAAGTGGTGATCGTCGACGAACTCGCTCATACCAATATAGAAGGGAGTAAAAATGAAAAACGTTGGCAAGATGTCGTTGAAATACTGGAAGCCGGTATCAATGTTATCAGTGCAGTCAATATTCAACACATAGAAAGTTTAAATGAAGAAGTAAAATTGATTACGGGCATTGAAGTAAAGGAACGTATTCCAGACCGCGTACTTCAACTGGCCGATGAAGTTGTAAATATTGACTTGACCTCTGATGAACTAATTACCCGTTTGAAAGAAGGCAAAATCTATGTGCCGGACAAAGTACAAACCGCACTCAATAATTTCTTTAAATCAGAACATATTTTACAACTTCGTGAGCTCGCTTTGAAAGAAGTCGCCAGTCAGGTGGAACGCAAAGTCGACAATGAAGTGACACGCCATATCGCACTGCGTCATGAAAAGCTATTGGCTTGCATCAGCAGCAATGAAACAACGGCTAAGCACATCATCCGAAAGACAGCTCGTCTTGCCAGTTATTACAACAGCAAATGGTACGTTTTGTATGTACAAACGCCGAAAGAAAACAGCGATAGAATACCATTGGACAAGCAACGTCACCTCATCAACAATTTCAAACTGGCAACGGAATTAGGGGCAGAAGTGATTCGAAGAGAAAGCGCCAATGTGGCGGATTCCATTGTTGAAGTGGCAGAACAACATAAGATAACAATTCTTTGTATTGGAAAACCTCATTTAAATTTATTCAGAGTCATTTTATCTACTACTTTATTCAATAAATTGTTAAAGAAATTATCTTCATCAGAAACTGATCTTGTTATCCTTTCATAAATGAAAATTAAATCAAAATTAACTTTAGGCGTTGGTCTGCTTTTCTTCCTGATCGTTTTGCTCTCCTTTATGGGAGCCTGGTACATCAATGCGTTAAAGAAAGACACAGAAAATATTCTGGCAGCCAATTACAATACATTGGAATACTCCAGATCAATGCTGTTGGCGTTGGATGAAATAGATCAAGACACAACCGCTATTAAACGATTTGAAGAAAGTTTATTCAGACAAAAAATAAACATCAGTGAAATCGGTGAAAAAGAAACTACGCAAAAAGTAGCGGACCACTTTCAACGATTAAAGACCAATGTCAATGATCGCATGACACAAAAAACAATACGCGCAGACATTTCTGAAATCATGCGACTCAATATGCAAGCCATCCAGCGAAAAAGTCAGATTGCAGAAAAAACGGCTGAAGCTGCCACTTTCTGGATCGCTATTGCAGGAACGTTATGTTTTCTGATTGCTTTTATACTACTAGTAAATCTACCCGGTAACATTGCCAATCCCATAGAAGAACTCACAGAAAGCATCCGACAAATTGCCGATCAAAACTATACACAGCGCGTACATTTCCAAGACCATAATGAATATGGTGAATTGGCGAGCGCTTTTAATAAGATGGCTAAAAAGTTAGAGGAATATAACAACAGCAATCTATCGCAATTGCTCTTTGAAAAAAAGAGAATAGAAACACTCATTAATAACATGACCGATCCTGTGATCGGATTGGATGAAAACAAAAATATTTTGTTCGCCAATCATGAAGCATTAAAAATAATAGGCACTACGCAGGCAAACCTTATCGGTAAAAATGCATTGGAACTTTCTGTCACCAATGATTTAATGCGCTCTTTGCTGAGCGACCTTATGCAGCATGATAAAAGTAAAGACAATCAAAAACCATTTGAAAAAATTTATGCCAATGGCAAAGAAAGTTACTTTGAAAAAGAGCTACTCGACATCGCTATTACACCAACCGGAGAAAGTAATACTTTACTTATCGGACATGTCGTTATTCTCAAGAACATTACTTCTTTTAAAGAATTAGACACTGCGAAAACAAATTTTATCTCTACCGTTTCTCACGAATTGAAAACTCCCATCGCTTCTATTGGCATGAGTTTGCAACTGATGGCCAATCAAAAAACAGGAACACTCAACAAAGAACAAGAACAATTATTGGAGAGTATACAAGACGACACCAGCAGATTGCTTAAAATAACGGGAGAACTTTTAAACATCACCCAACTGGAAAGTGGCAAAATCCAGCTCAGCATAAAACCGGAAAATCCTTTGGACGTTTTGAAATATGCAGTCAATGCAAATAAAACACAGGCAGATCAAAAACACATCAAGATAGGAATAACACATCCATCAACACTTCCTGATGTCATTACAGATGCCGAGAAGACAGCCTGGGTTATTACTAATCTGCTCTCGAATGCCATACGCTATTCACACGAACACTCTTCCGTTTATTTGAGCATTGAATATAAAGAAGGCAAGATATATTATATCGTGAAAGATAATGGCCAGGGAATTGCTCCTCAGTACAAAGAAAAAATATTTGACCGCTACTTTAGAATTCCAGGTTCTCAAACAGAAGGTACCGGTCTGGGATTAGCAATCAGCAAAGAATTTATAGAGGCACAAGGCGGAGAGATCAGTATTGAATCTGAATTTGGCGTGGGCAGTACTTTTCTCATCGCATTAAATGCTGTCCAGTCTTAAACGACTGGACAGCATTTAAAACTATGGTACGATAGTCAAACTTTCTGTTTCTCTACTAGCACCCAAAAATACTCCTACAGCACCATTACTAAAGTTAGTACTGGTATTCGCAGGAGGGGTAGAGAAAAATCCACCATCATTGTTGAGTTGAGCAGATAGCTCATTGTAAAAATTATATCCTTCTTTTGTAATTCTATAAATGTCAATTCGAGCCACATCTCCTAGTTGGTATTCATAAGGAGTCTCGTAACCATCGATTTCCGTTCCAATGAATTTACTGTCTGAAATGAATATATCGTCTTCAGCTCCTTCCGGAACATACAAGCTGTCGTTTTTATAATACTTAAATAAATAATAAGAATCGCCTGGAGGAAGAGTAGTCTTAATGGTAGGATAATAACCCTCCTTATGAAAGCGATTGGCTTCTGTTGCACTTACATAATTTCTTCCGGTAATGACAAAGGATACTCCCGTCGGAATAGTAGTAGTCGCCGTATATACTTTCCCGTCTGCATCTACAGATAAATTATATACACGTGCTGTATTACCAACAATGATATCACCCTTGTAGTAACCATCCCCAATATGATCCAATGTATCCTTTGCGCCTAAATCATCAGAGATGACGATGAAAGCGTTTGTAATAATTGGTGTCGGTGAGTTTTCAAGATATGGAGCCGTTTTGGTAACGCGCACCAGAGCAAAAGAATCTGTCAATATCTCTGCCTGAATAACCGTCTTCACCGGTACATCTTTCAAATTCATATCAATTACTTTTGTACATGATGCAGTAACTATTACTGTCATGATCACAAATACGAGTGTTATACTATTCTTCATAACGATTAGAAAGTAAAGTTATAAGTTACCGAAGGAATGGGCGCAGGGAAATAAATCATGGTCAGTTCCTGATTACCGGTATCTTTATTGGTAGTAGTCAATACTGTCCATGGATTTTTGCTAGCGTATACGTTGTAGATAGAGAAGTTCCAACTGCCTTTCCATTTTCTTGTTTTGTTTTTTCGAGGAGTGATTGTAAACGAAATATCCATTCGATTATAAGCTTTTAAACGAACGGAGTTACGCGCCGGGTATACAGCACCTACATAACCATCATATTCAAAGCGTGCTCCAGGCAATCCCACAGGGCGTCCTGTACCATACACGAAGTTTGCAGACAAACTATATCGATCGCTGAACTCATGCAATACAACTAAATTGAAATTATGTCTTCTGTCATAACTGGCGTAATACGTTTCACCATTATTAATACCTGGAATCTGACGTTGTGTTTTTGACCAGGTATAAGAAACCCATCCGGTTGTTTTACCCGTTTTCTTTTTCAAAAATAATTCTAAACCATAAGACCAGGCTCTACCAGACTTTACTTGTGTTTCAATTTGAGGATTCAATAATAAATCCGCATTATCTATATAGTCTAACACATTGGTCATGTTTTTATAATAGATTTCCGCTGAAGCTTCCCACTTGTTCTCTTTAAAATTTCTAAAATATCCTGCTGCAACCTGATCCGCTATGGCTGGTTTGAAGTATTGATTGCTCGGTACCCACATGTTGAAAGGTAATGGAGAAAGTGCATTAGAAATTAAGTGTATGTATTGGTAGTTGCGGTTATAACTTACCTTGATAGAACTCTGATCATTGATCAGATAACGACCCGATAACCTGGGTTCTAAACCGCCATGTGTTTGTACATTTTGAAAAGAAGAGTACTGCACGGTATCTCTAATATTTTCTTTTTTAATTTCTCCATTATAGGTATAAACAGTCCCCGGTCCTACTGTTGCAAAAAGCACATAACGCAAACCTACTTCGACTGTAATACGGTGATTGATCTTGTACTTATCACTGAGATACAAAGCTCCTTCAATAGAATTGTAATCCGCTAATTTCGTTTCTTTAAAAATAGAATTGTCGGTAGTCGGTTTAAATGTACCTGGTTTATAATTTCTATACGAACCCGCAATACCAAAAGTAACGTCATGTTTGGTACTTGGATAATAAGAGAAGTCCTGTTTTAAAGTAGTCTCCGCAAGCCCTGTAGAATAGTTAAAGGCTTGCACTCCTCCAAAATTGATGTCTTGTGAATACTTGAAAGAAGAATAAATCAAGGTTGTATTGCTGAATACTTTATCGTTAAAGATGTGGTTCCAACGGAAAGTACCTGTCCCATTGCCCCAACCCATTTTGAAATTATCCTGAAACTTAAATAAATCACGACCAAAGTAACCGGCGAAGAAAATACGGTTATTATCGTTTAACTTAAAATTCAGCTTGGCATTCACATCGTAGAAATACAATTGATTATTGCGCGTCTTTTCATCAGGAGAAAGTTTGAGAAAAAGATCGGCATATGTTCGGCGTCCTGAAATCAGGAAAGAAGATTTGTCTTTTTGTATCGGTCCTTCCAGGGTCAAACGAGAAGAAATTAAACCAATACCTCCTGTCGCACTGTACTTCTTCATGTTTCCATCGCGGGTACGAATATCCAATAGAGAAGATAGTCGTCCTCCGTATTGAGCCGGGATACCGGCTTTGTACAGCTCCGCACTTTTTAAGGCATCTGAATTAAATACAGAAAATATACCCAATAAGTGAGAGGCATTGAACACCGGTGCTTCATCAATTAAAATCAGGTTTTGATCAGATCCCCCACCTCGTACATAAAGTCCCGTATTTCCTTCACCGGCAATGGCAACACCAGGAAGTGTTTGAATATTTTTGATGACATCGACTTCACCAAATAACGCAGGCAACTTCTTTATTTGTTCAGCGGTCAATGTTTGAGCACTCATTTTGGTATCGGTCACGTTTTTATCTTCGCGCTCACCCGTCACAATGACTTCAATATCCTCTGATTCCTCCTCCATCTCGAAAGGCAGTCTTACATTTTCTGTCAGCTGAACTTCCTTTTCAATCTTACCGAAGCCCAGGTAAGAAATAACCAACGTATAACTTCCTTCAGGCAAGGTGAGGGAGAAAAATCCATACTCATTGGTCACAGCACCCTCGCTTGTTCCCTTCACCATGATAACCGCACCAATCAAGTCTTCGCCTGTTTTACCGGCCTTAATGTTACCACTGATTGTATGTTTTTTTTGCTGGGCCAATACTCCGGTTATACTTAACCAGAAACCGACAGATAAAAGAATTAAAAAACGCATAAAGACAATTGTTAAAAGTCAACGCCTCTCCAGATACAGAGATGACTAGTGGAGGTAAAGCTAAGGAAACTTTAAATCTTTTAAAAGTTTCCTGTAAGTTTAAAGAGGAAAATCAACGGATAACAACGTTAACCTATCGATAACATCACCCAATAGACAGAAAGAACGGTAGAACGTTGCTTCTAAAAAGTATAAACTTTAACATACTTCTGGTGAATAAAAAATGCCTTGTGGTCGTATAGCATGATAAACCGCGTTTTTACAGGCAAAGGAAATCTTTGTTCCTTAAAGGTATAGAGGTTGTAACGTACAAATTCGTCGCCTTGAGCAAAATATATTTCATCATCCCAGAAAGAAAACCAGGAAACATCAACAAAAGGTAATTTCGTTTTATAATTGCCCAGGTTATCAAATACCAAAATCCCTGAGTTTTTATCGGCAATGAATAATTGATTTTGATACTCCCGCATAAACGTGATTTCATATTCTGAAGCATCCAGTATCAAGTCTAATGGTGTATTGAAATCAATTTTATCAAACTGGGTATTAAATTTTTTCAGCGAAAAATCGATATCATCAAACACCCATAGATTGTTGTCCAATGCGAAAGTAGCGACTCTGGCAAAACCCACTCTCTCTCTTGGCAATTCTAAAGGTTGAGTCTGGCCTAGAAAACGATCAAGTACCACATACTCTTGAAAGTTTTCATAAAACAAAAAAATGTTAATACCTCGCCAGGCATCGATTAAAGAAACCTTACTACTCTTCGGTGGAGAATAAGTAATCTGTAGTTTACCCAATGAATCGTGCTTGTATAAATTGCCATGCTCATCGGTGATGTACAAATTTTTATAGTAATCCGCAGAAGCCCTGTTAACAGGTGCTTTCAACACAAAAGAATCCAAAAACTTCCACTCCTGTCCCTGCACATGGCTGAAACATAAAAAAAGAAGTACAAGCAAAAGAAGTCTATTTTTCAAATTGTTTTATTTTAAACGTGTTGCCGTCAAACTCTCCGTATGAATTGTATTGTATCCAGTCACCTAAGTTAAAATAAATACCGCCACTTTGCAGTGTATGTTCCATTAAGTGGTGACGATGACCAAACAAATAATAATCGAAAGGTATTTGTGCGTCTACTTCCTCACAATACTGAATCAACCACTCTTTCTCACCCCAAAATTTTTCATCTTTATTTCCCGCTCTGCTTGTCTTAGACCAGTAATGAGCAATGCCCATACCAATAGATGCGGGCATAATAGAAAACAGCCATTGCGTAAATGAATTTCTAAAAAACAATTTTAAGAATTTATAGTTGCGATCTCCGGGACCAAGGCCATCACCGTGCCCGATGTGAAAACGTTTATTTCCAATTTGAAAATCGGTAGGATGATAATACATCTTCGCACCGAATTCTTCTGTAAAATAAGTGAAGGACCACATGTCGTGATTGCCGACAAAGAAATGAATCGGGATACCGGCATCGTGAAACTCTGCGAGTTTGCCCAATACCCTGACAAATCCTTTAGGCACTACATATTTATACTCAAACCAAAAATCAAATACATCACCTACTAAAAACAAAGCTGACGTCTCTTGTTTGATCGAGTCTAAAAAAGCAACGATGCTCTTTTCTTTTTTTCGATTGACTTCATCGTTAGGATTACCCAAGTGAAAGTCTGATAGAAAAAAAACTTTTTTATTCGCTTGAATCGGAATATGGAGCATCATCAATCAGAAATACAGTTAATTCTTTAGGGCCGTGAGCGCCCAATACAAGAGTTTTTTCAATATCCGCCGTACGGCTGGGTCCTGTTTCCAGGCATACCATAGAAGGAAAGTTTTTATAGTACTTGATCCTCAAGTTTCTTAATGCATCTTCCAAATCATAGACGACCTGTCTGGCATAAGCCACCACAATATGATGAGGAGGATAAATTCCTAAACGGCGACCCGACGCCGTTTGAGAAGTATATAATATAGTACCGGTGCGAGCTACCAATGAATCGCAGGTGGTGATCCCAACCTGCGCTTGCCCCCAGGATAATTCATTGTTGATGACAGCCAGCGGAACTTCCTTCAATATCTCTTGCAGTGAAGGCTCCCACACATGCATGTGTTTGAATCCTTTGCTGTGCGAGTAAGCTTGTAACTGCTGAGTAAAATCTTCTTTGTTTTCGCAATAAAAAAATGCCGCTTTAGTTTTCACTAAATTTTGTGCAAACATTACCAGCAAATCTTCTTCGTCTGGTTTGGCATATATGTCACTAACAAAGTTAGGCTCCGATTGCGTCGGAGCCTTTCTTATGAGTGCTTGTCTTATTTTTTTTAATATCTCTTCCTTTGCCCTATTCAGTGCCATAGCATCAATTATTCATTATCGGGCTTTGCAGTAATATCAATCTGATCTTCCGGAATGATTTCCGGAATGGTGCTCGGAGTAGGAGCATCTGCACGGCCATTGGTATAGGCGGCATAAGTCGTCTCTTTTTCAAAAGGTCTTTTTCCGATCAAGCCTTCCAGATCCGATTGGAAAATAATTTCTTTTTTCAACAACTCCTGCGCGATGATTTCCAATTCTTTCTTCTTATCCGATAACAATTGCTTGCTGCGTTGGTAAGCCGTTTCAATAATCAATCTTACTTCCTGATCAATGATCTGAGCCGTTGCTTCTGAATATGGTTTTTGGAATGAATAATCGGAAGAAGATTTTGAATCGTAGAAAGAAACGTTTCCGATCTTACTGTTGAAACCGTAAATGGTAACCATGCCATAAGCCAGCTTCGTTATTCTTTCCAAATCACTCAAGGCACCGGTGGATACTTTACCGAAGATGATTTCTTCCGCTGCTCTACCACCCAATGTCATGCACATCTCATCACCCAATTGTTCTTGTGTATAGAGGAATTGTTCTTTCGGCAAGTACTGCGCATAACCCAAAGCGGCAACACCACGAGGTACTATACTTACTTTCACCAAAGGATCTGCATGCTCCAGGAACCAACCTGCCACTGCGTGGCCTGCTTCATGGTAAGCAACAATTTTCTTTTCTTCCGGAGAAATGATTTTGTTTTTCTTTTCCAAACCTCCAATGACACGGTCAATGGCATCGTGGAAGTCTTGCATGTCTACTGCTTCTTTGTTGTGACGCGCCGCGATCAGGGCGGCTTCGTTACAAACGTTGGCAATTTCCGCACCGGCAAAACCAGGTGTTTGTGCCGCTAATTTTTTAGGATCTACAGAGTCTGCCATTTTCAAAGGTTTCAAATGCACTTTGAAAATTTGCTCTCTTCCTACGATATCCGGTTTGTCAATGCTGATCTGACGATCGAAACGACCTGGTCTTAACAACGCTGAATCCAATACATCCGGACGGTTAGTGGCAGCGAGGATAATTACTCCTGAGTCTGTCCCAAATCCATCCATCTCTACCAATAGAGAGTTCAATGTATTTTCTCTTTCATCGTTTCCACCAGGCATTGCACCTTTACCTCTTGAACGACCGATCGCATCAATCTCATCAATGAAGATGATACACGGCGCTTTCTCTTTCGCTTGTTTAAATAAATCTCTTACACGTGCAGCACCTACTCCGACAAACATTTCCACGAAGTCAGAACCTGACAAAGAGAAGAATGGAACACCTGCTTCACCTGCCACTGCTTTTGCCAATAGGGTTTTACCCGTCCCCGGTGAACCTACAAGCAATGCACCTTTTGGAATTTTGCCACCTAACTTTGTAAACTTAGAAGGTGTTCTTAAGAACTCTACAATTTCTTTGATTTCCTCTTTCGCTTCATCCAAACCCGCCACATCAGCAAATGTAATTTTTACTTTATTGTCTGCATCAAATAACGCGGCTTTAGATTTACCGATGTTGAAAATCTGTCCACCCGCTCCGCCTGAAGCCATGCGTCGCATGAAATACCAGAAACCAACAAACAATAAGATCAAAATACCCCAGCTGATGAGTTGATTAGACATCTCACTGCGGTTATTTTCAACGTCTATTCCCACACGATTTTCTTCCGCAACTTTATTGGTTGTATTTACTTTATCGAAATACGTTTCAAAGCTCTCTGCAGAACTTACTTCAAATTGCATGTGCGGACCCTGAGTACCAAAAGGGGTTTTAGTATCAGACACTCCTTCGTATCGTTTGCTTTCAACTGCTTCTTTATTTAAAGTCACTTCAACAGTTGTACCATTAACAATCAGAATTTTTTGTACATCATGTTTTAGGTATGCTTTTTCAAATTCTTTCTTTGTGATCTCTTTCACTCCGCCTGTGCGGGAGAAATAAGCGATAGCAAAAACCATTGCCATCAGCGAAACAATCATCCAGATTTGTGCATTTGATTTAGGATTGGGACCAGGCATAATTTTTTTATTTTTTTTCTTTGGTTGCTCTGTCATATGACTCCTTTTCTACTCTTAATCTTACGCTTCTTTATTCTAATTCTTTAATATACTCTATTTCTGCATCGCCCCACAAATCTTCCAAGGCATAATGTCCTCTTTTGCTTTTTTGAAAAACATGCGCCACTACATCTACATAATCTACCAATACCCATTCGGCGGTATCATAACCTTCCGTATGTCTTGGCGACTCTTTGGATTCTTTATACACCATGTGGTCGATAGAATCTGCGATAGATTCTACATGTGTATTGGAAGTACCTGAACATACCACAAAAAAATCTGCGATAGCATTCTTATGAGACCTTAGATCAATCACGGCGATATCCTGCGCTTTTTTATCCTGCATACCCAATACCACTAAATTTTTCAGGGTATCTTCTTTCGCGGACTTTTTACTTTTGACTTTCGTCGTAACTTTAGCTTTCAATGTTATTTATTCAGGTTAATTTAGCTCGTAAAATTACGAAATCTTGTACAATTATTCTGCCAATACACAATATATAGGCAAACAGTTCTTATACCTGACAACCTGTCACTCTACTAATGATCTTGCGAAAACCCTTAACAGTAGCGGGCTTTGCAAAAGTGGAATGGTAATCTTTGCAGAAAACCAAACCAAAGGCAGAGGTCAACAGGGAACAAGCTGGGTCTCTGAGCCGGGGCAAAATCTAACATTTAGCATCGTACTCCGACTTTCTCAACTGCCACTGGCCAGTCAGTTTCTGTTCAATAAAGCACTTTCTATCCATTTATTAGGCTTTTTCAGGACATATTTTTCAAATCCTCCGGATACCTTCCACATCAAGTGGCCAAATGATGTATACCTCAACGGAAAGAAAATTGCGGGCCTTCTGCTCGAAAACTCTTTATCCCGAGGCTACATTTCCTCCTCTGTTGTAGGCATTGGGCTCAATGTAAATCAGCAAACTTTTGAGTTCCCTACCGCTTCCTCTCTTTCCATAGCCTTCCATCGGACAATAGACCGGTATGAATTATTGAATAGTCTGTTGCAATACCTCGATGAAAATCTGTCGTTGAACTTTGAGTCCTTGAATACGGCCGAAATACAAACCATCCATAAGGTCTATGACGCCACACTATGGGGACTCCATCAGCAACGCTGGTATCAAGCTGCAGCCGATCCCTTTATTGCTACCCTTAAAGGGGTAGACGAACAAGGTCTGTTAATATTGGAAACAAATGAAGGTATTGAACGGTTCGAAATAAAAAGTGTCCAATTTCTCAACCATCCGGTGGATTAGTTGTTACGTAAATAATGCTATCTAATAAAAAAAGCAGTATATTTACCCCCCTAAAGTATGGATAACACATCTAATCTACAAGACATTATGGTTGACACATTTGTGAAACACAAAGTAAAAGACATGTCCCTGGCTGAATGGGGAAGAAAAGAAATTGAATTGGCAGAAGCTGAAATGCCAGGTTTGATGTCCATCCGTCAGGAATTCGGACCTTCAAAACCATTGAAAGGTGCTCGTGTGGCGGGTTGTCTACACATGACCATCCAAACTGCTGTATTGATAGAAACATTAGTTGAACTTGGAGCGGAAGTAACCTGGTCTTCTTGCAATATTTTCTCTACTCAAGATCACGCTGCTGCTGCAATTGCTGCTGCTGGTATTTCTGTGTATGCCTGGAAAGGTTTGAACGAAGAAGAGTTTGACTGGTGCATCGAAAAAACATTATACTTCGGTCCGGATAGAAAACCATTGAACATGATTTTGGACGATGGCGGTGATTTGACCAACATGGTATTGGATCGTTTTCCTGAATTGGCAAAAGACATCAAAGGAATCTCTGAAGAAACAACAACAGGTGTATTGCGTTTGAAAGACAGAGAAAGAGCAGGTACCTTGACTCTTCCTGCGATCAACATCAACGATGCGGTAACTAAATCTAAATTTGACAACAAATACGGTTGCAAAGAATCTTTAGTAGACAGTATCCGTCGTGCCACAGACATCATGATGGCTGGTAAAGTAGCGGTAGTAGCCGGTTATGGTGATGTAGGAAAAGGATCTGCTGCTTCATTGGCAGGTGCCGGTGCTCGTGTCATCGTTACTGAAATCGATCCGATCTGTGCTCTACAAGCAGCAATGGACGGTTTTGAAGTAAGAAAGATGGACGATGCGGTAAAACGCGCTGATATCATTGTGACTACTACTGGTAACAAAGACATCGTAGTAGGTCGTCATTTCGAAAACATGAAAGACAAAGCGATCGTTTGTAACATCGGTCACTTCGATACAGAAATTGACATGGCATGGTTGAACAAAACACATGGCAAGAGCAAAGTGAACATCAAACCTCAGGTAGACAAATACACCATCAACGGTAAAGACCTTATCGTATTGGCCGAAGGTCGTTTGGTAAACTTAGGTTGTGCCACTGGTCACCCGTCATTTGTTATGTCCAACTCTTTCTCCAACCAGGTATTGGCTCAATTGGAACTTTGGAAAAATTCTGCCAAATACGAAAACAAAGTATACGTTCTTCCTCGTCACCTGGATGAAAAAGTAGCTCGTTTGCACTTGGCTAAGATTGGTGTAGAACTAGATGTATTGAATGCGGAACAAGCAAAATACATCAACGTTTCAGTAGAAGGACCATTTAAGTCTGATGAATACAGATATTAATAGTTGTGCTATCTGATACTATAAAATAACAAACCCCGGTGATGAACCGGGGTTTTGTTTTTTAAGTGGTAAGTGGTAAGTTGTAAGTGGTAAGTCAAAAAATCTAATCCATTTTCACGCCATATTAATTATGCGTTACTTTGTACTAAGTTGAAGGTAAACCTACTTACCACTTACAACTTATCACTTACAACTATGATTTCCGCTGTCATCATTACCAAAAATGAAGAATCACACATTGCGCGATGTATTCAATCGCTGTTGCCTCTTACGGATGATATTATCATCATTGACTCAGGAAGTACAGACAATACGGCAGGTGTATGCAAACAATTTCCGGTTACATTTGAAGTAAAAGCATGGCAGGGATTTTCTTCTGCCAAAAACTATGGTAATAGTTTAGCGAAATATAATTATATCTTATCCATTGATGGTGACGAAGAATTGTCAAAAGACATGCAGCAGGCCATTGCTGAATTGATGAAGCAACCTGCTCACCAGGCTTATGATTTGCCTTTCCTTACCAACTTCTGCGGCAAATGGATCAGACACGGCGCCTGGTATCCTGAATCACACATTCGCATCTTCGATAAAACCCTGGTGAAATGGGAAGGTGATATCCATGAAAAGCTGATCATTCCTGCCACTGCGACGCTAGGAAAATTGAAGAAGGGATATATTCATCACTATACGATCAGCAACCTGAAAGAATACATCGAAAAAATTAATCACTATACTTCCCTGCACGCAGAGGATATGTTCAAGCGTGGGAAAAAAGCCAGTTTCATTAAACTTTTCATCGCTCCCTGCTTTAGTTTTTTCAGAGATTATATCATCAAGCTCGGTATACTCGATGGATACCACGGTTACACGATTGCCAAGCAAAGTGCAAACTATGTTTTTTTAAAGTATATGAAGTTGAAAATGATGGAGGCGAGAGAGCTGAAAACAGAGAACTGAAAACTGGAAAAATTCTGTTCTCTGTTCTCTGTTTTCAGCTCTCTGTTCTCTCAAGATCAGCTGACCAACGAATAAATCCAAGATGTGAAACTGTTCGATGTAATTGAGAGCAGACGTTTTAACTTCTTCATCGACGGATCTCTTAACTCTACCCGTTTCAAATTCATCCAATCCGGCTTCAATCCTATTCCTCCTTTTCGGGTAGAAACAAAACCCGCGATTCCTTGCTGACGCATGATGTCTCTGCCCCAAGCAGATTGATGTCCCCAGGTCCAGGCGAAAAAATTGACTTCTTTTCCTGTGATGTGCTGCAGCTGTTCTTTATTAGTTTGAATCTCTCTAATCACTCTTTCTTTTGCCTCTTGTTCTGAATAAGCTGTAAGCAAAGAATGCTGTGTGATATAAGCTTTTCCTTTTGCTAATGCCTCTGCCGGAGGCAAATCTTTCCAATGCTTTCTCCACTGCATTGCAAACTCTTTAGCCGCAGTCAAGTCCAGCTTATAACCGGCCGTCACCATGTTACTCCTGCTTTTGAATACCGGATAACCCTCTTCTACTTTACCCTGGTATAAATGAATGGGAGATGAGTCTGAATGTTCACCGCTTCTAAAACCTGTCAACTCAGTGGAAATAAAAACCGGTGCATGGGTATGCGTGTGTGCCTGAAAGTCACACAAGCCAGAAGCTACCATTTCCTTCATTTCAGCGCTCGTCATGTACTGATCGCTGGAGCCATCGCCGGTAGCATAGTAGCGAAGCAATGCTTTACTATTTGCCAACTCACCTACTTCAAAGTCGGTATGTTGTTGTCGAGTTCCCGTTGGGATAAATAAAGTATTGATAAAAAAAGTAGCTTTCAGTTCATACTTTTTAAGTAATGGAAAAACCACTTTATAATTATCGTAATACCCGTCATCGAATGTAATCAATAAACTATTGGGAGGTAGCTTGCCATGAGTCTTCACATAGTTGTGGGCTTCCCTGTAGGTAAAGGTTTCATAACGGGCGGCAATGTATTTTAAGTGTTCTTCAAATAAGTCCGGTGTTACG